>NZ_AWGW01000006.1:0-409548 GCF_000477535.1 Segatella salivae F0493
ATTTTCCAAATGGTTTGAAGCTTTCGCCGTACGCGGAAACATTTGTGAGAAGTTGGGCTGTGTGTTGCAGTTTGTCTCTGATTCCCTATAATTTTTCTTGCCTTATAATGGCATCCTTTTATTTGGTAGAAGACTTTTTATGGCATGGATAGTACCAAACAATGAACCATGAGGCGATGGAAAAGATTAGGAGAGAGAGCGTGAGATAATTATTGAGTATTCCATTGTTGTGTTTGAAAAGATTGAAAATGCCATGTAGGCAGGCACATAAGATGAGCGCGTGTGTGTCGTGTGCCACTTGGTCTAAGCCCCATGAAGCCAATAAAAGAATGGCAAAGAAGATGAGTCCATGCATACCTAATGGAAAATTGATATGCCAAATAAACCAGAATGTGGTGATAATTATGACTCGTTTTAATTGATTCAACTTCAAGAATTCACCAGTCAGATAGCCACGCCAGCCCACTTCTTCAAAGAAGGCATAAAGTGTGCAGCCCAAAAATAACAATGTTGTCCTGAGCCCATTCGCTCTATCGAAAATGAGAAATAAGGCTATGGGAAAGGTAAGACAAAAGACACTGCGTCGCCATGATTTCCCAGCGATGGTGCAAGTCCATTTCCTTTTGAAACAACAGGTCACGATAACTGCACCTAAGGCCGGGCCAATACCTTCACCGAGTTCTAACCATATCGCGTGTTTACTATATTTGACTATTGTGGGTAATATGCAAACGGAGACAATTCTGCAAGCAACAGCAACGAGATAGAAAATGAAAAGGGGTAAGTAGGCCTCTATCTTTATGGGTTTGTTTCTCTTTGTTGTATTCATATTCAATGGTATATGTTTTAAATTCGCTGTAAAGGTACGATTTATTTTCCTTTATGCAAGATGATTCATATATAGCTTTTCAAAATTTTCTCCTTTTATCAAAATATTAGATTCTGTTTGTAAGATTTTGACATAACAAGTAATTTTTATATATTTGCGAAATATTAAACATGGAGTAGTAATGATTTGTAAGCTAATAGAATACTGAATTTAGTATGAATTCCTCCATAAAAGATAGTAAATCCACGTTAAATAAAAAAATCTTGATACTTCGATATATAAGGTGATATAAGCTTCCTTATAGGTGAAGGTTTATCGCATATCTTACGAAAAGAACGCGGTCCATTTGCTTGCTTTAATCACCTAAAATCATTATTTGGGTGAGTCTTAGTCTGTTTGCGATGATGCCTGTGATTAATCTTATTTCTATCGGCAAGAAGCGGTGAAATAATGCTATTTTCCTGTTCTTGAGAAATGCCTGATTTGGTGTTGTGATTTGATTCTTTTTAGGGCGCAATTTGACTGAATTTGGTGAGTAAAATGAGGCGCTTTTTCTGCCAAACAGAAATAGAATGAGATGTTATTTAAGTTTTATGAACAAAAAATTTGGTGAAATCATTTCTTTAATTTACTTTTGTAAGCGTAATCGATTGTCTTATCTTGTTTGAGCTTTAATTTAATACTATAAAAAAGTTGGAATTATTTTATGGCATCTTTCATGGTGAGTGATTCTACGAGAAAATATCTAAGATTTTATACTATGAGATTATCAACATTTACTTTGGCTTGTCTTTTCATGTGCTCCACTGCGGGAGTGTCTGCTCAAGTGTCACAACGTTATACCGATAAGGTTGCAAGTGATGCCACAACTTTTGTGAGTAAGCGTCCGCCTATGGCCGAACGGCTTTTCAAGTCGAAAGCAATAGAGAAAGAAATTAAGCGCGTTAAAGCTATATTGAAGGGCAATCCACGACTTGCTTGGATGTTTGAAAACTGTTATCCGAATACACTTGAGACGACTGTTCATTATCGGGTGAAGGATGGAGACGACGATACATTTGTCTATACCGGTGATATTCCCGCCATGTGGCAACGCGATTCGGGAGCTCAGGTGTGGCCTTATGTGCGTTTGGTCAATGAAGATCCTCAACTGAAGAAAATGCTTCGGGGCGTTATTCTCAGGGAGTTTAAGAATACAAATATCGATAGATATGCCAATGCTTTCAATGATGGTCCAACGGGAGGTGAATGGCAAAGCGACAACACGGCTATGAAACCAGAAGTTCATGAGCGTAAATATGAGATAGACAGTGAATGTTATCCCATTCGATTGGCCTATGAATATTGGAAAGTTTCGGGTGATACTTCTATCTTTGGAGAGGCTTGGTTGCAAGCAATTGAAAACACTTTGCTCACTTTTCATGAGCAACAGCGCAAAGAAGGAATGGGACCTTATCATTTCCTTCGTGTGACAGACCGCGCTTATGATACTGTAGGCTGGGGTGGTTATGGGGCACCTGTGAAGCCATGTGGACTGATTGTGTCGACTTTCCGACCTTCGGATGATGCCACAATCTTCCAATTTCTCATCCCTTCTAATTTCATGGCAGTTTCCAGTTTGCATAAAGCTGCAGAGATTCTCAATGTGGTTAATCACAAGCCTGCCCTCGCTAAGCAATGCAATGACTTGGCCGATGAAGTGGAAGCTGCATTGAAAAAATATGCGGTTTATGACCATCCTAAATATGGAAAGATATATGCGCTTGAGGTAGATGGCTTTGGCAATCACCTACTTGCTGACGATGCAAACGTTCCTTCATTGCTGGGCATGGGCTATTTGGGTGATGTTTCGCTCGATGATCCTATCTATCAGAACACCTTACGCTTCGTTTGGAGTGAAGATAACCCCTGGTTCTTCCGCGGAAAAGCAGGAGAAGGTATTGGTGGTCCACATATTGGATATAATATGGCATGGCCAATGAGCATTATGATGAAGTTGTTTGTTTCAAAGGATGACCAGGAAATAGCCAAGTATATGAAGATGCTTATGCACACAGATGCCGGAACAGGTTTCATGCATGAAAGCTTTGATGTGAATGACCCAAATCATTACACGCGCCCATGGTTTGCATGGCAGAATGGACTTTTTGGCGAACTGGTGATAAAACTCATTGCCGATGGAAAGGCACCTTTATTAAACAGTTTGAAATAAAATGTGTGATGATAGCATAACATCGTTCTACAGAATGATAAGAACGATGTTGTGTTATTGATTAACTTCAATATTTAGACCTTAAACTATGAATAAACGATTTGGTTTTCTCCTTTTGCTGATAGCGTTGTTATATACTACTGGCATTAAGTCGGCTAACGAATCATGCGACTATGCTGCGTTTGTCAATCCCCTGGTGGGCGCGGAATCATCCTTTGAACTCTCTGCAGGCAACACCTATCCCGCTATTGCTTTGCCTTGGGGAATGAACTTTTGGACACCTCAAACAGGTAGAAATGGCGATGGTTGGCAGTATGTTTACACTGCACATAAAATCAGAGGACTGAAGCAAACCCATCAACCCAGCCCCTGGATAAACGATTATGGCATGTTTTCTCTTATGCCTGAGACTGGAAAACCTGTCTTTGATGAGGATAAACGAGCCTCATGGTTCTCGCATATGGCCGAAGATGTGAAACCCTATTATTATAAAGTGTATCTTGCCGACTATGATATCAGGGCCGAAATAGCACCAACACAGCGTGCGTGTATGATGCGTTTCACTTATCCTAAGACTGATAGTGCCAGCATAGTCATTGATGCTTTCGACGACAATTCAGAGGTTGTAGTACTTCCTGAGCTGAATATGGTGATGGGATATACAACGAAGAATAACGGCGGAGTACCCGAAAATTTCCGAAATTACTTTGTCATTCAGTTTTCTCATCCTATTGCTTACATGCTCAATCCTGAAGGAAAGGCAATAAAATTAACTGAGAAGGTGAAACGTGGGTGTATTGTTGGTTTCAAGATTTCACACAGAAATGAACAGGTAACAGCCCGCGTTGCATCTTCGTTTGTGAGCTATGACCAAGCCATGTTGAATCTCAAAGAACTCCAACAGGCTGGTGAGACCTTGGAAAATATAGCAGCTCATGGTCAAAAACAATGGAATGAGGTGCTTGGAAGAGTAGAAGTGAACGATGAAAACATAGACCATAAGCGCACTTTCTATTCGTGTTTATATCGTTGTTTGTTATTCCCACGCATGCTTTGGGAGCGAGATGTCAATGGCAATATCATTCATTATAGTCCTTATAATGGTAAAGTGTTGCCGGGATATATGTATACTGACACGGGCTTCTGGGACACCTTCCGAGCATTATTCCCTTTGTTAAACTTGCTTTATCCAGAAGTTAATCTCCAAATTCAACAAGGGCTTGCTAATGCCTATCGTGAATCGGGCTTCTTACCAGAGTGGCAATCGCCCGGTCATCGTGATTGTATGGTGGGCAACAACTCTGCTTCTGTGGTGGCAGATGCCTGGTTGTCGGGAGTGAAGACAAAAGATGCAGAGACACTTTGGGAAGCCGTTGTGCATGGAGCATCGGCAGTTCATCCGAAGATTAGTTCTTCAGGAAGAAAAGGTTTCGACTATTATAATCGCTTAGGCTATGTGCCTTACGATGTGAAAATCAACGAAAATGTGGCCCGTACGCTTGAATATGCCTATGATGATTGGTGTATTTATGAATTAGGTAAGGCCATTGGGAAGTCTAAAAAGCAATTAGCGCCGTTTAAGAAGCGTGCATTAAACTATCGTAATGTATTCGATTCATCGGTTAAAATGATGCGTGGAAGATTGAAAAACGGAGAGTTTCAGTCACCCTTCTCACCCTATAAGTGGGGTGATGCCTTTACCGAAGGCAACTCATGGCATTGGACTTGGTGCGTATTCCATGACCCCCAAGGGCTCATTAACCTCATGGGAGGCAACGAAGTGTTTAATCAGATGATGGATTCTGTATTTATTGTTCCGCCAATCTTTGACGATAGTTATTATGGATCAGTGATACATGAGATACGAGAAATGCAAGTTATGGACATGGGAAACTACGCGCATGGCAATCAACCGATTCAACACATGCCGTATTTATATGATTGGTCGGGCCAGCCTTGGAAGACTCAACTTCATGTTCGCAATATAATGGATCGACTTTATACGGCAAATCCTGATGGGTATTGTGGCGATGAAGACAATGGTCAAACGTCAGCTTGGTATGTATTCTCTGCGCTTGGATTCTATCCAGTGTGCCCAGGAAGTGGCGAATATGCCATCGGAACGCCCTATTTTAAGCAGGTAAAGCTGCATCTATACGATGGAAAGACCATATCAATTGATGCTCCTCAATGTTCTTCTGCGAATAAATATATCTCTTCGATGACGCTAAATGAAAAGCCATGGAACATGAATTATCTCAAACTCAATGAGTTAAAACAGGGCGCAAGCATCGTGTTCAATCTCTCGGCTCAGCCTAATCTCTCACGTGGAAATACGATAAATGCGGCTCCTTACTCTTTCTCAAGAGAATAGCCCCTCTTTTATTTATAAAAGAAATGATAGCCGTAGTCTTATTTTAACTATTAATCTGTTACGTAACCAATAAATCATATTTTATGATAAAAGCCTGAATCTATTGTAATTTCATTATAGTATATAATATCTATATTGGAGAAACATCATATAAATAATTTAATAATTTAACAATTTCTATTAACTTTTAATTTATGAGGAAAGTAAGAACTAAATTAGTTGCAGCCCTGTGTTTATATGCCGGGACTGCAGTTATTTGTCCTTTGTTAGCGAAAGCAAGTGCAAACAATGTTAATGTACAACAACAGGACAATGTTTGTAAAGGTTTAGTTGTAGACCAAAAGGGCGAACCAATTATTGGTGCATCAGTTGTAATAAAAGGAACGCCAAAGGGAACAGTTACAGATTTCGATGGCAAATTTAGTATTAGCAATGCTCCTAATGGTTGTACCATAGTTGTTTCTTATATTGGTTATTTGAACCAAGAAAAGAAATGGGATGGCAATGCAATAAAGATAGTCTTGAATGAAGACTCAAAAGCACTGGATGAAGTCGTTGTTGTAGGCTATGGAACTCAGAAAAAGGCAAATTTAACAGGTGCAGTTGCATCTGTCAATGGAGATGTTTTAGAAAACCGTCCCATAAGCAATATTGGACAAGGACTACAGGGTGTTGTTCCTAATCTTAATGTATCAATGAGTAGAGGTGGTGCACCGGGTGCTAGTTCGACTTTTAATGTCAGAGGTACGACATCTCTTAATGGTGGTGAGCCATTAGTCTTAGTTGATAATGTGCAAATGGATCCGAACTTAGTAAACCCTGATGATATCGAATCTATTTCTGTTTTGAAAGATGCTGCATCATCCGCCATTTATGGTGCTCGTGCAGCTTATGGTGTAATTTTAATCACTACAAAGAAAGGTAAGCTTAATTCTCGTCCAGTAGTTCAGTTCTCTGCATCTGGATATTGGCAGAAACCTGCTGTAGAAATGCATAATGTGAATTCTACAGATTACTTAAAAATGATAGACTTAGCTTATCAGAATAGCGGTGGAAGTGGTCACTACTTCAATCCTCTTGTATATACCTATACCGAGAAATATGCAAAGGGAGAATACGATAGCCCTGTATTCTTTGATAAGAGTTATAGTGCTTTTAAATATGGTTATTGCGGAAATACGGATTGGTGGAAAGAGTTATACAAGACATCCTTTTCACAAATTTACAATGCAAGCATCAGTGGAGGAAGTCAAAAGACACGATATTATGCTTCTTTAGGAGCAAACAAGCAAGGTGGTATATTGAAAGCAACAGACGAAAAATACAATAAATATAATGCAAACATCAATATTACATCAGAATTAACACCTTGGATGGAGGTCTCTGCTAAGATTTCACATACCTATACCACTGAAATGCATCCAACAGGTGGTACTACTGCAATGAATTCTACTGCGTATTCAGGACTATCTGCTTATAGTGGTATGATGAAATCAGATTTAAGTCCTCTGATGCCGGTAAAGCATCCTGATGGTCATTATGCAGGACAAGGTAACTTTACTAACCCTGTTGCAATCCAAGCTCAGGGTGGAAATGCACACTATAAACAAAATGATTTGTGGATGACCGCTGCGATAAAACTTATTCCTGTCAAAAGACTTATTATCAATGCAGACTATACTTGGAATTATTATGGCTTGTCTTCAACTCAACATGTGCGTAATTTTTATGATTATACTGCTGTTCCTGGTACAGAAAACTTTTATCCATGGACAAATCCAAGTAGTGTAACAAATGCGAATAGCGATGATTATTACTCTTCGTTTAATGCTTTTGCAGAGTATAGTTTGTCTTTAGCTAACAAGCTACATAATTTTAAGTTTATGATGGGTTATAATCAAGAAAAGAAACGAACTCAATATTATTATGCAGGCAGAAAGGATTTAATAGATTCTAATAATGCTGCTATTAATCAGGCAACAGGTGATATGAGCATTAATGGTAATATGGGACAATGGGCTGTTAATGGTCTTTTCGCACGTATAAACTATGATTTTCTTGGACGATATCTTCTTGAACTTAATGGTCGTTATGATGGTTCTTCAAAATTTAAAAAGGGGAATAGATACCAGTTCTTCCCATCTGTATCGGCTGCTTGGCGTTTATCTGAAGAAAGATTTTGGGAGAATATGAAGACGTGGTGTGATAATTTTAAGTTACGTGTGTCGTATGGTTCATTGGGAAATCAAGTTGTTGATGGTAACTTCCCTTATTTAGCAACTTATGGAATTAATAGTAAATATGCGGCTTTGTTAGGTGGAAAGCGTCCTGTTGCTATTACTGCACCTGGACTTGTAAGTCCATCGTTTACCTGGGAGACAGTTGATCAGGTAGACTTTGGTTTTGATGCAAATTTCCTTCGTAATCGTTTATATTTATCATTCGATTGGTATCGTCGTAATACAAAGGATATGCTTGTTGATGGAGAAGTACTTCCTGCTGTGTTAGGGGCAAAAGTTCCTCGTCAAAATGCGGCCGATTTGAAAACTGTAGGTTGGGAATTTACATTAGAATGGAATGACAAATTGGCTTGTGGTTTAACTTATCATGTAAAGGGAGTCCTTTCAGATTACCAATCAACTATAACCAAATTCAATAATCCAACAGGGCTTATTAGTCAATATTATGAAGGTCGTAAATTGAATGAAATATGGGGATTTGTTTCTAAAGGACTTTTCCAAACGGATCAAGAAGCTTCCTCTCATCCAAATCAGTCTTATCTTTATGGTGGTAAATGGGGCGCCGGAGATGTGTGTTTTGAAGATTTAAATGGTGATAAGAAAATAGATATAGGAGATAATACGCTAAAGAAACCTGGTGATAGGAAAATAATTGGTAACTCAACACCACGATATGCGTATGGTATTACTGCGGGATGTGAATATAAAGGGTTTGATTTCGAAATGTTTTGGCAAGGAATTGGAAAACGAGACTGGTTCCCTGGCTCTGGAAATTCTGCTTATTGGGGCTTCACAGACGAGTGGCAAACGCCATTAACAACATCACTCGATTACTGGACGCCAGAGAGAACAAATGCTTATTTCCCGAAATTAGGTTGGTCTAATAGAGGTAATCGTGTAGTAAGTTCTCGCTATTTACAGAATGCAAGCTATTGTCGTCTTAAGAATGTTACCTTAGGATATACTATTCCTAAGGCTATCTTGAACAAAATTAGAATATCACGTCTAAGGATTTATGTTACAGGTGAGAATCTTTTCACATTTACATCTCTTATAAAATCCTTTGATCCTGAGACCTTAAACAATATGACTTATCCAATTAATAAGAAGGTTGCGGTAGGATTAAACTTAACTTTCTAATGTTTTATCAATTAAAAATCTAAAATTATGAGATTTAGAAACTATATTGCATTATCGTTACTTGCTGGACTGACTGCGGCATGTGATTATACGGATTTATCGCCGAGAGATTCTTTTACAGACCAAACCTATTGGAATTCAACTAAAGATTTAAAGCTATATGCAAATGGGTTGTATGGTTTTTTGAGTAGTCCTTCGGCAACACTTGATAACGTTAGTGATAATTTTGTAACGTCTAATTATAGTCCTTACCTTTTTGATGAGATGACAGTTCCGACAGAAGCGTCTGCCGGGAATGGCTGGTACTGGAATGATGTCCGTGACTGTAATTATTTCTTAAAGCGCTACAAGAAAGTAGTTGGTAATCAAGATGAAATTAATAAATATGTAGCTGAAGTAAGATTCTTCCGGGGGCTACTCTATTTTAATAAGATTAAGATGTTTGGAGACGTACCTTATTATAGTCAAGATCTTCAAACCGATGATACCAATGAACTCTTTAAGCCACGTGATCCGCAAGATGTTGTACTACAGCATGTGATAGAAGATTTCTTATTTGCTATAAGATGGCTGCCTGAAAAGGCTTTATCAGAATCAGGACGCTTAAATAAAGAGGCTGCAAGAACGCAGTTAGCACGCATATATCTTTATTTTGGAACTTATAAAAAGTATCATAACCAAACGAGTACTGGTAATCTTTCGGCTGATGCTTTGTTAAAAGAAGCGGTTAATCAAACTGATACGCTTATGAATAGTGGAAGATTTGAAATCGTAAAAGGTTCTGATACGGGGTGCGATCAGATGCCTTTCCCTGGCTATCCACTTTATTATTCAAATCAATTTACCCAGGAAGACCTTTCAACAAACAAGGAATGTATTCTTGCACGATTCTATGAACCCTCTGTTTTGACACACGAACTTGGTCGTCAAGTGCAAAATGGTGGAATGGGATTATCAAAAGATTTCGTTGAATCTTTCCTAATGAAAGATGGTACACCTATTTATAACCATGGCTCAGGTTATTCTGGTGATGATAATATGGAAAACGAATTTAGAAATCGCGACCCTCGTCTTTACCAGATAGTCGACAATAACCATAAACCATATTATATCCGAAATGGAGAAAGAATCCTTAATGAAGCAGCAAATAGAGTTGGTTCTAGTAAGAGTGTTACAGGTTATGATTGCGTAAAATTCCATCATGCGAATACAACACAACAGGAAGCTCGCAATTCAACCTTTGATTGGTTTGTCTATCGTTACGCAGAAGTTTTACTCATTAATGCAGAAGCTAATGCCGAATTAAATACGTGTACACAAACAGTTTTAGACAGAACGATAAATAAATTGCGTGATCGCGTAGAAATGCCTCACCTAACAATCTCGCCGGTTACTGATGAAAAGCCAATTAATTATGGTTATACATTATCGAATTTACTATATGAAATTCGCCGTGAAAGACGTATAGAGTTAGTCGCAGAAGGCTTCCGCTTAGACGATCTAAAGCGTTGGAATGCGATGAAATTATTAGAAAACCCTAAAACAATGCTGGGAATTAAGATAACTCCACAATCAATCAGTGAGTTCCCTGCAGGCACATTTGATAGTAAAACAGGGCGTCCTACGATAAACTATGATGGCGCTACGTATCTCTATCAATATAAAGCTGCTAAGCAACTTAATGATGCTGGGCGAAAATGGAAGGCTAATGATCGACGTTTTCTGTATCCACTCCCGACACAGGAGTTAGTACTTAACAAGAAACTCGTACAAAACCCTGGTTGGAAATGATAACATTCCAATTGAACTAAATTAAGAAATAAGGAGAAGTGAGATGTTTCCCGAGTGATATATCTCACTCTTCTTTTGTTTAAAATCCTTGGAAAGATTGTTTTATTTGTTTGTTTGGTATCAATGAATATTATAATATTCTTTTATTGGAATCCTATAATCTTAATCTTCCGGAGTTCAAACAAATATTCTATTATATGGTAGTGGTAAGATAGGAAAAAGGTATTGAGCTTGTAATCGCTGTTCTTTTATCGTTAATTATTAAGGTACTCATGATTCTGGGATTCAATATTGTAACTGATTGATAATGAGAGAAGTTACAATCTATGTCTGTTGACGTTGTGATTTCAGGCTTTTTATGCTTCTGTTTGCATGAGATTGCAGCGTGATTTGGCATGTTTTGTTGAGCAATATCATATTATGGAGTTGGATTTTATCTTGGTTTTGTGGTGGAAAGAGGCACTTTGGGTCTCTATTTTTCCTATTTCAGAGAAAATCAAGGGCGTTTTTTTAAGAATACTTTTGACAATAAGGGGCTGAGAGGTTGCGTGAAAGCGTTCGCTTTATAGATTGCGCTGCCTGTGTTATGAGCACTTTTTGCCTTTGGAGTTAACTCCGTGAGGGTTTGCTTTTCCTTGGGTGTGTTATCAGATTCTCTATTATTTTATTTATCTTTGCAGGCGCATGAAATTCGTAGAAGTGGTTCTTCCGTTGCCCTTAGACGGGCTGTTCACCTATTCAGTTGCCGAGAAACAAGTGGCAAGTGTACAGGTGGGAGGTCGTGTGCTCGTGCCGTTAGGTAAATCAAAGCATTATATTGGCATCGTGATGCGCCTTGTTGAAGAGCCGCCGGCATTTGAAGTGAAGCCTATCATAGAGGTCGTTGATCAGCGTCCCATATTGCTTCCGCAGCAAATGAGGCTTTGGCAATGGATTTCAGACTATTATCTCTCGCCGTTGGGAGATATCTATAAGGCTGCATTGCCCTCGGGATTGAAGGCGGAAGAAGGCTATCGACCGAAGACAGAGACGTATATTACGCTGGGTTCTGCCTATCGTAATGAGCAGACTCTGCATGTTGCGTTGAATCTTTTGGCGCGTGCCACGAAACAACAAAAGGCTTTTGAGGGTTTTCTTGCACTCTCACATTGGGATACACTCCATGGCGATGCGCCTCAACAACAGCCGGTTGAGCTGACACGTGAAGAGTTGATGAATGCCACAAACACATCGTTGGCTGTCATCAAAGCATTGGTTGATCGCGGAATGCTTGTGCTTTATCAGAAGGAGGTGGGGCGTTTGAACACTTCAGAAGAGGCACATCCTGAGTTGATGAAGCCGTTGAACGAAGCTCAAACAGAAGCTTTTAACTCGATAAATGAACAGTTTGCTGAGAAAAATGTAGTGCTTTTGCATGGTGTAACATCAAGCGGTAAGACAGAAATCTATATTCATCTCATTCAGCAGGCACTCGATCGGGGCGAGCAAGTGCTTTATCTCTTGCCAGAAATTGCCTTGACTGTGCAGATAACGAGTCGGTTGAAGAAGGTTTTTGGAAATCGATTGGGCATCTATCATTCTAAATATAGCGATGCCGAGCGTGTGGAAATATGGAACAAACAGCTTTCCAATGCTCCCTATGATGTTGTGCTTGGGGCGCGTAGTGCTGTCTTTCTGCCCTTTCAGAAGCTTGGACTGGTTATCATAGATGAGGAACATGAGACGAGTTTTAAGCAGCAAGAGCCCTCTCCGCGCTATCATGCCAGAAGCTCAGCTGTCGTGTTAGCATCGCTCTATAAGGCTAAAACCTTGTTGGGAACTGCCACTCCTTCGATGGAAAGTTACTACAATGCACAGCAAGGAAAGTATGGACTCGTGACGCTTTCTAAACGCTTTAAGGGGATAGAACTGCCTCAGATTGATGTGGTAGATGTAAAGGATTTGCAGCACAGAAAAATGATGCAAGGTCTGTTTTCGCCGCGACTTTTGCAAGCGATTGGCAATGCTTTGCAAGACGGAAAGCAAGTAATTTTGTTTCAAAATCGGCGTGGTTTTGCACCAAGAATAGAGTGTACGGAGTGTGGTTGGGTGCCAAAGTGCACGAATTGTGATGTCACTTTGACGGTTCATAAGAATCTAAATCTACTCTCATGTCACTATTGTGGCTTCACATATAGTATGCCTACAAAATGCCCTCAGTGTGGAAGTGAGAAACTTGTCAGTAGGGGTTATGGCACGGAAAAGATTGAAAATCAGGTTCGAGAGCTCTTTCCTGAAGCGCGGGTGGCGCGTATGGATCTCGACACCACACACACTCGGAATGCTTATGAGCGTATCATTGCCGATTTTTCAGCAGGAAGAACGAACATACTTATAGGCACTCAGATGATTAGTAAAGGCCTTGATTTCGACAATGTTAGCGTTGTAGGGATACTCGATGCAGATGCAATGATGAACTATCCCGACTTTCGTGCCTATGAGCATGCATTCATGATGATGAGTCAAGTGAGTGGGCGTGCGGGCCGAAAGGGGCGACAAGGACTTGTGATTTTACAGACAAAGAGTGCTGAGTTGCCTATAATCAGGCAGGTTGTAGCGCATGATTTCAAATCGTTTTGTGCGGATTTACTTGATGAACGTGCCCTGTTTCATTACCCACCTTTCTTTCATTTGGTTTATGTTTACCTCAAACATAACAAAAATGAGATAGTAGAAACAGCAGCATTAGAAATGGGAAGTCGCCTGCGTCAATACTTCTCTGACCGTATACTTGGGCCAGATAAGCCTGCGATTGCACGCGTAAAGACGATGCATATCCGTAAGATTATCATTAAACTTGAGAATGGAATTGATCAAAAACGTGTGCGTGAAGTGCTTCGTTACGTTCAAAAGCAGATGATGCAAGACAAACGTTATGCTGCCTTACATATTTATTATGATGTTGATCCAGTGTAAAGGACCAGCATCTTTAATTTATTTTTTATTGTATAGAACCTGTTTTTTGCAAGAAATTTATATCAATTGATAGTAGATTTTCCGTAGAATAGTTATAATTTTCATTGCACAAAGTTTCGTGAAATGCGCAATTTTATTGCACAAAAAATAAGAAATGTGCAGAAAACTTGCCTTTTAATGTTAACACAAATTAAATATATCGGGAGATTTGTTGACATAAAGAACAATCTAAATACCTTTGCGACGAATTGCATTAAGGTTTATAAAGATGAATAAATTAAAATTTAGTTTTATCGCGCTTGCTATCTTTTCATCGCAAGCATCATGGGCAGGTGGACTGCTGACCAACACAAATCAGAATGTTGCTTTCAACAGAATGTTAAGTCGTGAGGCTTCTATTGGCATTGATGGAGTGTATTCTAATCCAGCTGGTGTAGCCTTTTTAAAAGATGGTTTGCATCTTTCTTTGAACTGGCAACTCGTGTTTCAGAGTCGTATTATCAATAATGAGTTCCCGCTTTATGCCTTGAATCAGAACAACAACTCTACTACTCGAGAATTCAAAGGAACAGCATTCGCCCCCGTATTACCATCAATTCAGGCCGCTTATAACTGGAAAAAGTTCTCTTTCCAAGCGATGTTTGGCATCACAGGTGGAGGCGGAAAGTGCACCTTCGACAATGGACTTGGCTCGTTTGAAAAGATAGTTGGTGAAACCGCTATGGGCGTAACAGGTTTAGCTCAGGCTTTAGATGGCGCCTCACATGGTGCACTTGGTCTCACTTCGCCAGCCATGTTTGGAAAGAAAGGCTATAGCTTCGACAGCTATATGCGTGGCCGTCAGTATTATTATAGCTTCTCTTTAGGTGCTGCTTACCGTGTATTGCCCGAGTTAAGTGCCTTTGCTGGAGTACGTGGAGTGTATGCTTTGAGCAACTATTATGGCTACGTTCGCAACATCAAAGTAGGCAATGTACCTCTTTATACCATGCTCGATGCAACGAAAACTGGCTCTGCTAACATTGAGTTAAACTGCGATCAATCTGGTGTTGGCTTTACTCCTGTGTTGGGAATTGACTATAAAACAGGTCGTTGGAACTTTGCAATGAAGTATGAATTCAAAACGCGTATGCGCCTAAAGAATGAGGCAGTGAATCAACTTCCAAGTATAGGTAACCTCCCACAAACCTTGGGTGTGATGTTCGTTCAAAAGGGAATGACTCCTGCTCAGGCTCAAGCCGTGCTCACAAATCCTGCTGTTTTAGGTGCAATGAAAGGCATAAAGGAACAATTCGACCAAAAGATTGATGAGGCAACTGGTGAGTTTGCCGATGGAAAGAAGGTCGCTGCAGACATCCCTGCCTATCTCGCTATTGGTGCAGGTTACTCTCCTGTTGATGCATTGCGCATCAATGCAGGCTTCCATTACTATTTCGACAAGCAGGCAACTGCCTATCAACACCGTGAGGATAAACTCAAACGCGGTACGATGGAATGGAATGCAGGCGTTGAATTTGATGCAACAAAGACCATTACTGTTAGTGCTGGCTGGCAGAACACAAGCTATGGATTGACCAAAGAATATATGGATGACAAGTCATTTGTGGCCAATTCAAACTCAGTTGGTGTGGGTGCATGCATTCATTTAAGTAAAAAGATTGACTTGAATGTGGCTTATTTCCACACTTTCTATAGCCATTTCAATGGTGATAAGACTGAAAATTTAAACGGAACGATACTTCCTTATAAGGCTGATTTCACACGAAACAACAACGTGTTTGGTGCTGGTGTCGACATCAACTTCTAAAGAAGATCGTGCTATCACCTGCAAAAGTGAAGCACAAACAAACTGAAAAGTTTTCTAATGAAAAGTCGTTCATAGAGGCAAACCCCTTTATGAACGACTTTTTTTATGTCCTTATGTCTTGCTGTTACATACACAAAGGCTATCAATCCATAAGAAATGAACTGTTAATGGCATTCTAAGACACTCGCAGGAAGCCTATCTTTAGTCTGTGTTTCTTAGAATCTATAGACCAAACCTGCCCTAAATTCAAACGTGCGTGTAGCCACATTGTCATGATAGGCATAGCGCGTTTTGCGCATATAGAAGTTACTTGACAGTTCCATTCCCCAGTTATGTTTCATCTGAATCAATAGAACGGGGTTGATAACCATTAGTTCTGCATTGCTCTTATCGCCCTGTGCATTTAGATAGAGCGGGTCTATTGTCGTGTAATTCTTATTTTCATAGCCCTTCCATGTATAGATTCTATAGTAGTCAAGGTTTAGACTTAGCCGACCAAGATAAGGAAAAGTCATCTCCGTTCGACTCTTAAAGCTATATCCCGAGCCCATATTATAGTCGCGATCTATAAAAGAATAATAGTCGCTTTTAGTCCCACCAAGGAGTATTAAGTCTACAAATACACTCTGTTCTAACTTGTTTTTATTGCCAATCTCAGGGAATCTCCAAATCATTCCCGGTCCAATTGCAGCAGCTTCTGATATGCGATAAGGAGTTTGAGAACTACCATCTTTCACGGGTTGTGAGTCATAATAGTTGAAGTGTTGAAAGATACCACAAAGTGTTTGGCCTTCTTTCCCATCATAAACCAGCTTGCTCCATAGTCTGCCTGTAAGGTGAAAACCATGCACAAAAGGTTGATTGCCTGTGAATCCCATTGCTATATTTGCAGTGAAGTAATCGTAAGGAGAGGATGTGTTTTGGTTAAAGGGATCACCATAACGTAGACTAAACGTCACGAATGGTTGGTGTTCACCGCGGAATATCGTACCATTGTCAGCCAGATATCGGTCACCTACACTCATCAAAAGCTCTACTGGAATCTCTGAAAAGTTATGATAGAGAAAGTTTTTATTGCGAGTTCGCCATGCATCTCCATTGAGAATACGTTTCAATCCCTGCATAGGATTGATGATGGTTGCAGCCATTTCGCGAAACAATCTATTTGTTCCGTGGGCGCGATCATTAAGGATGAGGGCTGAAACTCGATGGAAAACTTCTCCTATTGCAACGCCACCAAAGCTCGTAGCTAACATGTCGTTGAGGGCTGGAGGCTCTTTTTCTCCGAAGAATTCCCACATCATACTGCCCCCAATGGTAAAGGGAACGCTCTGCCAAAAGCTAAATCCATTGCTGCGAGCCGAGTTGAAATAGAGGTTGCCATGATAGGGATGAGCAAACAGATTCGTTTTGAAGTTATCGTTATCCCACACAAAAGCGTGTCTAAAATTATTCCATGTACTGCTCAAAGTGGTTTTGGCGAAGTCGCGACGCAAGACAAAGCGGTCAAAACAATGCACGAAAACATTGATTCCCACCACGCCCGCGAGTGCATTTCCCCAGCGTTGTTTCGTATAGTTATGGTCGTAAAAGCGAAACAAACTGTCACTCTTTGCCTGCTCAAGTAGGCGCATTTGGAAGTTATAGTCACGTATTTTCTCGTCAATCCACTTTGTTTCGGCCTCATGGTTACGATCATAATGTAAGGTAATTCCGGCCTCAATCATTGGTTTACTGCGGTAGTTTTCGTGCGAACCATAGTAGCGTGTGGTGCCATAACCAGTCGAAATATAAGCTCCTACCACGGAGTTGATTTGGTAATCCAAGTTGAGATGTGCTTGCAAAGAATAGAGATGACGCGGTCCTTCTATGGTCTTTTTCTTTGCAATCTCAATGAAATATAATCCCAAATCGCCACTCAACGTCCACTTAGATGACAGGGGGATATATTGTCCGAAACGATAAAATATGTCGCCAGAGAACTCTCTGTTGAAGCCCATATAATGCGTACCAAAGCCTAAAATGCGATAACTTGTCTTGTTCTTAAACCTTAATGCTGCGTTGATTTTCGATGAAGTACCACCAAAAAGCATGTAATCTACTCGTGTTTCGGGCGAGAGATTGATGAGTCCGTAGCGCCGCGTTTGCGCATCACGCGAATAGTTTAAGAAGCCAATCTGCACACCTTTCGGCCGATAAGCCGCTGCATTGATGAGACCAATCTGCGTTCCTCGTAGTGTGTCAGCATAGTTATAAGCTGCGATTTGCACTCCGCGTGTATCACCAGCGGTAATGTTTGATAATCCTGTTAGCTGCAAGCCGCCATTCATTCCCATTGCCGTATTGGTGAAAGCACTAAGTTGCAATCCACGAAGTGGTGTGAAAACGAGATTCGTAAAGCCTGCTATCTGAACACCTTTTAAGGCATGCGAGGCATTGGCAAGCCCTGAAATGAGTGCTCCATGAGCGTCATGTCGAATACCACCATAAAGCAATCCCACCTGCAAACCACGCAAACTGTCTACTTCACTAACGAGACCAACGTTCAAACGACTATTGAGTAATGAGTCATGATGATGGTTTAGACCAATTGCAATGTTTGTAATGCGCTTGGTTTTTGATGCTTGTTCTTGCGCATTTAGCATAGTGGAACACACTATCATCATGCAGGGAATCAGGCATTTTCTCATATTTATCCTTATGGTTGAATGGTGATGAATAAATCTTTTTACGTTTAGAGCGTCAAATTATCATTCTTTTTACGTCGTCATCCTCTTGTTACTCAGCGAAAATCACAAATTCTTCGTTCGTTGAATAGCGTTTTGTTTGTTGATTTATCGTTAGCCAAATGAATATATTTTGCATTAAATGGACGTAGAAAGTCTATGTGTTGCAAATTTAATCAATATTTCATTCTCTTGCAATTTTTTATATGTATTCTTATGGATTGGCCATGGTTATCGCGTCATGCCATGAGCGTTATGGTTGTTTTCAAATATGTTCATGATTTTATAAATAATAGATTACGCTTAGAAAGCGTAATACCGATGGCGTTGATGCATGTGTGTTGCAAACTAATGGGGTTTATGCCATGTTATAATCTGCCTCATTTTACGCTGCAATTTGCCTCATTTTACGCTGCAATCTGGCTCATTTCATGCTGCAATCTGGCTCATTTCATGCGGTGAAATGGTATGAATTGCGAGGTCATTTGCTTTAATTCATTTTGCATTGTTTTATTAACCGAGTCATCCTCTCTAATCAGCCCTCAAACAACCTGCGCCATTGTGAGGTTTAACTACTTGGCTCTCTTTTTATGGAACCATAGGTAGCTGTTTGTTGAGGCTGTGAAATGGGGAAGGCATGGGGTAGGGCGTAAGGTCTTGTTTCTGCTGCATTATTGCGTGGATTATATCACATTGAGCATCATATTTAATGCGCTGATAAGCAAAAAAAGAAAAAAACTTGTTGGGATGAGGCAAGGATATTCGTATCTTTGCATTTTATAGATAAACAAAAACCATATTACAAATGAAAACAAATAAAAGGATTCTTCTTCTCTTTTTGGGTCTTTTGGTGTGTGTGCTGGGACTAACAGCCTGTTCAAGTGATGATGATGAAAATGTTCCCACTACGTGTATAGAGCCTCCTATCTATCAAGTGAACGAGGCAATTTGGCAGAAACTCATTGTTGGTCATGGGTGGAAACATGTTGTAAGCTATGCCGTGGAGAATGGAAAAATAACAAATCACAATTTCTATGATGGCATGATAGGCGTCAGTCCGGTTGATTTATACTTCACAAATGACTCTGTTACGACCTATTTCTATAGCGATGCATTGGGTGGAAGACCCCCAAAAGTGACGAAAGCGTATACAAAACAGCTGTCGACTGACGGCAAAAGGTTTGAAGTTTATATAAAAGGAGAAACGCAACCTCTGCTTTCTTGCGAATGGTTGAGCAGTCAACAACTTTGTTTTTACGAGTCACCTTTCGTGCATTCAGACGGCTCTCGTCAGATGCTTTTCACCTATATGCGGCGTATGTCGGATAAAGAATTAAAACAATGGCAGTCAGAAGCCAATATCATCCCAGGCAAGTAAGTGTTCAACTATAGCAGGATGACAGGCTGAAAACATATTTTTTTCATGATGTGCGTTTGCATTTTATCCCCTATTCATGGTAAGATGCAAACGCATTTGTATTCTCGTTTATCTTTATTTTCAGGTAAACATAAGGGCAAGGACTATCTTTTGCTGATGATTGTCGATGCTGTTTATTCGGCTTTTCATATCGATAGCACATCAGATAAAGCGTATTATCGGCACCCCAAAAGATGAAACGTCGCAATTCTTCTATGCTTTTTGCCTCCCAGGCATGTGGAAAACAGCGTGTAGAATCTTTGATAACACGAATGGTTTTCAGTTTGCCGGCCTCGTGTTTTCGTACAAGAAGCTTCAAAGGAAGCTCTCCTGCATCTTCCCACCAGTCTTCTCCTGCCCAGAGACTATCCTTGGAATAGGCATGATATTCCATGGGAAGACGATCGTTTAACACGCTATCGACGGGGATAAGTTGTGCGTTTTTGTTGAAGAGGTGAATGAAAAGTTCGCCTGTTACCCCCACAACAATGGCCATATATTCACCTGTTTTGTGAACCTTTCCTACTTGAAAAACGTCTATAAGCGCCTTCCATTGGTGATAATGTTGCTTGACTTTGTTGACGATTTGAGCACGGGTTGCACTGTCAACTGCCATCGTATCAGCCACAAGGTTATAGATTTGATACTGCTTGAAGGCTTCGTCAAACTCTTGTTTACTGATTTCTTGGAATTGAGTATCAGTGGAACTGCATGTCAAAGTGCAAAGACTGAGGACGAAAGCAAGGATGAAAAAACAGCTTTTAAGGTTCATCGTATATGCTTTGATGAGGAAGATTGCGTTGTATTAGAAGTAGGTAGGCCAGCTGGAGTGCCTGTGTTTGCTGTTCTTTGTCTTTGCTAAATCAACTCAATAAAAGTTGGGAAGCTCTTTAAAGAGGAAGGCTTCCCATAATTTTTTCAGTTGCTCCAGCTCGCCCTTTCACAAATTCTCCAGCATGTTTCTTTGAAGTTTGCAAGAACATTTCATCGGTTTCAAAGCGCATCATGAGGTCACGGAAGCTCTGATAATCATTGATTTCAAAGCCGCCCCCAGCCATTATTAACCCTTGAGCCTCTTGGAATCGTTTGTTGTTTGGACCGAAAATCACGGGAATATCCCACACGGCAGCCTCTAAGACATTATGAATGCCGACGCCGAACCCACCACCTACATAAGAAATTGTGCCGTAATGATAAATCGAAGAGAGTAGTCCGAAGCAGTCGATGATGAGTACTTCTGCATCTTTTACATTCTCTTCAGTGGCCTCAGTGTAGCGAACCACACGACGACCTTTTAGGAGTTCAAAGATTTGTGCAAGGTGATCTTCACCAATAACATGTGGGGCAACGATGAGTTTCCAGTCTTTATGAAGATTGAAATACTTCAAAAATATCTCTTCATCGGGTAGCCATGATGAGCCAGCGATAAAGACTTTCGATGTGTTTTCTGTGAATTTCTCGACAATAGGCAGTTGTTTGCTGGCCTCTTTAATTTGTAACACGCGGTCGAAACGCGTGTCGCCAACGACTTCTACATCGTGAATGTCAAGCTTGGCCAATAGATTTTTGCTCTCAATATTCTGCACAAAGAAGTGTGTGAAGCATTTAAGAACACGGCCATAGCCCTTGCCATACCACTGGAAGAAAATCTGATCGGGACGGAATATGCTGCTAACACTATAGGTAGGAACACCGCGATGCTGCAGAATATGTAAGTAGTTATACCAGAATTCGTATTTAATGAAGAAGGCCATCACTGGCTTTATCGCGCGAAGAAAGCGTCGTGCATTGCGTATTGTGTCTAAAGGAAGATAGCAGATGATGTCAGCTCCCTCATAGTTTTTACGCACTTCATACCCTGAAGGCGAAAAGAATGTGAGCAGAATCTTATATTCTGGGTGAGTCTTTCGCAGGTGTTCCATAAGTGGACGCCCCTGTTCGAACTCACCAAGTGAAGCGGCATGGAACCAGATATAACGAGCGTTAGGGTCTACTTTCTCTCGTAAAATCTTGATAGCTTGCCTTTCTCCGGCCCACATCTTCATGACTTTCTTGTTGAAGCAGCTTGCAATGGCTACACCAATCAAGTATAGATAGATTACGATATTGTACACGATGTTCTGTAGGTTTTGTCTGTCGTTGCTGTAATCTGCTTATTTCAACACTTCAATGGCTTTGCGCATGCGCTTCAAAGTCTCTTCCTTGCCTAAGAAAGCAGAGATATCAAACATGCCAGGTCCTTTGCCTATACCGACCAATGTCAATCGGAATGCGTTCATAACATCACCAAGTTTGTAGCCTTTTTGCTCTACCCAGTTCATGACTACAGGCTCTTGACCTTCTACAGTGAAGTCTTCTATGCCTTCAAGTACGTCAGCCAATTCAGCCATTTGTTGTGCAGAATATTCTTTCCAGCGTTTCTTTACAGTCTTTTCATCATAAGTTAATGGTGCGATGAAGAAGAAAGAACAAAGCTCCCAAAGTTCTTTGACGAAGCTAACTCGGTCTTTCATCATGTGAACGACTTGCGTAATGCGATTCATTGACTCATCAACGCCGTTGTTAGCAACGATAGGTGCGAAGAGCTCGGCTATCTCTTTATCACTCTTTTTGAGGATATACTCGTGGTTGAACCATATTCCTTTCTGATAATCGAACTTCGCTCCATGAAGTGAACACTTACTAATGTCGAAAGCTTTTACGAGTTCTTCGAGGGTAAAAAGTTCCTGTTCGGTACCTGGATTCCATCCAAGCAAGGCCAAAAAGTTAACGACTGCCTCTGGGAAATAACCGCTTTCACGGTATCCAGAGGATACTTCTGCGGTCTTAGGATCATGCCATTCCAATGGGAATACAGGGAAACCGAGTCGATCTCCATCACGTTTGCTGAGCTTACCCTTGCCTTCTGGTTTCAAAAGTAGAGGCAGATGAGCAAACTTAGGCATAGTATCTTCCCAGCCAAATGCTTGATAAAGCAACACATGTAAAGGCGCACTGGGCAACCATTCCTCGCCTCTGATGACGTGAGTGATTTCCATTAGGTGGTCATCTACGATGTTTGCCAAGTGATAAGTAGGCAGTTCGTCTGCACTTTTGTATAGAACCTTGTCGTCAAGGATATCACTTTTGACAATTACTTCACCGCGAATCAAATCGAAAATGTGTACTTCTATGCCAGGTTCTACTTTGAAACGCACGGTATATTGACTGCCATCAGCAATGAGTTGGTCAACTTCGGCCTTGGAAAGTGTAAGAGAATTGCGCATTTGTAGACGCGTATGAGCATCATATTGGAAATTCTTTATCTCGCCACGCTTGGCTTCCAACTCCTCAGGAGTATCGAAAGCAATGTATGCTTTGCCTGCATCAAGCAGCTGTTTAACGTATTGTTTGTAAATCTCTCGACGCTCACTCTGTCGATAAGGGCCATGATTGCCGCCGAAACTAACGCCTTCATCAAACTTGATTCCAAGCCAACGGAATGACTCTATGATGTATTCTTCGGCGCCAGGAACAAAGCGATGCGAGTCAGTATCTTCGATTCTGAAGACAAGATCACCTCCGTGTTGACGTGCAAAGAGGTAGTTATACAAGGCAGTACGTACTCCTCCGATGTGCAAAGGACCCGTTGGACTGGGTGCAAAGCGCACTCTTACTTTTCTTTCTGACATATCTTGAGACTTAATTTTTGTGCAAATTTAATATATTTTTTTGAGTATTGGATAGATTTTTAGTATTTTCGCGTAGTAAACTCAAATTGAATGATATGACGATATTAGAGAAATATAAACATAAGAACTGGCGAAACATCGCCATTCGGCTGGCACTAATCGCTATAACGGTGGTGATTATCGTGTTTTTTATGCCTCGAAACAAGGGCGTACAACTACGTTATGACATTGGGAAACCATGGATGTATGGGTCTTTTATCGCTAAGTTTGACTTCCCAGTATATAAGTCTGACGAGGCAGTTAAAGCCGAACAAGACTCTGTTTTGAAGTATTTCCAACCCTATTATAATTATGATTCATCGGTTGAAAAGAAAGTACTCAAGCAGCTTTATCATGATTTTAGTGTTGGCATTGAAGGCACACCATCGGGTACGTTACATGTGATTGCCATGCGCTTGCATGAACTTTATCTCAATGGAATCATGTCTACACCCGAATATAACAGGCTCGTTCCTGACACAACACACATGATTCGCATTGTGAATGGAAAGGAAGCATTGAGTGCCAACGCAGGAAAGTTCTATTCAACGATGTCGGCTTATGAGGCAATTCTACGCCATCCGTCTTTAGTTCCCTATCGTTCCATCTTGCAACGCTGCAATCTAACAGACTATGTTTTGCCTAATTTGATTTATGACAAACAACGTAGTGACACGGAGAAATCTGATCTTTTGAGTAGCATTCCGCTTGCAAGTGGCATGGTGATGAGTGGACAAAAGATCATTGATAGAGGCGAAATCGTCAACGATTACACCTATCGTGTGTTGAATTCTTTTGAGCGTGAGATGCAAAGACGCAACGCTTCAGAAGCTGAAATCACTAATACGCTCATCGGACAACTATTGTTTGTGACCATACTTGTGACGCTTTTCACGATTTATCTTGCTTTATTCCGCAAGGACTATTTCCTCAAATCGCGAAACATTCTCATGCTCTATGCGATGCTGACTGTATTCCCTATCATCGTATCGCTTATGATGAGTCACAGCATTTTCAGTGTCTATGTGTTGCCGTTTACGATGGTTCCTATCTTCGTTCGTGTGTTTATGGATTCCCGAACGGCCTTTATCACCCATGCAGTGATGATTCTTATCTGTGCCGCTACAGTCAGATATCAGTATGAATTCATTATTATCCAACTCGTAGCAGGCTTGATTGCCATCTATTCTCTGCGCGAATTGTCAAGTCGTTCGCAGGTGTTTAAAACCAGTTTACTGGTTACTCTCGGAAGTATCGCCGTCTATGTGTCGCTCCAATTGCTGCAAAGCAATGACTTGTTGAAGCTTGATCGCGACATGTATGTATACTTCTTGGTTAATGGAGTGCTGCTGTTGCTGGCCTATCCACTGATGTATCTCATCGAAAAAACCTTTGGTTTCGTGTCTAATGTGACGCTTATCGAACTCTCAAATACTAATACTGGTTTGTTACGCGACCTGAGTGAGATAGCACCGGGCACGTTCCAACACTCTATTACGGTAGGAAACTTGGCGGCAGAGATAGCCAACTGCATCGGCGCTGATAGCTTGTTAGTACGTACAGGGGCGCTATATCATGACATAGGAAAGATGACTAACCCTGTGTTCTTTACCGAAAACCAAGCTGGAGTGAATCCACATGACAACATGAAATACGAAGAAAGTGCGAAGATTATTATCAGTCATGTCACTGAAGGCGTGAAGTTGGCAGAGAAATACAATTTGCCTAACGTCATCAAAGATTTCATATTGACGCATCACGGGCGTGGAGTCACAAAATATTTCTATATCAAATATAAGAACGAACATCCCGATGAAGACATTGATATGGAGAAGTTTACGTATCCAGGACCTAATCCTTTCACGCGCGAACAAGCCATTTTGATGATGGCCGACACGGTAGAAGCTGCCTCACGCTCATTGAATGAATACACCGAAGAGAGCATTAGTCAACTCGTCAACAAACTGATTGACGACCAAGTTGCCTCTGGTTTCTTCACCGATTGCCCCATTACGTTCCGTGATATCTCGTTGGCGAAGAAACTTATCACTGCTCGTTTGATGGCAATATACCACACTCGAATCCAATATCCCGAATTAAGTCAACGCGCAAAAGCTGATGTTCATGAACCTTCTGCTGCTGAAAAGCAAAGAAACGAACTTCAACTTGCTGAAAAAGAGAAAACAGATTAAGAGCTTTTCACAATGTCGTCGGCAGGTCACCTCATTGCCGTGATTTGACGCATAGCATGTGTTGGGTGCTTACATAGAGCTGAAATGGTGTAAGCATTCAAGGCTTTCTCATGCAAGATTGTGTTGAGGCTTGCGGGGCTTTGCCATCCACCACCATATCATTCCTGTCGAAATCAAGAACAACAAAGCACAAATGATGTCAATTTTCCTTGTGCGTTGTTGATAATAAGCGTGTGATGGTATTAAGGTTAAATCGTTGTTCCAGTATTTTCCAATGGGCTTTGCAGCAAAATAAGCCAATCGTTGTGTCGTCATGTCCAATAGAAAATATCCTTTTGAACAATGACCGATGACACAATTGCCCACAACTTGCACGGAGTCTATACCCGAAGGCATCTCTTCATAGGCCACATTGTCCTGTATATTATAGTCTTTTCCTTGTGCATCTCCTGTCCAAAGGGTATATTGTTCGTTTAGATTGATACCATAATAAGTACCAATCCAGTCTTCTCCCTTCCATATTTTACAGAGTGCAGTGCAAAGAATCAGGAGGATGAATGTGATAAAGAGGCAAGTAAAATACCTTATCACGCGTTTTTTCATCGTTGTCTTTTTGAAGTCTATAGTATTGAATGTGCAATATTACCCATTTTTTTTGAAAGGTCAAAACATTCATTTCTTTTTTTCATCTTCCTTTTGTCAGTGTGTGGCGTCATTGCTATCATGATATTTCTCCCAATGAAATTGCCTGCTCTTACGTGGGCCCCAATACACCACTTAGGGTAGATTGTACTCGGAAAGTACAATCCCTATGGTGTTGAAGCATGCAACTCATCAGGTGATTTGTGCCATTTTATGCTATAAAGTGCCTCATTTCATCGCATCAAATACGGCAAATCACACGATAATCTGCCACACTTCGTTTGCGGCATACAATAGCGTTGAGTTTAGCAATGAGTTCTTTTGCGTGGCAGGCGCGCGCAGTATAGCCAATGATAGGCGTTATTCCGTGTTTTATTTCACTATGCGATAGTAGTCTTTTTTCCTTTCTTTAACCTTCTTTGGCCATGAAGCGGGATAGCCAACTGCCAGTGCTCCAATGCCGATTAAGCCTTCGGGAAGTCCCCATTCCTGCATGAGTAGCTTGCCTTCTGCCGTTGCAAACATCTCATCTTCACGGTTTATCCAACAACTTCCAAGTCCAATGGCGTGGGCAGCAAGCATCATGTTGGCGAGAACTAAACTGCCATCGCGGGTGTTATTGTACCAATCTTTCGAGGCAAACACAAGAATCAAGGTCGGTGCTCCATAGTAAGGGTCTGAACTTACGCCCATAATGGTAGCGTTCATTGTGCGGAGTTGGTTACACTGTCGCTCGTTTTGAACAGCCACAATCCATGGATCTTGCAACCCTTTTCCTGTGGGTGCCCACGTGCCGGCTTCGAGAATGGTTTGTAGTTCGTTGTCTTTAATCTGCTCATTCGTAAAGCGGCGTATGCTTCTTCGCTCGCGAATGGCTTTGATTACTTCATTTTCCATCGTGGGATTTGTTTTATTTGTGAATATCTTCTTTCTTTAGTTCCACTACCGTTCCATAGCGTTCGAGAGCTTTTCTATCAAGAACTTTCAGGTTTCCAATGACATAATAAGAGCGCGGAGCATGCTGAATGTGCTGGCGATAGTAGTCAATGACTTGCTCATTTGTCGTGTGATTAATGGCTTGAGCGTAGGCTTTGTTCGGGTCGTCTGCATAGCCTCGCATGATGTTTCCAGCCACATAACCGGGTTGATCGCGGAAAGTGGGGCGCGAATTATTGATGTTGTTCATGGCCGATTGACGTGCATTTTGCAAGTCTTGTGCATGGATGGGCATGTTACTTAATAAGCTATCAATGAGCGAAAGCGTTGTCAATGCCTTGTCAGCTTGCGTTCCTGCCGTTGTAAAATAGCCGATAGGGCGGTCTTGATAGGCCTTAAATTCCTGTTGATATGCCAATCCTCCGCAGGTATAAACTAAGGAACGAAGGTCACGAAGCTCGCGGAAGAGCACGCTGTTTAGGCCTCCATTACTGAAATAACGCGCCCAAATGACAAACTGAGCTCGCTTTTCTTCGGAGTTAAGTGCAGGCAAAACATTGTATGTTCCAACGATAGTTTGGCGTGCATCAGGCATGTTATAGAGATATATAGTGGGGCGTTTGGACTGCTGAACTGTGTAATCATAGCCTGTGAAATCTGTTCTGTTGGTTTCTTGAACAATAGGATTCAGCAGGTGAGTAAGACTGTCTGGATTGGCCTTTCCACTATAAGTGACGATGAGTTTCCCCTTTTGTGCTGTCTTGAAATAGCCCTCTATGTCGGCCACTTGCAGTTTCTTTAGTTCACTTCTTGACATATCTTGCAAGCCAAAAGCTTTGTCGCCCATCGCTATTTTGTCCATAACGGCACTGCTAACACTGCTTATATCCTTAGTAAAGAACTGATCTCCAAGACGTTCATCCTTTCGCATTACCGAGAGAAATTTCTTGTCTGTCTTAGGATGTTGCAGCAAATCGGCGAGCAATTGGATGGAGGGGGCGAGATTCTTTTCATAGCCTGAGAGTTCAATACGCATGCTTTTGAGGTCGTAAGTGCCACTAAGTGTCGTGCCTAAGGCTTGTAATCTTTTTGCAAAAGCTTGCTTGTCGAGCGTTGTTGTGCCTAAAAAACTGAATAGATCAGACATGCCATGAGTCGGTTGATTCACGTGATTTTGCAACCAGGAAAGCCTCAAATGGAAGATGTTATTCTGTGGATTTGCCGTCACATATAAGTCAGCTTGCTGACCAAGATGACGTGTTGTGACCTCCTTACCAAGGCTTACAAACTGAGGAGTTAGCGTTGGAGTAGGAGTCTTTTCCAATGCTTTGGCATAGTCAGACTGGCTATTTCCGTTGTTGGTTTCCACTGCTTTGTAAGGTGGTTTGCTGATTTTATCCTTCTTATACTTACCAAATTTCTTATGGAGGAGTAAGTAATGTTGGTTGAAGTAATGGCGACATGCTGCCACAACATCATCCTTTTGCAAGGTCGCAAGCATGGAAATCTGATGCAAATAGTCGTTCCAATTCATTCCGTTTAGATAGCAGTTAGTCATCAAGGTGATGCGTGTCTGGAGGTTTTCGAGCTGTTGTTCCTGCACCTTTTGATATTCGGTTTTCGCTGCTTCAAAGCTTTCGGTAGAGAAATCTCCCTCTTTTAGTTTGTTAATTTGCTGCCACAAGAGTCGTTCAGCCTTGCGTTTTGAACCAAAAGGAAGGTTGGGTACGGCGGCTAAACCAATCAAACCAACTTCGCGCATCATAGAGATTTGTTCACTCTCTGCCATGCCATACATGATAGAATGGTGGCTGACGAGTGAATCAATGAGTCCACTTTCGTTGCTGTTGGAAAGTAATCGCATAGCAATTTGCAAGGCTGTGTAGTCGTGATTGCGTGGAGTTGGCCCACGAAATAGTAGTGCTGAGACCTTAATCAAAGGGAAAGGTATCTTTACTTTTATGGTCTTTTCGGGTGAAAAGTCAGCCAGATTGATAGGTTGACGCTGTGGAATTGGGCCGTTATGAATACGTCCAAAGGTCTTTTCTAATAGCGGAAGGACGTCATTTTCATTGAATTTCCCACAAAGAATCAATGCCATGTTGTTGGCAACATAGTATTTCTGGTAAAACGCTTCCATGTCAGAAAGTCTTGGGTTTTTCAGGTTTTCAGTGCTTCCAATGACTGGAAACTCATAGCCACTACCCTTAAACACCTGACCTTGTAGATGCTCCATGAGTTGCACTCCGAAGTTATCCTCGCCGCGATTCTTCTCTTCATATACTGTCTCCAGTTCTCCTTGAAAGAGTCGAAACACGGGGTTGATGAAACGTTCACTGTTCAATTGGCACCATTGTGCTATATATTGTGGGGCACACTCGCTATGATATACGGTCTCGTCAAGGGTGGTATAGGCGTTGATAGCAGTTGAGCCATAGCGTGTAAGCAGTTTAGAGAACTCATTAGGAATGGCATATTTGGCTGCCTGCTGATTGAGTTTGTTGATTTGTAGCTGTATGGTTGTGCGCTGTTTTGGGTCGGTTGTTTGAGAGAGAAGATTGTATTGATGACTGATTTCATCAAGCAATGGCTTCTCCTTAGCATAGTTTGTTGTGCCGATTTGTTGTGTTCCTTTGAACATAATGTGTTCAAAATAGTGGGCAATTCCAGTGTTAGGACAGTCTCTTGCACCTGCTTTCACGACGACATAACCCATGAATTTAGAGGCTGTGGAATCGGGATTGAGCCACACGGTCATGCCATTGCTGAGGTGATGGATGGCAACGCGCTGGGCGGATAGGGGCAGAAATGCCAATAAAAAGAACAACAATGTGATGCTCTTTGTTGCTTTTGAACGAAATAAAAGAAAGATTTTCATCAGTTTTCTTTGTTAAATCATGTTATTTCCACATACAGATGGAATACGTATTACATGACAAAGATACAATGTTTTTCCATTAAGAACAATATATCAGAGGGTGAAAAAAAGTGAAAGTTAGTTTAGGAAGAGAAAGAAAGGCTGGGGGAGTGGTTGGTAAGGTTGGATAGGTAAGTGGGTGGGGTATTTATAGTACTTTGTTTATAAATAGAAAACAGCTATGCTGTTCAATGTTTATAGAGTAGAGTTACCAAACGAAGGGAGAGAATCCAATCTTAAGATTGAACGAGAAAGCAACGGCGGAAGTATTATGTTATCTTTTAATTTACTCGCCGTTTATACGCAGTCCCAAGTATATTTGCATTTTTATAACTTTCAAAAGGACTTAGGTAAAAGAAAACGCAACACTTTAAGTGTTTTGTTTCTTTATTGTTAGAGAATATTATACAAATAGTATAATTAAAATAAATTAAATTTTATATTCTAAAAGTGATAATATATTAATAATTATATATCTTTGCATTCAGATCATGTATTTATTAAAACGGAAGCCGAAAAGTTTTTAGAGTAGGCACAACTTAACCTAAAGCAAAATGAAAATAAAAAAAACATTTTTGAAAATCTTGCTTGTTTTTTGTGTAATTGCATTGTACTCATGCAAGAGTGAAGACTTAACAGAAAATTCTGCCAAGCAATTTTCTGAATTAAAACGAATAAGTAAGTATCATTCGTCAGGACTTGATTTTACTTATACACAATTAAGTTCTTCTAAAACGCGATCAGCCAGAAAAGATTTTGGAAGAGAGGAAATTGTTGCTCAAGTTCTGAAGTTTATTGAGAGTATTCCAGAGTTTCAGAAAGAAAAGACTCGAAGTGTTAATACTATCTCAGAGATACCCCATGAAGGTTATGAATTAACTCCCGAAGCCGCACAAATTTTTGAAAACTATTTTGACTATCTTGTTCATTCTTCAAGTAAGTCTGATATGGAAAATTATGTCGAAAGGATTATTAAAACTCCCAAATTTGTTTCTCTTAATAAAGAGGAGCAGTCTCTTGTTGCTTTCATGATGTATATAGGAATTGATTCTGGAGAGTATTGGTCGAATCCAACTAATTGGGAAAAGTGGAAAGCATTGAAAGAGAATACAACTTTTGTTCAGAATAGTTCTACTACAACAAGAGGTGTTGCTGGTCCTCCTGCACATTATTGGATGACATCAAAACAGATGAATAATAAAACATTCCAAAAATATTTGCGAGCAGATTGTAAAGGTTGCCTGTATTCTTTAGTAACAGGTTTTGATGCATTTGCTTGGGCTGCAGGAGGCATATTAGGTTCTGTAGATGCTGCATTCAATTGATATTGATATATGAAAAGACTTGTTTATCTTTGGAAGATATTCCAGTATTTTTTAATGTTTAGTGGATTGTGGCTGATAAGTGAAGTAATGGAAGTGCTACCTTCGAACTTAGTTCGAGAATTACTTATACCTTCTTTTGTCTTTGGATTGTCTATGACTTTAGTGAAGGTGTTGATAGATGTTTATAAGTACAAGAAACAACAATAAAGATATCTAAGATAGAAAAGGAAAGTTGTCTATATTTATCAATAAATATTATAATTTATAGTTGGTCGACAACTTTCCTTTTTATTTGCATTTTATTCTTTAATAGCATTATTTGAAATAACATCTCTATTCCTCCTTGCCATTTTTTGAGAGGGTCGTCCTCGCATGATTATATTGATTACCCTATCTGATTCCTATATCGGACATCCTTGTGACTCGTCAATCATATATGGACTAAGCTCTCTTCCGATGCGCTTCAAACCCTCCATGAGCGTCTCACGGGTGCAAGCAAGGTTGATGCGCAGATAGTGAGCGCCGGCTTGTTGGCCATACATGGTGCCACTATTGAACATCACTTTGGCTTGACTTAAAAGCTTTTGGGTCGCTTCATCGGCTGTCAATGTGGTGTGAGACAAGTCAGCCCATGCCAAATATGTGCCTTCTAAGCGACATAGTTTGATTTTGGGCAGGTGCTCGTTGAAGAATCGTTTCAGCGTGAGATAATTCTCATTAATGTATAAGTTGAGCTCATCGAGCCACTCTTCTCCTTGGTTGTATGCTGCTTGCAGTGCGATAACACCAAAGGGATTGACGTCGCAGACCTCATTGATATTTATCGCTCGGTCGATGCGGCGACGCAATTCAGCGTCGTGACAGATGATAGTTGCAATCTGAAGTCCTGCAATATTGAAAGCCTTTGTAGGCGAATTGAGCACTACACTATTGTTACAACACGCCTCATTTACAGCCGCAAAGGGTTGGAAAGTGTAGCCCGGCATGACGATTTCGCAATGGATTTCATCGGCAATCACCTTTACATTATGCTTCATGCAGATGTCGTTCATGCGTTGAAGTTCGTCTTTTGTCCATACACGTCCAGCCGGATTGTGTGGATTACAGAGTAGAAATACCGTGGTTTTCTCGTCTGCACACTTGCTCTCGAAGTCTTCAAAATCGATCACATAGCTATCTCCCTGTCGGCAAAGTGGATTTTCTAACACTTCGCACCCGCTGTTGCGGATAGACGAAAAGAAGCAGTTGTAGACGGGAGTCTGTATTAATACCTTCTCACCCGGCATGGTAATAGCCTTCAATGCGCAAGAAATGGCAGGTACAACTCCCGAGGTATAGAGGATGTCTTCACGTTGAATTTGCCATTGGTGGCGTCTGCTGAACCAATGGATAATGGCTTCATAGAAGCTGTCGGGCACGTAGGTGTAACCGAAAACGCCATGATCGAGGCGCTGTTTCAAGGCTTCAAGGATGCAAGGTGCAGTCTTAAAATCCATATCAGCCACCCACATGGGGAGCACACCATCTTCTTTTGGCTCGTCCCATTTAATGGAATTAGTGCCTCGACGCACTACTTTCTCATCGAAATTGAATTTGTTCATCGTTGTTTATTTTCTTGTTTCAATCACACAATCATTACCTTTGGCAAACTCGTTATATGTGATTTGGCCAATCTCATCAGCCACAATGTGTCCGCTAATTGGGTTCTTGACTTCGGTGATTGCACCTTTTATGGTGGCATTGATATTGTGACTATCTTCAAAAATGCGGTCGCATGCAGCGTCAAAGGTACAATCTTCAAGCGTGATGCCATCGAGATAGCAAAGCGGTTGCTCGCCACTGATGTGACAACGCACAAGCTTTATGTTCTTGGAATGCCATGCTAAGTATTCTCCATCAAGTTCAGAGTCGTAGACAATCACATTCTCACACTCCCAGAAACTATCCTTTGTAGTGATCTTTGCGTGGTGAATCTCAACGTTCTTACAATATTGAAACACGTACTTTGCATCACTTACCAAGCCGTCTACATAGATATTGCGAGAAAACATGAATGGATAGGTGCCCTCATGTAGCGTGACATTCTTCAACTTTAGGCCGTTAACCTTCCAAAAAGTCTCATCGGCGTCGTTGATTTTTACGTTTTCTAACTCCAAGTTTTGCATCTCACGAAAGAACTTTGGACCATCAATGACCGAGTCTTTCATCGTCATATTGTCACTATACCAGATAGCAGAACGACTCTCAGGAGCAAAGTAACAATTCGTGATAACACTCCCGTCGACATGCCACCAAGGGTATTTCCCATAAAACTTTGAGTCATTACAAGTTATGTTCTGACAACATTTTATGCCTGATTCACCATCGGTAATTGTGATATTCTCTAAGCTTGCATCCTTTAATCCAAAGAGAGGACGCTCTCCACCAAAGCTTTTATCCTTGATAATTTCCATTTCTTTCTAACCTGTTTTGATTTGATTTGTGATGTAATAAAATAACTCTTTTACGATATATTCGCAAAAACTATACCAAATTTTCATTCGTCTTAAACTGACACATTTGTCATATTGTGATGGACTTCTTAGCTGATTACCACTTCAAATAGCCATATTTATCTTTATACCACAGCTGAACGGCATTGATAATGTTCTGCCAAATCACGTAAACGCAAGGCGCAATAGCTGCATAAGGATTAAGAAATGAGAGCGTAAGCCATATTCCTACGACGGTATTCTTTTGCCCTAAAGCTTGTCCTGCGCCTATACTGTCGCCATAATGGTGGCCGACAAGTTTGCCAATGGAGAACTGAACTACAGCCAATATCAGCGGAATGATGCACAAAGCAGTTAGTACCCATCCCGAAACTGGAGCGTGAAGGATATTTTGCATGGCAAGTCCCATGATGATAGAAAGGTTGAAACTCCATAAATAAAAGGCGAGGTTGCGTTTCGTTTTCAGCCAGGTGACGAACTTGGGAAGGTATTTTCGCGAGAGCAAAGCTAAGCAAAGAGGAATGATAAGCACCATTAACACACGCTGAAGCACCAGCCATGCCGCCATGGCAAAAGTGATATTAGCTCCCTTTTCCATAAGTGGAAAGAACAAAGGGATAATGATTGATGTGAAGCCATTAGCGATAAGGAGATATACTGTCAATGAAGCGATGTTGCCACCCAACTTATCTACAATCACGGGAGCAGCGGCAGCGGTAGGGCAGATGGCACAGATGAAGACGCCTTCCCATAATAGTTTATAGGTAGGATTCGTGCAAAGATTGGCTGATAAGACACTCAATGCAGCTAAAAGTGTGCGGATTCCTTGCAGAATAAAATGCCATTTGCGTGGTGTAAGGTCATTCATTTGAATCTTACAGAACGTGACATAGAGCATCAAAAAGATGTTGATGGGGAGCACCATTACTAGCTTTGGGCCGATGAAATCACCGAAAGGGGTCAATATTTCGATATGTGTGAAAAGCAAATATACCAGACTTCCGAAAACGATGGAGCATAATAGTGTCCATTGTTTGATAAATTTAATGATGCGCATAAGTTGAATTTTGTGTCATTTAATCACTGCTTTCGTCTTCCTTTTACGGCAAAAGGCAACTTTATCTCATTTCGATTGTTGCATGTCTAACCAGCAGTGTATGTATAAGATATGTGCAAAGGTAGTTGATTTTTAATGAAATTGTGTTGTAAGTTTTGAAGAATTATGGTAAGCAGAATGGGAGAATGAATTATTATTGATAATCATCGTGTTAGTAATCTGTGCCGTTTTATGGTGTAAAGGCTATTGAATTACCGAATGAAATGATAGGACTGATGACGCAAAATGAGTGACTTTTGAAAATGAACGCAATGGAAACAGAATGTGTCGAATTGCATGCGGTAATAAAAGGTTACGCGAATGATGTGATGTCGGATTTGTAGAAGAGATTAGATTTATATTGGAATATGGGGTGATTGTAGTGCAACTTTGTTGTGTTTTATATCAAATTTGTTGATGGTAATTATTGGGATACTTGTGGATGAGTGTGGATTTTGCATGCAGTTTGTATGTGTTAAGAACTCGCTGACTTTCAAAGAAAAACGGGATTTTATTTGGAATTTTAGGAAAATAGATGTAATTTTGCACCCGCTAATAGTGGATTCTGTCTATAAAAAAGGCGTAACCACTTGAAGATGAGTTTCATATAAACAATTTAATAAAAACAAACAAACATGATTATTGTACCCGTAAAAGATGGTGAAAACATCGAAAGAGCTTTGAAAAAGTTCAAGAGAAAATTCGAAAAGACAGGTGTTGTTAAAGAGCTTCGTGCTCGTCAGCAGTACAACAAGCCTTCTGTTTTGAAGAGACTCAAGATGGAACACGCTGTCTATGTACAGAAACTGCGTACTAACGAGGAATAAAACTCGTTAAAAAATTTGGTAGTTTGAATTTAATTCCGTAAATTCGTTGCCGTAAATATATATGTCAGCGGCGCTTTTATGATGATTAATGAGTTTCTAAACTATCTGAAGTTTGAGCGTAATCGCTCAGATTTGACGATAAAGAATTACGGAGAAGACCTACGGGCTTTTAAGGAATTCTATGGGAACTTAGAAGGTTGTCACTCTTGGAAGTCGGTTGATTCGGATATTATCCGCGACTGGATGGAGAGCATGATGGATAAAGGGAATAATGCAACTTCAATCAATAGGAGGTTGAGTGCGTTGCGATCTTTCTATCGTTTTGCTCTTGCAAGGAAGTTGGTTGATAAAGATCCGGTACATGGTGTCACGGGACCTAAGAAGGGTAGACCTTTGCCTCAGTTCTTGAAAGAGAATGAAATGGATAGGTTGCTCGATGCAGAAAGTTGGACGGAGAGTTTTGAAGATATGCGTGATCGCACGATAATCATGACTTTCTATGAAACAGGAATCCGACTTTCTGAACTGATAGGGCTGGATGATAGCATGGTGGATTTTTCGAATCGACAGTTGAAAGTGACGGGAAAGAGGAATAAACAGCGTGTGATTCCCTTTGGAGAGGAACTCTTGGCGACGCTTCGTGATTACATGAAGTGTCGTGATAAAGAGGTGAATCTGCAGTCTGAAGCCTTGTTTGTTACAGCAAAAGGGCAACGAATGACTTCGAGTCAAGTGAGGGAAGGCGTAAAAAGGAATCTTTCAAAGGTTTGTACACTGAAGAAAAGAACGCCTCATGTGCTGCGACATACGTTTGCAACAGCAATGCTTAATAACAAAGCTGGGATTGAAAGTGTAAAGAAGTTGCTCGGTCATGAGAGTCTGTCAACGACAGAAATCTATACACATACAACTTTTGAGCAGCTTAAACGCGAATATTATAGTGCCCATCCTCGGGCTTAATCCTTAAAAACGGAGTTAACTATGGAACTAAAAATTCAGTCGATTCACTTCGACGCTACCGAAAAGTTACAGGCGTTTATTGAAAAGAAAATCGCCAAGTTAGAAAAGAATTACGAAGATATACAGAAAGTAGAGGTGCAGTTAAAAGTAGTCAAACCTGCCACCGCTCTCAATAAAGAAGCCAGTATTACGGTTTCTGTTCCAGGACAAAAGCTCTTTGTTGCAAAGACCTGTGATACATTTGAGGAAGGAATTGATGAAGCAGTAGATTCAATGAAGGTGCAGTTGACTAAATTCAAGGAAAAAATCCGCAATCATTGAAAAAACTGATTAAAAGTTTTGGTGATTAAAAAATAAATCGTATCTTTGCAGCCGTTTTAGAACACGTCCTAGTAAAGTCGTATCGGCTGCATGGATTTGCCTCTTTAGCTCAGTTGGCCAGAGCACGTGATTTGTAATCTCGGGGTCGTTGGTTCGAATCCGACAAGAGGCTCAACGGAAAGTTGAAAAAGACTTCTACTAAGGATATCTTAAACAGGGTGGTTACCAGAGTGGCCAAATGGGGCAGACTGTAAATCTGCTGGCTATGCCTTCGGTGGTTCGAATCCATCACCACCCACATCCGAAAGGAGTTTTTGCGGAAATAGCTCAGTTGATAGAGCACTAGCCTTCCAAGCTGGGGGTCGCGGGTTTGAGCCCCGTTTTCCGCTCTCATTGCGACGCTGTAATAGCTCAGTGGTAGAGCACTTCCTTGGTAAGGAAGAGGTCCTGAGTTCAACTCTCAGTTACAGCTCTTTTCGGTTTCTATTTCTATAGACACTGGGAAAAACAAGATTATTGATTATACATTTATATAAATAAAAAGAAAAGCTATGGCTAAAGAAGAATTCGTACGTACCAAACCGCACGTAAACATTGGTACAATCGGTCACGTTGACCACGGTAAGACAACTCTTACTGCTGCAATCTCAAAGGTTCTTCATGAGAAGGGCTTCGGTTCAGAGGATGTTAAGTCTTTCGATCAGATTGACAATGCTCCTGAAGAGAAAGAGCGTGGTATTACCATTAACTCTGCTCATATTGAATATGAAACAGCAAAACGTCACTATGCGCACGTAGACTGCCCGGGTCACGCTGACTATGTAAAGAACATGGTTACTGGTGCTGCTCAGATGGATGGTGCTATCTTGGTAGTTGCTGCTACTGATGGTCCTATGCCTCAGACACGTGAGCACGTACTTTTGGCTCGTCAGGTAAACGTTCCTCGCTTGGTTGTTTTCTTGAATAAGTGCGACATGGTTGATGATGAGGAGATGCTTGATCTTGTTGAAATGGAAGTTCGTGAAATCCTTGAGCAGTATGGCTATGAAGAGGATACTCCAATTGTACGCGGTTCTGCACTTGGTGCATTGAATGGTGTTGAGAAGTGGGTTGACTCTGTAATGAAGTTGATGGATACTGTTGATGAATGGATTCAAGAGCCAGAGCGTGAAGTTGATAAACCATTCTTGATGCCAGTTGAGGATGTATTCTCAATCACAGGTCGTGGTACTGTAGCTACAGGTCGTATTGAAACTGGTGTTTGTAAAGTAGGTGACGAAGTTCAGCTTCTTGGTCTTGGTGAAGATAAGAAATCAGTTATCACAGGTGTTGAGATGTTCCGTAAGAATCTTGCTGAAGGTCAAGCTGGTGATAACGTAGGTTTGTTGCTTCGTGGTATTGACAAGGCTGAAGTTAAGCGTGGTATGGTTGTTGTACATCCGGGTGCTATTACTCCTCATGATCACTTCAAGGCTTCTATCTATGTATTGAAGAAAGAAGAAGGTGGCCGTCATACTCCATTCGGTAACAAGTATCGTCCTCAGTTCTATCTCCGTACAATGGACTGTACTGGTGAAATTAAGTTGCCAGAAGGCGTTGAGATGGTAATGCCTGGTGATAATGTTGAAATTGAAGTAGAACTTATTTACAAGGTTGCTTTGAATGAAGGCTTACGTTTCGCTATCCGCGAGGGTGGTCGTACTGTGGGTTCAGGTCAAATTACTGCAATTCTTCCTGATGTCAAGTAATTCGAAATAAGTCTCAGGATATAATAGAGTCCTCGTTATATATACGTAGCGGGGACTTATATACGGGAATAGCTCAGTTGGTAGAGCATCGGTCTCCAAAACCGAGGGTCGTGGGTTCGAGCCCTGCTTCCCGTGCTAATTAGAAGATAATATGTTTAGTAAGATAGTAAATTACTGTAAAGCTTGTTATGACGAGCTTGCGCATAAAACTACTTGGCCAACACGTGCCGAACTTACTCATAGTGCAATGATTGTATTATCTGCTTCCCTTGTCATTGCATTAGTAGTGTTCGGAATGGACAGTCTGTTCAAGTTCGTGATGAGCACGATTTATCCACGTTAATTCTTCAAGAGATGGCTGAAACAGAAAATAAATGGTATGTGCTTCGTGCTGTTAGTGGAAAAGAGGCAAAGTTGAAAGAATATATTGATGCCGAGATGAAACATAACGAGTTGCTTAGCACACATGTATCTCAGGTCCTTATACCGATGGAGAAGCATGCTTCTTTGCGTAATGGCAAACGAATAGTTAAGGAGAAAATATCTCTCCCGGGCTATATTTTTGTTGAGGCTAACTTGGTTGGGGATGTAGCGCATACTCTGCGTTTTATGCCTAATTGTTTAGGTTTTCTTGGAGGATTAGATAATCCTTCTCCCGTTCTTCAATCAGAGATTAATAGGATGTTAGGCACTGCCGAAAATACGGAGATAGAAGGTTCAGTTGATGTTCCCTATGTTGTAGATGAGGCTGTAAAGGTAATAGATGGACCATTCAGTGGTTTCAGTGGTGTTATCGAAGAGATAAATGCTGAGAAGCATAAGCTGAAGGTGATGGTTAAGATCTTTGGACGTAAAACTCCGTTAGAGTTAGGTTTTATGCAAGTAGAGAAGGAAGGATAATCTTCGTTACGGAAGTTTATCTCCTTTTATAACAATCAATTTTTAATATTAACAAAAATGGCTAAAGAAGTTGCTGGTTTAATCAAATTACAGATTAAGGGTGGCGCTGCGAATCCTTCACCTCCAGTAGGCCCAGCGTTGGGTTCTAAGGGTATTAATATTATGGGATTCTGCAAAGAGTTCAACGCCCGTACCCAGGATAAAGCAGGTAAAATCCTACCTGTTGTTATCACATACTATACAGATAAGTCATTTAGCTTCATCATTAAGACTCCTCCTGCGGCTGTTCAGCTGAAAGAGGCTGCCAAGGTTAAGACGGGCTCTGCTCAACCTAACCGTCAGAAAGTAGCTAGTGTAACTTGGGAACAAGTTAAGGCTATTGCTGAAGACAAGATGAATGACCTCAACTGCTTTACAATAGAATCGGCTATGAAGCTGATTGCTGGTACTGCTCGTAGTATGGGTATTACTGTAAAAGGGGACTTCCCTGGTGAATAATTTAAAACTTCAATTAAGAAAATGAGTAAACTGACAAAAAATCAAAAATCAGTAGCTGATAAGGTTGAAGCAGGGAAGGCATACACATTGAAAGAGGCTGCAGAACTTGTTAAGGAAATCACCACAACAAAGTTTGATGCATCCCTTGATATTGATGTACGTCTGGGAGTTGATCCACGTAAAGCAAACCAAATGGTTCGTGGAGTAGTTTCACTGCCAAATGGAACAGGTAAGACTGTTCGAGTGCTTGCACTCTGCACCCCTGATCAGGAAGCTTCTGCAAAAGAAGCTGGTGCTGATTATGTTGGTCTTGATGAATATGTTGAGAAAATCAAAGGTGGTTGGACAGACATTGATGTCATCATAACTATGCCTTCATGTATGGGTAAGATTGGTCCTTTAGGTCGTGTGCTTGGTCCTCGCGGATTGATGCCTAATCCTAAGAGTGGCACTGTAACTATGGATGTTGCCAAGGCGGTAAAAGAAGTAAAACAGGGTAAGATTGATTTCAAGGTTGATAAAGCTGGTATTATCCATACTTCAATCGGTAAGATTTCAATGACTCCTGAGCAGATTTTTGGTAATGCAAAGGAATTTATCCAGACTGTTATTAAGTTGAAACCTGCTGCTGCTAAAGGTACATATATCAAGAGTATCTTTATTTCAAGCACGATGAGTAAGGGTATCAAAATTGATCCTAAATCAGTTGAATAACTCTAAAAGTTTTGTATAATGAAGAAAGAAGTAAAAGATACTATTATTGTTGAACTTGGTGAGAAGCTAAAAGAGTATCCTCATTTTTATCTAGTAGATCTTACTGGATTAAATGCAGAGGCTACCAGTTCGCTTCGTCGCAAGTGCTTCAAGAATGAAATCAAGATGGTTGTTGTGAAGAATAAGCTTCTTCACAAGGCTTTCGAGGCTTCGGATATTGATTTTGAACCTTTATATGGTACATTGAAAGGTACTACGGCTGTTATGTTTACAACAACAGCTAATGTTCCTGCTAAGTTATTAAAGGAATACGAAAAGGAAGGAATTCCTGCACTCAAGGCTGCATATGCAGAAGAAAGCATCTATGTAGGTGCTGATAAACTTGCAGAACTTGCAGCTCTCAAGAGCAAGAACGAAGTTATCGCAGAGATTGTCTCTCTGTTGCAGTCTCCTGCAAAGAACGTTGTTTCTGCTCTTCAATCAGGCGCAAATACCATTCATGGTGTGCTTAAGACTTTAGGTGAGCGTCCTGAATAAATAATTGATGATGTCAATTATAAAGTCGTAATATAATTTTAACAAGAACAATTAAATTTTAGAATAAAATGGCAGACATTAAAGCTATTGCAGAAGAATTAGTAAATCTTACTGTTAAAGAAGTAAATGAGTTGGCAACAGTCCTGAAGGACGAGTATGGTATTGAGCCTGCTGCTGCAGCTGTTGCTGTAGCTGCTGGTCCTGCTGCTGGTGGTGCAGCTGCAGCTGAGGAGAAGTCTTCTTTTGACGTTGTCCTCGCTGAAGTAGGTGCAACAAAGCTTCAGGTTGTTAAGGCTGTTAAAGAGGCTTGTGGTCTTGGTTTGAAAGAAGCTAAAGACTTAGTAGATGGTGCTCCTTCAACTATTAAGGAAGGTGTTGCTAAGGACGAGGCAGAGAACCTGAAGAAGGTTATCGAAGAAGCTGGTGCCAAGGTAGAGCTGAAGTAATTCAGAATTACAGATTTCTTTAGAATATGGTTAGGATCTTCCAAGTAGGTTGGTCCTAACCTTTTTGTGTCTTTTACAAATAATTAGCCTACTTAGGCTGATAAAGCTTATTAGCCCAGTTGGGCCAATTAAATTTTAATTTATGACAAAAGTTGTTGATAACAGAGTAAATTTTGCCAGCGTGCATAATCCGCTGCCATATCCAGATTTCCTCGATGTGCAGCTGAAGTCTTTCCGTGACTTCCTACAGTTGGATACTCCGCCTGAGGAACGCAAGAACGACGGGTTATACAAAGTGTTTGCCGAGAATTTCCCAATCACTGATACTCGTAATAATTTCGTTCTTGAGTTCTTGGATTACTATATAGATCCACCTCGCTATTCCATTGATGAATGTTTAGAACGTGGTTTGACATATAGCGTACCTTTAAAGGCTAAGATGAAACTGTATTGTACTGACCCTGATCATGAGGATTTCGGTACATTTATCCAGGATGTTTTCTTGGGGACAATTCCTTATATGACTGCTAATGGTACCTTTGTTATTAATGGTGCTGAACGTGTTGTTGTATCACAATTACATCGTTCGCCCGGCGTTTTCTTCGGACAAGGTGTACATGCGAATGGAACTGTTCTTTATAGTGCACGTATTATTCCGTTCAAAGGTTCTTGGATAGAGTTTGCTACAGACATCAACAATGTCATGTATGCTTACATTGATCGTAAGAAGAAATTACCTGTAACGACACTTCTTCGTGCTATGGGTTTTGAGCAGGATAAAGATATCCTGCAGATTTTTGATCTTGCAGAGGAAATCAAGGTCAACAAGAAGAACATGAAGGCTGCTGTCGGCCGCAAGTTAGCAGCGCGCGTATTGAAGAGTTGGAACGAAGATTTCGTTGATGAGGATACGGGTGAAGTTGTTTCTATTGAGCGAAATGAAGTAATCATGGAGCGCGAAACAGAGCTTACTGAGGATAATATCGGTGAGATTCTTGATAGCGGTGCTTCAACCATACTTCTTCATAAGGACGCAGAGGCCGCAAATAAGTATACGATTATCTTTAATACACTATCAAAGGATCCCAGTAATTCAGAAAAAGAAGCGGTCAACTATATTTATCGACAACTTCGTAATGCAGATCCTGCTGATGATGCCAGTGCACGTGAGGTATTCCAGAACCTATTCTTCTCAGACAAACGTTATGACTTAGGAGAGGTTGGACGCTATCGTATAAATAAAAAGTTAGGTCTTGATATCGACATGGATGTCCGCGTTTTGACCAAAGAGGATGTCATTGCGATTATCAAATATCTCATTCAGCTTGTCAATTCTAATGTTACAGTTGATGATATTGACCACTTGAGTAATCGTCGTGTACGTACTGTTGGTGAGCAATTAGCTAATCAGTTCGCTATTGGACTTGCTCGTATGAGTCGTACAATTCGTGAACGTATGAATGTTCGCGACAATGAAGTGTTTACGCCAACTGACCTTATAAATGCAAAGACAATTTCCAGCGTCATAAACTCATTCTTTGGAACGAATCCTTTGAGTCAGTTTATGGACCAAACTAACCCACTTGCCGAGGTAACTCATAAGCGTCGACTTTCTGCTCTCGGTCCTGGTGGTTTGTCACGTGAACGTGCTGGTTTTGAAGTTCGTGACGTTCATTATACTCACTATGGTCGTCTTTGTCCAATTGAAAGTCCAGAAGGTCCTAACATTGGTTTGATTTCTTCACTTTGTATCTATGCAAAGATTAATGACCTTGGTTTTATTGTAACACCTTATCGCACAGTTCACGACCATAAGGTCGATATGGACAATAAGGATGTGGTCTATCTTACTGCAGAAGAAGAGGAAGAAAAGATTATTGGTCAAGGTAATGCACCACTCTCTACCGATGGTAAGTTCCTTAAAGAAACTGTAAAATGTCGTCAGGATGCAGACTATCCAGTGGTTACTCCTGATGAGGTTGACTTGGTAGATGTATCTCCGCAGCAGATAGCTTCAGTTTCAGCATCGTTGATTCCATTCTTAGAGCATGATGATGGTCACCGTGCGTTGATGGGTTGTAACATGATGCGTCAGGCCGTTCCATTGATTCATAATGATGCACCAATTGTAGGTACTGGTCTTGAGAAGCAAGTTTGCGAGGATTCTCGTACGATGGTTACTGCTGAAGGTGATGGTGTTATTGAATATGTAGATGCAACAACTATCCGTATTCTTTATGATCGTACGGAAGAAGAGGAATTTGTTAGCTTTGAGCCTGCATTGAAAGAATACCGTATTCCAAAGTTCCGTCGTACCAATCAGAATATGACAATAGACCTTCGTCCTATTTGTAATAAAGGTCAACGTGTTAAGGCAGGAGATATTTTGACTGAAGGTTATGCCACAGAAAATGGAGAATTAGCCCTTGGTCGAAACTTACTTGTAGCTTATATTCCTTGGAAAGGTTACAACTATGAGGATGCTGTCGTTATTTCAGAGCGCATGGTACGCGAGGATGTACTCACATCTGTCCATGTAGATGAATATTCTCTTGATGTACGTGAAACGAAACGTGGTGTAGAAGAGTTCACTTCCGATATACCAAATGTTAGTGAAGAGGCTACCAAAGACCTTGATGACAATGGTGTAATCCGTGTAGGTGCGCGTGTAGAGCCAGGTGATATCCTTATAGGAAAGATTTCTCCTAAGGGTGAAAGTGATCCTTCGCCTGAAGAAAAGCTTCTCCGTGCTATCTTTGGAGATAAGGCTGGCGATGTGAAAGATTCTTCATTAAAGGCTAATCCTTCTTTGAGTGGTGTCGTTATCGACAAGAAACTCTTCTCACGTGCTATTAAGACACGTGATTCTAAGAAGCAAGATAAGGTGCTTTTAGCTAAGATTGACGAAGAATATGAAGCAAAGAACAACGATCTGAAAGATATTCTTGTTGATAAACTTATGACGCTTACTGAAGGTAAGACATCACAGGGTGTGAAAGATTACACTGGTGCTGAGATTATTACCAAAGGAAGCAAGTTCACAGTTCCTGCATTAAAGAACCTTGAGTTCGATGGAATTCAGAGTAACAACTGGACGGATGATGACCATACGAATGCACTTATTCAGAAGCTTATTATGAATTACATCCGCAAATACAAGTTACTTGATGCGGAAATGAAGCGTAAGAAGTTTGCTATCTCTATTGGTGATGAACTCCCATCAGGCATTTTGCAGATGGCAAAGGTTTATATTGCTAAGAAACGTAAGATTCAAGTAGGTGATAAACTTGCTGGTCGACATGGTAATAAGGGTATCGTTTCAAAGGTTGTACGTACAGAAGATATGCCGTTCCTTGAAGATGGACGTCCTGTTGACTTGGTACTTAACCCTATGGGTGTGCCTTCTCGTATGAACCTTGGACAGATATTTGAGGCAATTCTCGGTGCTGCTGGACAGAAACTTGGATGTAAGTTTGCTACACCTATCTTTGATGGTGCCAAGTTGGATGATTTGAAAGAATGGACCGATAAAGCAGGTTTACCGAACCTTTGCTCTACATATATATATGATGGTGAGACTGGTGAGAAGTTTGATCAACCTGCAACAGTGGGTGTTACCTACTTCTTGAAGTTAGGACACATGGTTGAAGATAAGATGCATGCTCGTTCAATCGGTCCGTACTCTCTTATCACTCAGCAGCCACTTGGTGGTAAAGCACAGTTTGGTGGACAGCGTTTTGGAGAAATGGAAGTCTGGGCTATCGAGGCCTTTGGTGCGAGCCATGTGCTCCAAGAGATTCTGACCATCAAGTCAGATGATACAGTAGGGCGCAGTAAGGCTTACGAAGCAATCGTCAAAGGAGACACAATGCCTACACCAGGTATCCCAGAGTCTCTTAATGTATTGCTGCATGAGCTCCGTGGTCTTGGACTGAGTATCAAACTCGATTAATGTGAACACCCTAATTAAAAGATAAATATGGCTTTTAAGAAAGATTCAAAAGTAAAGAATAATTTCACGAAGATTACCATCGGATTGGCCTCTCCTGAGGAGATCCTGGAGAATTCGTATGGTGAGGTAACCAAACCCGAAACCATAAATTATCGTACATACAAGCCTGAGCGCGATGGTCTTTTCTGCGAGCGCATCTTTGGTCCTACACGAGACTATGAATGTGCCTGCGGAAAATATAAGCGCATTCGCTATAAAGGTATCGTCTGTGATCGATGTGGTGTAGAAGTAACAGAGAAGAAAGTACGCCGTGAACGTTCAGGACATATAGAACTTGTAGTGCCTGTTGCACATATTTGGTACTTCCGTTCATTGCCTAATAAGATTGGTTATCTACTTGGATTGCCAACAAAGAAACTTGATGCTGTCGTATATTATGAAAAGTATATCGTCATCAAGCCTGGTGCAATGGAAGGTAAGAAGGATGCTGATGGTGTAGAAATGAACGGCTCTCACAAGATGGATCTCTTGTCTGAAGAGGAATATTTCGACATTCTTGATAATTATGTTGACCCAAACAACGATTATCTTGACGATACAGATCCTAATAAGTTCGTAGCTAAGATGGGTGCAGAGGCTATTTATGACCTCTTGACAGATATTGATCTCGATAGTCTCAGCTATGAATTGCGTGACCATGCTAATAATGATAGCAGTCAGCAGCGTAAGACAGAAGCGTTAAAACGCTTGCAGGTGGTTGAAGCTTTCCGTGCTTCTAAGGGTGTCAATCGCCCTGAGTGGATGATCTTAAAGATAGTTCCTGTTATCCCACCAGAGCTTCGTCCGCTCGTACCATTAGATGGTGGCCGCTTCGCTACATCAGACTTGAACGATCTCTATCGTCGTGTTATCATTCGTAATAATCGTTTGAAACGACTCATGGAGATTAAAGCGCCTGAAGTAATCTTGCGTAATGAGAAACGAATGCTGCAAGAAGCTGTAGACTCTCTATTCGATAATTCTCGTAAAGCGTCTGCAGTAAAGAGTGAAAGCAATCGTCCTTTGAAGTCTCTCTCTGACTCTTTGAAGGGTAAGCAGGGACGTTTCCGTCAGAACCTCCTTGGTAAACGTGTTGACTACTCTGCTCGTTCAGTAATCGTTGTAGGTCCAGAATTGAAGATGGGAGAGTGCGGTTTGCCAAAACTCATGGCTGCAGAGCTCTACAAGCCATTTATAATCCGTAAGCTTATCGAGCGCGGTATCGTCAAAACAGTTAAGAGTGCCAAGAAAATAGTAGACCGTCGTGAGCCTGTTATTTGGGATATTCTTGAGAATGTCATGAAGGGTCACCCTGTCATGCTTAACCGTGCGCCGACACTTCACCGTCTTGGTATTCAAGCTTTCCAACCTAAACTTATTGAAGGTAAGGCTATTCAGCTTCACCCATTGGCATGTACGGCGTTCAATGCCGACTTCGATGGTGACCAGATGGCTGTACACCTTCCATTGAGTAATGAGGCAGTTCTCGAAGCACAAATCCTGATGCTTCAGAGTCATAACATTCTGAATCCTGCCAATGGTGCCCCGATTACCGTTCCTTCTCAGGACATGGTACTTGGTCTTTACTATATCACAAAGATTCGTCCCGGTGCAAAGGGCGAAGGACTGACATTCTATGGACCAGAAGAAGCCATTATTGCGCATAACGAAGGCCGCTGTGATTTGCACGCAAAGATTAAGTGTGTTGTTGATGATTTGGTAGGTGATAATCCTGTACGCCACATGGTTGAAACTTCGGTTGGACGTGTTATTGTCAATCAAATCATCCCCGATGAAGTTGGATATTTCAATGATATTATTTCAAAGAAGACTTTACGTGGCATTATTTCAGATGTAATCAAGGCTGTCGGAATGGCTCGTGCCTGCTCGTTCCTTGACGGAATCAAGAACTTGGGATACCGCATGGCCTATGTAGCTGGTCTTTCTTTCAACCTTGATGATATCATTATTCCAGAAGAAAAGGCTGCAATCGTTGGAAAGGGTCAGGCAGAAGTCGATCAGATTAAAGCCAACTATGAGATGGGATTCATCACAGATACCGAGCGTTACAATCAGGTTATTGATGCATGGACCCACGTAAACAACGACCTTGGCAATGTCTTGATGAAGCAAATGACAGATGCTGACCAAGGCTTCAATGCTGTTTACATGATGCTTGATTCTGGTGCGCGTGGTTCTAAAGACCAAATCAAACAGCTTTCTGGTATGCGTGGTCTGATGGCTAAGCCACAGAAGGCCGGTGCTGAAGGTCAACAGATTATTGAGAACCCTATCCTTTCTAACTTTAAGGAAGGTATGTCAGTGCTCGAATACTTTATTTCTTCTCACGGTGCTCGTAAGGGTTTGGCTGATACGGCGATGAAAACAGCCGATGCCGGATATCTTACACGTCGTTTGGTTGACGTTTCTCATGACGTCATTATTACTGAAGAAGATTGTGGAACACTGCGTGGTCTTGAATGTCGTGCATTGAAGAATGGAGACGAAATCATTTCTTCTCTCTATGAACGCATCCTTGGTCGTGTCTCTGTTCACGATGTAATCCATCCTACAACGGGTGAAGTTATCGTCAGAGCAGGTGAGGAAATCAACGAAGCTAAGGCTAAGATTATCGATGAATCTCCTATAGAGATGGTCGAGATTCGTTCCGTATTAACTTGTGAAAGCAAGCATGGCGTATGTATGAAGTGTTATGGTCGAAACCTTGCTACAGCCCGTATGGTTCAACTTGGTGAGGCTGCCGGCGTTATTGCTGCACAGGCAATTGGTGAGCCTGGTACTCAGTTGACTCTTCGAACATTCCACGCTGGTGGTGTCGCTGGTAATGCTGCAGCCAATGCAAGCATTGTAGCGAAGAACGAAGCTAAGGTCGAATTCGACGAACTCCGTACGGTTCCGTTCAAAGACGACGATGATAAAGACTGCCAGATGGTAGTGAGTCGTTTGGCCGAAATACGCTTTGTAGATCCTAATACAGAGATCGTGCTCAGTACACTCAACGTTCCTTATGGTTCATCTCTTTACTTTAAACAAGGTAATCGCGTTAAACCGGGAGACCTTATTGCTAAGTGGGACCCATTCAATGCAGTCATTGTGTCTGAATATGCAGGTACGTTGAAGTTCCATGATGTTGTAGAAGGTGTTACCTTCCATGCTGAAACTGACGATACTACAGGTCTTACTGAGAAGATTATCACAGACTCTAAGGACAAGTCTAAAGTCCCAACTTGCGATATTATCGGTGCAGATGGTGAAGTGGTTGGTACTTATAACTTCCCTGTAGGCGGTCACGTTGTTGTTGAAGATGGTGCAAAAGTCAATACAGGTACAACCCTCGTTAAGATTCCACGTGCCGTAGGTGGTGCTGGAGATATCACGGGTGGTCTTCCTCGTGTGACCGAGCTCTTTGAAGCACGCAACCCATCTAACCCTGCCGTTGTTTCTGAAATTGATGGTGAGGTGACTATGGGTAAGGTGAAACGTGGTAATCGTGAGATCATCGTTACCTCTAAAACTGGTGACCAAAAGAAATATCTCGTCTCTTTGTCTAAGCAGATTCTTGTACAAGAACATGATGCTGTACGCGCTGGTACGCCACTTTCTGATGGTGTAATCACGCCAAGTGACATCCTTGCTATCAAGGGTCCAACGGCCGTTCAAGAATATATTGTCAACGAGGTACAGGACGTTTATCGTCTCCAAGGTGTGAAAATCAATGACAAGCACTTTGAGATTATCGTCCGCCAGATGATGCGTAAGGTGCGCATTGATGACCCAGGAGATACTTCTTTCCTTGAACAGGAGATGGTTGATAAGCTTGATTTCGCTGAAGAAAACGACCGTATATGGGGTAAGAAGGTTGTCGTTGACGCCGGAGACTCTGAAGTTTTGAAGCCAGGACAAATCATTTCAGCACGTAAGCTCCGTGATGAGAACTCATCATTGAAGCGTCGTGACTTGAAACCTGTGCAGGTTCGTGATGCTGTTGCAGCAACATCTACTCAGATTCTCCAAGGTATCACACGTGCAGCCCTTGCAACAAAGAGCTTCATGAGTGCAGCTTCATTCCAGGAAACTACGAAGGTGCTCAACGAAGCAGCTATCCGTGGTAAACAAGATCGCCTCGAAGGCATGAAAGAGAACGTTATCTGCGGTCACTTAATCCCTGCAGGTACGGGACTCCGCCAGTGGGATAAACTTGTCGTAGGTTCTAAAGAAGAATATGAGCGCATGCAGGCCAATCGCAAGAATGTGCTCGACTTCACAGAGCGTGAGGTCGTTACAGAATAAAAGATTATATTCTTGACCCTATATAAGGCTGTGGCAGAAATGTCGCAGCCTTTTTTGTTTCCTCTTTTTCTATTTCTGATTTTGTTTCATGTTCTTCATGATAAGGTAGGGGCATGTATGCCCCTTGCGCGTAACTCAAGTCATATCATCGGGTAATCTGACTCAACTCACGCCCTGATTTGAGTCAAAATGCGTGGTGATTTGATGCAGATTGCAAGGCGATAACATATAGAGATAAAGAATTATCTACTAAATAACGTGAGTTCGACGAATTCAGAACAAAGCAAGCTGTGTATCAATAGTCCTTTGCAGATTGATGCACGGCTTCTTTGGAAACAGACAATAGGCAGCAATTGCCCCTAATAAGTTGACGATGAAATTGTCAAAGCATCTATATCTGGAGTGTTCCACCTGCGCAATGTTCTTAAGTTCATCATTCACCGTTTCTATAATGGCTCTTTTTCTGAGTAAAAGCCTGTCTGAAATACTTATTAAAGTTCCTTTCATGTTACTTTTCAGCTTAGTAATAAGCTGTATTCCGTCAACGAAAAGCCTTTTGAAAGAGGTTCTTGCCGATGTACCCCTTGTCACCGAATAGCTTACCATATATAAAATCTATGAATGCTTTGTACTCCAAAGGCTTACGGTCATCAACATCTCCCGGCGTTATCATAAAGTTGAGAAGCTCTCCTTTCTCATTGCAAATCAAATGCAATTTGAAATCAAAGAACCAACCCATAGAGCATTTTCCTCTTTGGGCTATGCCTTTGAAAACTTTGTGAATATGTATTCTCTGGTTTTTGCAGACACGCAATGGTGTATTGTCAACAAAGCTTATACCCGTGCATTTCCCCAAGAGGACCTTCTTGATAAACAAGGTTAAGGGTATAACTACATCCCTTTCCAATTCTACTATACGGTTATAAGAAACAACTTTTGGAAACAGATGGCGAAGATGCTTGCATACTTTTTCAAGATAGAAATGTTTGAAGCAACGATAACCAGAATCGTGGAAAAGGATCATTATCAGCATAACTTCTGCCTTTGACATCGTGGAACTTCGATGATATTTTCTTTTTCCGGTAGGTTTTAGCGTATATTTTACTGTCATTGCATCAAAAAACTTGCAGAAGTCGTCTGCCATACAAAATATTTCAGTAATTTTGTCCTCGGTGATCATAGCGATTTTTGTTTGTAATTATTTGTATATCAACACCTTAAAATTACAAACAAATTTCGCTAATCACCAAATCTATAGACACTTATAATTCATCGAACTCACGTTAAATACAACAAGTCTAAGACCAGCAGATTATGACCGATAACTGCAGTATAAGAAGCTATCGCGAAGGTAAAGTGGGCCACTATCAGTAGTTGGAGAAGTAGGGGAATGATGAAGAATTTGTAAGTTTCGCTTCTTCATCTATTCATAGAATGAAGATCCATGGAAAGAGCCACTTTATCATTTTATTGGTAGAGTGGCTTTATTTATTCTTTGTATTTCTTTCTTTAATACAGATCATAATGTTAATAAACGATAACAATTTAGTGTTTCTTCTTGAATCGCTGTTTATTTGCAAAAAAAATATGTTAACTTTGCAGCGATTTATATATAAAATCAAAACAAAGAATTCTTTTATTGTGTTGTGTAACACAGTTAATTCTATAACTATGTGTAAAATTAAATTATTAGGTGTTATTCTTTGGGTAGCAATCTCATCTTCTTTCGCTCAAAATCCAATGCAAAAAGGGAATATTGAAGAAATGGTAAAGTTGATAGAGACGAATTCAGACTTGGCTCAATCATATGCAGCAAGTGCAATCAAATCGGATAAGAAAAATACAGATATGATTGCAGCTATCGGTTCAGCATATTTGCAGGCTGGAAAAATTGATGAGGCAGAGAAATATTTTAACAAGGCAAAGCAATGTTACAAGATTACTGTACAATCAATTATTCTTGGTGGGGATATTGCGCAAGCAAAAGGACAAACCGATTCTGCTAAATATTATTATAATCGTGCCATGTATTTCGATCGCCATGACCCGGAAGCTTATTTCAAATATGCTGAACTCGTGAAGCTCACCGATATGCCAGAGGCTATACGTAAACTGGAATTCATTAAGCAGTTGCGTCCAGATATTTCTATTGATGGGCGGATAGGTGATCTCTATTATGGAGCACAACAATATGATGCAGCCATTGCATCGTTTGAAAAGCAAGACATAAGCAAGTTGCCTGAAAAAGAATTGGTTCACTATGCGCAGTCTGTGCTTCTCTCTGGAAATTACGAGAAGGCGCTTGATATCGCAACAAAGGGAAGTGAGGTGTATCAACATAATACAGACCTTGTGCGTTTGATGCTGTATTGTAATACCGATTTGGAGCATTTCGATACGGCTTTGGAGAATGCAAAGGAATTGATGGATATGAATACCGATTCTGCCAAGATACGCTATACCGACTATTTATATTATGGTTATGTGCTCAATGGCTTGAAGCGTACACCGGAAGCAATTCAGAAGTTTGAACAAGCGCGTGCATTAGCAAAAGATGTTCCGAGAATAGATAAAGACATTGCTAATGCCTATGCGAAGATTGGCGACTACGACAACGCAATTAAATATACACGTGATGATTTAGCAAATATAAAAGATTCTTCTTACGATCGTTCACGCGATTTGTTCCAATTGGGCTTACTCTATTGGCGTAAGGCGACGGACAATCAAAATGACAATCAGATGAGTGAGGACTGCCTCAAATCCTTGAAGCAAGCTGAGAATGTCTTTGCAGAAGTGGCGCGGCTAAAGCCCGATAGCTATGTGGGTTATTATTGGAGAGCGAAGGCTAATGCACTGATGGACCCTAAGTGTGCACGTGGATTGGCCAAGCCTTACTATCAACAGGCAGCAGAATTGCTTGAGAAAAATAATGGTGATAAAGACTATCTGATAGAGTGTTATAAGCAACTTTCCTATTATTACTACACCAAGAAGGTGATGGCTCAAGCGGTGAGTTATGCAGAGAAAATTGCTAAATTGGATCCTGAAGATAGTTATGCAAAGCAATTGTTGGGTATGCAAAGTACGGAAAAAGTAAAGTGATAACGATTTTATAGATAGTTATGAATCATTCTAAAGTATGTAGATGGGCAGTGTGCCTGTTGGTGCAGATTTGTTTTGTAGCATCAGCAAGTGCACAACAGCTGTACTACAACAAGGTAGATACGCTGACATTCGGGCAAAGATTCAACATCAGAACCAATACCGTGGATTGGCTGGCCTTGACTCCGAATGTAGGAGTAGAATTTACGTTAGGTAACAAGAACTGGAGTAAATGGACAGTCGGTGTGCAGGGACGCTTGAATTGGAAGGAACAAAGCAAGGAAACGCCTTATCATGTTTATGATTTGTATGATGGTCGGGTGCAATTGAGAAAGTATTGGCATGGCAAGAAGCCCACAAGTGTGTTTTATTGGGGTGTCTATGCAGGTGCAAATAATTTCGATATCAAACTCAATGCTATAGGACGCAAAGGTAATTCACTCTTTGGAGGGTTGATGTTTGGTTATGTTCATCAGCTCTATGGTTATATGAATGGTAGTCGCCTTGACCTTGATTTAGGCTTGAATGGTGGTGTTGTGTTTGCAAAATTCAAGGAATATGAGCGTGTCCTCAATGGCAATCGTTATGAATATGTAACAACAAAGCCTGAGAATGACTATAAACTGACATTCCAGCCATTGATTTATGCCGCATCTACGGATGTGATTCGTGCTTCACTGATTTATCATTTTGGTCCAAAAGTGGCTAATAAGTATAAGAAGCGCATTATGGTGGATAATGATTACCGTATAGCACAAGCTTCAATAAAGTTGCGTCGTGATAGTGTTAACGAGGCAAATCGTGTTGCACTAAAGATACGTCGTGATTCTTTACAGGAACTTGATTATGAGAAACGTTTTGAACAACAGCGCTTGGAAAATGAAAAACGTTATATCCAAGATTCTTTGAGAACTGTGAGAATTGCTGCTGAACAGGAGCGGAAGAAATTGAAACTCAAGAGCAAACTTGATAGTAAGTCTTCTTCTCAGGATGATTCTGTCTCAGTTACAGATTCTGTTATGCCCGCTTTATCTGCAGATACATCTAATGTGGTTCTTACGAATGATACTATAAATACATCCTTGGTTTCAGATTCGACAGAGACTTCGGTTCCTGTTGACTCGGTGGGAGGAACTACAACTGTTGATACAACTAAAACAGTTGCACCGTCGAATACAACAGACAGCTCTGCTCCGATAAACAATGCCGATAAGGTTGTTTCTTCAAGTTCAGCAGGTAAGATTGCTCCTGAGGGAACGAATGAAAATAATTCGAAGAAGAAAAAGAAGCGTAATAAAAAGAAAAAATCATCTGCAGAAATAAAAGATACCTCTTTGCCTGCTAATATGGCTCAGCCTACACAGCTCCGGGATTCTGTAGCTGCAATACATCCTGCTGATACGATAAAAGAGGTCCATGAAGTCGATACAATAAGAACCATACATTCGGGCGATACGGTACATACTACGCAGCCGATTGACACATTGGGAATAGATTCTACTATACAAAAGAATGATACTGCTCATATAGCTTTACAGAAAGTAGTTGATAACAATCTACTAAAGAGTAGTCTTTTGTATTGTGGCATTATCGTGGATAGAACAGATCTGTTTATACCTCGATTACTTGGATTTTATAAAAAGAGAAAATACGCATAAGTAAGGCTATATAAGAAATGAAAAAGATATTTTTGATTTTCATCATGGCTTTGGGAACATGCATTGCCCATGCACAAAAGCTGAGTGTTAACACCGACTTAATGATGTTGGCGACACAGACCTATAACTTTGGTGCAGAGATGACTATTGGTAACCGCTCAACCTTAGGACTGACGGTCTTTGGTAATCATAATCCCTATATCCATGACAATATGAAGGTGTTTGGTGTACAGCCAGAGTATCGTTATTATTTTGGTGGTCGTCCGCTTTATCATCACTATGTAGGTGTGGGCCTTTTGGCTGCCGATTATAACGTTATTCATAAAGGTGTGCGTTATGACGGTTATGCTTTGGGAGCAGGACTTACTTTCGGTTATGTTTTTGCTTTGTCTAACAAATGGTCAATTGATGCGCATGCGGGAGTGGGACTTGTAGGGACAAGTCACACGAAAACGCACATGGATGGGCAGTTGATAGAACTCAACGATGGTTCAGGTTTGACAAAAGACGGATTTAAGTCATTGCACATTTTGCCAACAAAGATAGGTATCTCTCTTTCTTATACAATATGGTAATAAATATAATGAATTGTAAAATGAAAGCATTTATCAAATACATATATATTCTGATGTTTACCTTCCTGTTTGCTGTTGAAGGGCATGCACAGGTGATACATATCACGGGTAATGTGTCGAAGTCGATGCGTACTTTGGATAGTAAAAAAAATGGGAAGGAACCCTTGTCTGTTCCTGTCTATATCTTTGATAATAAGAAAGAGGCACGTGCACAAGCCAATCTTTATCGTACGAAGAGTCAAGAGCTTGGGGGGGTGGTCAATATCAAGAGTAGTGATGTGGTAACTCCTGACTATGAAGGCCATTTTGAAGCTGATGTGTCTGCAAATGGCGCTTTGCTTGTGACGAATGGCGGGCAGGTGAAACTTGTTGAGATCAAAGGCACACAATTGAATTACGATATAGTGTTTGCCTCAGGCGCAGATGATGCTATTATGCTGCAAGGTACCAGTGTCTATGCAAAGCGTAAAGGAGTAAATTTCGTAGAGCAGGCTCCGTTAGATGATGGACCAAATTTACATTGGAATGTTTCTATTGGTCTACCCGAAGAGTATACTACTAAGCATTCACGTTTGATTTTCCAGCCGGCAGCTTTAGATATTGAATCTAAGGACACGGTGCAATACTTGGAACCTGTAGTGTTGGAAGGTTTTCAATATCATAACAATCAAATTCGTCGTAAGAGTTATGATTATAATAGGAATGATTCTCTTCATTCTTTTTATAGGTATAACCCGGTTTTAAGTACTCAACCAGTAAAAATGGATTGGGAGATAACTTATCCTAAGCCTGATCCTGATAAGAGTTATAAATGGGTGGGAACTTTAAGTCTCGAAGATTATACACATGTTTATTATAAGGAGTTAAAGGAGGGAACTTCAAATAGCCGAAAGCCATGGAAAATGTTAGATTTGAATACGGCAAAGGTTGACATGGATCTTGGCCCTCGTTTTTTTGAACAAGTTAGAGCTCGTTTACAGGAAGTCCCGAGAGAGTTGCAATTATATTTTATTGTAGCTCGAGACGAACTTACTCCAGATACAATAAACAGACAGACACTTGACATGTTGGTTCGTGAACTACGTTCGTACGGCCGTTCTCTTGTTAGTTTTACTATCCAGGGTGGTGCTTCCCCAGAAGGTGGCTATCAGTTTAATAAGGATTTGGCTGCTCGTCGTGCACGTAGAGTCTTGAATATTGTAGGGTCGCAAATCAATACCGCGAATTTGATTATCAAGGCTCCTCGTGTTTTCACATGGGATGATGTTGCAGATTCTCTACTTGCTCATGGACAGAAAAGTGAAGCTGATGAACTGCGGAAGTATGGTCAGGCAGGAGACAAAGCGGGCCTTGGTCGTATGATGATTAGTAATCCTCTTGTTCAACGCATTATGGAGAACCAGCGTAAGATTAGGAGTACATATACTATTCGTAGGAACAAAATCCTTGATCCTGTTGAAACGGTCTGGACTTATTATAATGATCCACGTTATGTAGAGAATGGGCCGGAAGTGTTCTCAAATGGTGACTATTACAATTTATTGAAACAAATCAAGGATTCAGCTGAAGTTCGAAAACTTGTCTTCCGTGCTTATCGTCAGAATATGGTACGAAAAACTGCAAAGTATAGTCCGTTTGCAGCTTATATTGCCAATCGTGTGGCTTGCTATATGCTCGATGCTGACTCTGTAAATCTTAGTGTGTTATCACCTTTTGTTGATATGCAGGCTGGTATAGAAGTTTCACGACCAATAGCTTTTGATAATTCCTATAATTATACTGTCAACTATAAGGAAATTGTTGCCAACCAAGCATTGATGTATTTGCGTAAGCGTAAAATGGGAGAGGCTGCATTCTTGGCTAATAAGTTGCCCGATACAGGGAAGTTCCATGAGTTGAAAATGATAATAGATTTGCAAACATTGTTCTTCAAGCAGAATAAAACTGCAGCAGAAGAAGAACGGGCACAGAAGGCTCTTGACTATGTGATGCAGACCAATCCTGTCAACCGGGCTGTTTTGAGTACAGAATTGGCTCCCGAATTGGGATATACCTATAAGCAGGTTGAGCCTTTGATTGATTCTCTGCCCGATAATCTTGCGAAGAAATGGTATCTCAAGGGTGTTATTACAGCGAATGATCCAGATATGGAGAATGCCACCATGACGGATTTGATAAATAAGTATGGTGCAGATTTGGCTTTGAAGCTTCAGGCTATAGATTGTCCAGATTTCTTGGCTTACTTTCAGCATAGCTTTGATTTGGAACCTTCATTCAAAAAGTATTATGCAACTGATGCAAGTGTAAATGATGATTTACGCAAACGTTATCCTTATAAAGAAGAAGATATTCCTGTATATAGGAAGCGTTTCAAGTATATTACGCAGTCTGTTAATGACGATGATAAGAAGGCTGAGGAAGCCAAATAAAAAGATAAAACAGAAAGAAAGATGAAAAGAATATTTTTGTTACTGTTATCTGTATTAACATATATGGTGTGTAGTGGAGCTATATTATGTCCTGCTACAAGGGTAACAACACACCTTTCTGCATGTCACGATGTGCAGGAACCTGATACAGTGGCACGCGATTTGAGTGACTTGGAAGCAGCAATGCCTGATTCTATCATAGCCCAAAAGCAGGATACAGCGTATTATGGTGCTCCTCGGCAAAAGAATTTCAATGCGTTAAATTATGTATTAGATGGTCGTCATCGCTTCAAAGGCGATAGCTATGTACCTACACCTTTCTGGGGAAATGCCTTTATTAATGTAGGTGCTGGTATTAGTGGATTCTATTCCAACACTAAAGCTGCATCTTTTACGCCAACCTTTAGTTTCCGTCTTGCTGCAGGAAAAACAGTTAGTCCAATGGTTTCTTTCCGTTTAGGATTAGAGAAATCGTGGGCTTATTCACATGCTTCATCTACGGTTTTCAATACCAACCAGTTTAATTCCTATGGTGGTTATGTAGATTTCATTTATAATTTCAGCAATTACCTCATGGGGTATCGGCCAGAGCGTCCTTTCAGTGTCTCTGGGATTTTGGGCTTTGGTGTACAGACGGCTAATCTCCATTCTTGGAATAATCCTGATATGACCTCTGTCGGTGCGAGTACTTCGGGTACAGCTGTTGATGGTCATGTTGGTGTTCAGTTTAAGTTCTTTGCCAGTCCTTATGCTTCTGTAGCTTTAGAACCTTATTTTAAGGTGGCAACAAAGAAACTTAATCTGCTGGATAACCCTGGTTATAGTGATCCTGATTTCAGTTATGGCGTAAATTTCGCTTATCAATGGAATTTTGCGAAGCAGCTTTCAGATTTAGCACATGTTGGTGTGTTTTGGAAGCGATTTGATAATCATCAGCGTTATCTCCTTGATAATGGTCAGTTGAAGCATCTTCGTTATCCGATGTTTTTCGACTATAGCTTCGGCCCGATGTATGTGGGAAAATCTGATCATCTGAATTGGCGTAATACGCGTGGCTTTGATGCCTTGGCAGCTGTTGGTTGGTGGTTAGCTCCTGCAGCTGGTATTCGTACTGGTATTCATGTCACAAATGGCGATTGGAGTGCTAACTCTTTTGGTAGTAATCCAGCTAAGCTCCTTATCGGTACACGTGGAGTGAATTTCGATTTTCTTTTTAATCCGTTTGGCTTTAAACGACAATATAATTGGGATACACCATTTGGAATGAATCTCCTTGCCGGTTATGAGTTTGGAGCTATGAAGAAGGCTATGATAGGTTTAGGTAGCTCATACGAAGGTAATTATTCAGCATTTCGTTTGGGTGGGCAGTTTTGGATGAAGCTTACCAATGATCTCCGACTTACCTTAGAGCCTACTTATATGCAGACCGAGCATTACGATGGCAATCTTGACCGCGAGCGTTATGATGAATATGCTGTTAAAATGGGTCTTTCGTTGTTGTTCCGGGATAAGGCTATTCGTAATTATCAAGATGTCGCTGAGGATTCGGTGCAAAATATACCGCAGCGTGGTTTCTTCCTTGGTTTAGGTCTTGGTTGGAATAATACGGTATGGGATTGGCGCTTTACTGGTTATCAGCATGATTTTCTTAAGAATACGACTCTTTTTGGTGGTTATCACTTTAATGCCATTCATGGTGTACGCTTACAAGGAGAATGGATGAAAGAGGCTCAAGCTTTCTTTAATGGGGTCGGCAATAGTATAGGTAAGTTTAATTATAATAATTTCCTTCTTTCTACAGATTATCAGATAAACTTATTCAATGCAATGGCTGGCTATGATCCACTCCGCCGTTGGAATGTTTATGTGTATGCCGGTCCTACACTTTTGTTGGGTGATGGCGGAGCTGCTTTTGCTGCAAATGCAGGAGGAATGCTTACATATAATTTATCGCGTGATCTGTCCCTCTTCTATAGCCATACTGTATATCGTATGCCTAAGGATCGTTATCCACATCATATGGTGTATTCTCGTGACGGAATATTCTCAAATAATTTGAATGTTGGTGTTATTTATAACATTAATCATGATAATAATATTTTTGAAGCAGCCTTGCAGCATCGTTTCTTCTTTGAATATGCTTTTGCTCCCAGTTACCTTGGTCGCACCTCACTAAGTCTTCGCGATACACGTGGTTTTGATGCAAATGCATCTGTCGGGTGGTGGTTCTCTTCTGCTTTTGCTTTGAGAGCGGGTGTTCATGTGACGAATGCTGATTGGCAGCACAGTATTTATGCTAATGAACCTACGAAATTATTACTTGGAACTCGAGGCTTGGCAACCGATCTTCTTATAAATCCTTTTGGTTTTGTTAAAGACTATAACTGGGAGCAGCCTTTTGGTTTCAATCTTGTTGGTGGATACGAGTTCGGACATGCAAAACGGACAGTTGCCTCTTTTACAGGTTCTTATGAAGGAAATTATGCCGCCTATCGTGCTGGAGTTCAGCTATGGGCACGCCTTGCTAATGGTCTTCGTTTCACTCTTGAACCAATGTACTCTGCAGTTCGTCAGAAAGGTTTGAATGGTTATAATTATAATGAGTATGCACTCAAAGCGGGTGTAGCTGTCACATTTAAGCGTCAGCAGGAACGTAATTATCCGGACGTCCCTGAAGACTCAGTCCGTAATATAACAGAGAGCGGCTTCTTCTTAGGTTTGGGCGCAGGTTGGAGTAACACGGTTTGGGATTGGCGTTTCACCGGACACCAACATGGAGTATTAAAGAACTCAACCCTTTTTGGAGGTTATCATTTCAATGAATTGCATGGAGTCCGTTTGCAAGGGGAATGGATGCGCGAGAAGATTGCATACCCTGGTGCTGTAAGTCTTACGGATTTGAAGTTTAACAACTACCTTGTCTCTCTTGATTATCAGTTTAATCTTTACAATGCTATGGCAGGGTATAATCCTGCATGTCGTTGGAATGCTTATCTCTATGGTGGCCCGACTCTTGTCCTTGGTGATGGTGGTACAAAAATGGCAGCTAATTTTGGTGGTATGATTACCTACAATATAACGCCACAAGTGTCGCTTTTCTATAGCCATACAGTTTATCGTATGGGTAAGCATCATTACCCAACAAGTCTGGTTTATACTCGGGATGGGACTTTCACCAATAACTTGAATGTTGGTCTGATTTATGATTTTGATCGTAATAATAATATTTTTGAGGCAGCTTCACAACGTCGTCTCTTTTTTGAATATGGTTTTGGACCTGCTTATTTAGGACGTATACCATTGAGCATGCGTAATTCTCGTGGTTTTGATGCGAACGCTTCTGTCGGTTGGTGGTTCTCTTCAGCTTTTGCCCTTAGAGGAGGTATCCACGTCACCAATGCTGATTGGCAGTCAGATCAATATGATAATAATCCTACAAAGTTGTTGGTTGGAACTCGTGGAGTTACCGCTGACCTTATGGTTAATCCTTTTGGATTTGTAAAAGATTATAATTGGGAACAGCCTTTTGGTTTTAATCTTATTGGTGGTTATGAGTTCGGTCATGGTAAACGTACTCTGGCTTCATTTATAGGCTCTTATGAAGGAAATTATGATGCCTATCGTGCTGGCGTTCAGTTATGGGCACGCCTTGCTAACGGTCTCCGTTTAACACTCGAACCGATGTACTCATCCGTAAGACTTAAAGGTGTTAATGGTTACAACTACAACGAATATGCACTCAAGGCGGGCCTTGCTGTTCTCTTTAAACGTCAAGAAGAGCGTAATTATGCAGATGTTACAAACGATGAAGTTCAGAATACACCGAAGAAGGGATATTTCCTTGGTGTAGGCATGGGATGGAGCAACACTGTCTGGGATTGGCGTTTCTCTGGCCATCAACATGGTGTGATGAAGAATGCAACCATATTTGGTGGTTACCATTTCAATGAACTTCACGGAGTTCGTCTTCAAAGTGAGTGGATGCGAGAAAAGATTGCATTCCCTGGAACAAATAGTCTTACAGATTTGAAGCCAAACAACTATCTTCTTTCATTCGACTATCAGTTTAATCTGTATAATTATATGGCAGGTTATAACCCAATAAATCGTTGGAATGTTTATCTTTATGGTGGTCCGACACTTGTTATGGGAGATGGAGGTACGAAGTTGGCTGCGAATGTTGGTGGTATGATTACCTATAATTTGACTCATGATATGTCACTCTTCTATAGTCATACCGTTTATAGGATGAATAAACATCATTATCCCACGAGCCTTGTCTATACACGTGATGGAACTTATACCAATAACTTGAATATTGGTGTAATGTATTCTTTCGATGCATTCCGCAATTTCATCATTCGTGATGATGCTGAAGATCCGATACGTCGTCCATTCTTCTTCGAATATAGTTTTGGGCCGACTTTGATGGGCAAAACGCCGTTAAGTGGGTTTAAGACAACCGGTTTCGATTCGAAGTTCCTTGTGGGTTGTTGGGCTAATTCCGCTGTTGGTGTACGCAGTGGTGTACATGTAACTAATGCCAACTGGAATGAAGGGGCCTATGGCAACGACCGTATCACCTATCTTTTCGGTTCTCGTGGTGCCTTGTTTGATTTACTGATCAATCCTTTAGGTTTCGTTCATCAGTATAATTGGGATGCACCCTTTGGTTTCAATGTCTTTGCAGGTTATGAAATTGGCCATGCGAAGAAGACCAATGTCGGTTTTATCAATAGTTTCGAAGGTAATTATCATTCTTATCGTTTCGGTGGACAACTTTGGGCTAAACTGACCAATGATCTTCGTTTGACACTTGAGCCAACTTTCACACCAATCAAACTGTCTGCCGACGATGATAATCGTCACAACCAGTTCAGTCTCAATGTAGGGGTGTCTGTGTTGATGCGTAGTAAATATTATCGTCTTTATGACGAAAAAGTCTCTGACGAGCAGTACCATAATTTGCCTTTGCAAGGCTTCTTCGTAGGTGGTGGCTTAGGTTGGAACACTACTGTTTGGAGATGGAAGTTGACAGAACAAAAGAGTGATTTCTTAAAGAATGCAATGCTGTTTGCAGGTTATAATTTCTCAACTCTTCATGCTATTCGTTTACAGGGAGAGGGAATGCGCGAAAAGATCGTTCTTCCCGGGAACACGAATTCTACTGCTGAGCATTATAATAATTTCTTGCTGTCGCTTGACTATCAGCTCAATGCATTCAATGCCCTTGCAGGTTTTAATCCTGCACGTCGTTGGAATGTTTATCTCATTGCCGGTCCAAGTCTTGTCATGGGTAAGGGAGGACTGACGGGAGGCTTTAATGTCGGTGGTCAGGTCGGCTACAACATTAGTCGTAACTTCTCGGTATTCTTCAGCAATACGGTTTACCGCATGCCTAAAGGAAGATACCCTTACAGCTTACCTTTCACAACGAATGGTACGTTTACAAACAACCTTAACCTTGGAATAATGTATAATTTCAAGTAAGCTGTGACACGCACGAAGTCTATTTGTAGATTTCACTCCGTAATATAGACGAATAAGTCCACGTTGGTAGTTTTACTACTAATGTGGGCTTATCTGTTTTCTGCTCATTTTGATTTTAAGTTTCTTTCTTTTTGCTATTCTGATTTTTTTATATTAACTTTGCACCCAAAGTTAAGTGTGAGAATGTTTTTTGAAATAAATGATAATATGGCAGTGCTCGAACAAATATTTTTTTTATTTGTTTGTATTTTTTATGCTCTTTTATTTTGTCAATTCAAATATAACACACACACACTACATACCCTCTCTTTACCTCTAATATCAGCCAAAGTTTTGCGCGTGTAATTTATAAAGAGAGAGGCTGCAAGAAGTTTTTTGTTCTGGTAGCTTCAAATTGCATCCACGTATTTAAGATTATTCTTCTTTTTTCTTACTCCCGTATATATACGTGAGTATATAGACTCAACATCTTTAAGCAAAGGATTTTCTGTAATTCCTTTGCTTTCTATCTATTCATTTTGTACATGAAAACTATAATTAGGGATATACTTTCTCTGTATGATAGTATTATAACAAAACTTTCTAAATAAATTTATGAGCAAATGATGAACAAAAAATCAAAGCAGGAATACTTAAAGCCTGTCTCTTGAGCTTTAAGTATTGATGAAGACAACTATTTATTAGCTGCAAGTCCGGCAGTACAGCCTGGCGGTGGTGGCGTTCCAGGTCATCAAGGTGAAATCCACGTTATCGATAGTCAGGAAGAAGATGGAGGCGATGACGACAACTTGGAAGGCTAAATGAGATGAGAGCATAATTAAGGAAATATTCATAAAACAGGAAACAATATGAAGAAGAGCATTTTCCACAATGCACTTTCGCCATTATTGATGTGTAGTTTTATTTTGTCAGTCACTTCGTGTGCTGACGATGATTTGACATCTAATCAAAATAATGGTACTTTGGTACACTTCAATGTAAATAATGTACAGGAGAGTGCAATTAGCCGTGGTGCACAAACGCGTGGTGCCATTACCCCCGGCCTTGGCAGCAGTGATCTTGCAGGTAGGAAACTCGCTGCACGCTACAATCGTAATATTGATGTATGTCTGATTGAAACTACTGTCGAGGGTGTTAACCCCGTTAAGGCAGATACCCGCACACGTGCTAACATCATTACGGATGCTACGCTTGGTGATTTTTCTGCTTCGGGTATTTGTGGAGTAGGGCCTACGAGCATTCTTACTACTCCCGAGTGGTTTCATGCTGAGAAGACGAAAAAGACAGGTGAGCTCTATTCGCCCATTCTCTGGACATTCGCACAGCCCTATGCCCGCTTCTTTGCAGTTTATCCGAATGTAGAGAGCTACTCAAAGATGACAGTAAACAACACCGCTGCGTCAGGTAGTCCAAGTGTTGAGTTCGAGGTGGAAACTGATGTAATGAAAGAAGTAGACTTGATGACTGCTTGTTCTGGTAATGTGAGATATGCTACATTAGGTGTTCCGCCGGAGACAAACCTCAACTTTCGCCACGCTCTCACGGGTATCCGTTTTGCTGTAGGCCAGAACCTTTCTTGGAATAAGACAATTGACCGTGTAGAGTTGCAGGGTGTGTTGCTGAAAAGTAAGTATGTGCTTTCTAAGGAATTAGATGGTACAGGCGCAGCATGGGACCACACTGGCTATACCACGCGTGGTAACGCGGTTCTCTCTGGCGTTAGTGTGAGTACCAGCCAAAACCCTAATGTAATTATTATGGGTAAAAACGCTGATAACTACACGTTCTATATGATATCACAGGAACTCACCGGCCACGTGACAGCCTATGTCCATTTCACTGATGGAACCACAATAACAGTTCCACTTAAAGGAAAATGGAAAGCGGGGACAACACGTACTTATAAGATTAGTCAGATCACCTCATCTTGGCAATACACATTCAATGTAATGGGACCATGGCCTTCCCCCATGGTTTACAATGCTACCACATCTGCACCTTACAAAATCACGAGCTACCGTGAAGACCCTGCAACGCATGAGAAGCAGGCGGTGGCTTGGAAGATCGTCGGTTACGATGCAAACAAAGATAATAACTATTCTATGGAAGAGAAGCCGGATTGGTTAACCAACCTCAGCAAGGAAAGTGGCGATGGCGATCCTAATGCTGCAGAAGCCGGAGTTGCCACAGTACGTAAGGACGTAAAAGATCTCCTTGCCCTGCGTAACGAAGCACTTCAGAAAGCAACGCCTTTAGGAACCGCATCAGCACCTTATGATCTTTCTACAAAGGGAGGAAAGGTGAGTCGCAGTACAGCTAATTGTTAAGTTATTTCTGCGCCCGGTTATTATAGCATTCCACTTGTTTATGGCAATGCAATCAAAAATGGTAGCGATAATCCAAGTTCTTACAAGACAAGCAATACGGGTACCTATATCTTGAGTAATTTCAAAGATCATCTAAACCACAATATCACTACGCCATACATTAACGTACAGAATGCTTCTGCGCCCGCAATGCAGGCCAGTATTGTATGGACAGATAAAAGTGATATTGTGGACGGCTTATCTGTAACTGGCAGTGGTGCGAATTCTTTTGTCAATGTTCACGTCCCCGCCGATAAGATTAAGAACGGGAATGCTGTCATTTCCGTCAAGGATGCCTCGGGCACAGTTATGTGGTCTTGGCAGTTATGGTTCGCTCCACAGGATGTACTCACTACCGTTAAGTGCTATAACTGGGATAACAAAATTTTTAATTTTACTACGGAAACTTTAGGCTGGCAATATACGAAGTGGGAAGGTACGACCTATTCGAGTGAACGTAGTGTAAGGGTCAAGGTGGAACAGGCTGCAGGTAATGGTTTCAAACAGATAGGATATTTTGATATTTCACAGGCTGCACACAAAGTACGCCAAGGAAATAGTACAGTCTATCAGTTTGGTCGTAAAGATGCCCTACCTGGAATGTATAAAAAAACTTATACAGAGGATTTAATTAGTGCAGGTGTTGACGGCATGTCTATTCCTAACAGTATTAAACATCCCGATACATTCTATATATATGGGGATGGAGAAACTACTTTTAATTATGACAACGTATGGTTCATGAATGGAGGAATTTCCCCTACACCATCCCATGTCGATAAGACCATCTATGATCCCTGTCCTGTTGGCTTCAGAGTTCCGGATGGCGATGCCTTTACTGGTTTTTCTCATGATTTTGGATGGGGATATAACCAATGCAATTATGTTGATGGTGATCGTGATGAATTCCAAAACAAGTTTTATCCTCCATATGATGCTTCTATATATTTGCCTTTTATTCCCACAGCCCGTGATGGTAGTCCTTACCAGTGGTCCGACATGGGTTCGCCGGCTGGAATTGGTCAACTAACGTCGGAGTATATTGGCTACTGGACTTTAGAAGTAGATGGCAGAAGTTACAATGGTGTTGCATTGGGGCATGTGCCACAGCAATGGAGTATAGGACCTCGTGTGCCTTTCCCCAAGTCTTATGGGTTAAGTGTCCGCCCCATCTCTGAATAGTTGATTTTAAGCTGTACCCCCGAAAGTTAGGCGAAATAGCTTTTTGGGGCAGTTTAATTTAGTCTCTTTCAATTATCTGGCATTTGATTTATGTGCTAAAAAAAATACAAAAAAGTTTGTTAATTCATTAAAAAGTACTAACTTTGCACATTATTCATTATATATCATATCTGAACAGATAATTTAATCAATAAAAATAGTTGAATATGAAAAAATTATTATTAATGTTGTTGTTGGCTTGCTCTACAACGATGTCTTTTGCATTGTCACCCAAAGATTCTATAGATGTGAAGCATGTGTTTGCCAAGGTTGGTCCTCAAGGTGTAACTTATGATTTTAATGCAGGTGAAGCAAAGATTGCGCAATTAACTCAAGATATAGAGAATTACAAGGTGCAGATGAATAAATCTGCTGAGGATTGTAAGAATCTGATGAGTCAATCTACGGAGAATTATAAGACAAAAATTGCACAATCTCAAGAAAGCAACAAGGCTGCCATGGATAAGGAGCAAGATGGTTTCAAGAACAAGATTGCTCAATTGACACAGGAAATAGAAACCGTAAAAAATCAAATGAAGCAATCTGCTGATAACGCAAAGGCTAAGTTGGCTCAAGAGCAGGATGCTCATAAAACCAAGATGACTCAAGAGCAGGAAGGTTATAAAACCAAGATGGCTCAAGAACAAGATGGTTATAAGGCAAAGATAGATGCTGCTCGTCAGCAGATTGAAAGTCTGCGTAACGAAATGAAAGCAGCAAAAGAAGCTATCGTCAAATCTGGAAAGGTAATGTTACCTAAATAAAGTCTTTCTAAAATAAATTTATTTTTCGCAAAGTTTGGGTACATTGGGGCGCCGATGTACCCTTTTTTATTTATTCGGGTATTTGTATGAATTATGGCTTTACAAGGAAAAGACGGGGACACTCGGAATTCAGTGGGGATATACAATAGTTTAATGAGTCTGAGGACACTATTCAACTTGTTTTGATATTCCACAAGAAGTTCTGTGTAATTTGATGCAGATTGCGCTGTAACCTGACTCAACTCACGCTCTGATTTGCATCAAAATGCGTGGTGATCTGATGCAAATTGCGAGGTGATAAAATAGAGATGTTAAGCTGCTGATTTGCAAGATGTTTTGTTTTATAGAGCTGAAATATGACTATATTTGTTATCTATTCTTAAATGAGATGTTTCTTGTGGTTTCAAGTTTTTTTTCTTATCTTTGCCATAACTCAATTAACAACCTTTATAAACATTATTATATATGGAAAATGAAAACAATCAGCAGCAGAACCTGCAAATAGATTTGAAACCGGAAATCGCCAAAGGTGTTTATGCAAACTTGGCCTTAATTACTCATTCAAGCTCAGACTTCGTGTTGGATTTCGCCACGATGTTGCCAGGAATGCCTAAGCCCGAGGTGAGTGCACGCGTAGTAATGGCTCCCGAACATGCCAAGCGTTTGTTGCAGGCTTTACAAGAAAATATTTATAAGTACGAACAACAATTTGGTAAGATTGTGATTCCAGAGCAGATGGATCGCATGGCAACACCATTTAATGTGCCGGAAAAGGAGTCATAAAGTAGGGGTAATCGCAGCCTTTTATGCTTGCTTTAACTTGGCAATTCTTCTTTAGAAAGAAGATAATATGACTTTGAATAAAACCATAAGTGAATGAGATGAGTCGGTGATTCATCTCATTTTTGTTTATAATCATTGATAGCTTAGGAACTGATGGATGACAATTATTTCTATCGTTGGCAGCCTTTTTTATAGAAAACACCCCTTTGGTTTCTAACATTTTGCCTAATTTTGCAAATAAAAAAGCTCAATGAGTATTATTGTTTTCACGATTTTATTGTTTTTAGGAGCCTATTGTGCAGGATTATTAGGTTCGCTAACCGGTTTGGGAGGGGGCGTTGTAGTCATTCCTCTGCTTACCTTGTGTTTCGGAATAGACTTTCATTACGCCATCGGTGCAGCCTTGGTAGCGTCGATAGCAACTTCATCGGGGTCGGCAAGTGCTTATGTTAAGGAAGGAATGACCAATATTCGGTTGGGAATGTTCCTTGAAGTAGCCACCAGTCTCGGTGCAGTCTTGGGTGCAGCAGCGGCATTATGGATGCCAACAAATGCCATTGCGATTATCTTTGGAGGCGTGTTACTCCTCACAGTGGCTATGCAATTCAAACAAAAGACGGATTATGTGGACGTGAAAGGAAGCAAGTTGGCGATGAAATTGAAGCTCTTTGGCAGTTATCCGAATAAAGAAGGGAAGCTTCAAAACTACGAACTCAAGAACGTTCCAGGTGGATTTGCGGTGATGGTACTTGCTGGTGCCTTGTCAGGACTATTGGGTATTGGCAGTGGAGTGCTGAAAGTGTTGGCTATGGATAGTTGTATGAAGGTGCCATTTAAGGTTAGTACCACGACAAGTAACTTCATGATAGGTGTAACCGCAGTGACTTCGGCTGTAGTTTACCTGCAACGAGGATATATAGAGCCAGGAATTGCCTTCCCTATTATGGTAGGTGTGTTGGCTGGAGCAATGAGTGGAGCAAAACTTTTGAAGCGTTTGGATGTTAAACTCCTAAGAAAGATATTTGCTGTTGCTATTTTGTTAGTGGCTTTAAATATGATATATAATGGTATTATAGGTAAGTTCTGATATGGAAAACAATTCAAATTCAAAGAATAATATGAATATTCTGATTGGCAATACCTTGCGAATTGGAGTTCTTTTGGCTTGTGTTATCGCGTTGTTAGGCGGTATTTGGTATATCGTTTCATCTTCAGGAATGGGTTTACCAGACTATTCGGTCTTTAAAAATGGTGGAGATCCCAGTTACACTACATTCAGTGGGATTATTCATTCGGTTTTAACCTTCTCGCCAATAGGTTGGGTTCAGCTTAGTGTTGTCGTCTTAATGCTTACACCCATCATGCGCGTTGTGCTTTCATTGGTGGATTTTGGCATTCAACGAGACTGGTTGTATGTTGTCATTACAGGCATTGTATTGTTTGTAATCATTGCAAATTCACTCGTTGGAGTAGGATGATGAGTGTTAAATAATAAATAAATAGTTATTTATTGTTAATTACTTATGTTGCGTAAGCTATTCGTTTCCATATTATTAGGTCATTTAATGGAAACTTTGTACCTTTGCACTCCGAAATGACAGGGCGGATTGTACACTTTCATAAGAGAGCGTGTGCCTTGTCTGTACTAAGTAGATAATAAATAAAATAAATATATAAATTAAAAAGTTAAGTTATGCCTACTATTTCACAATTAGTAAGAAAGGGCAGAAAGGACATCGTAGACAAGAGTAAGTCCCCAGCTTTGGATAATTGTCCTCAGCGTCGTGGCGTTTGTGTTCGTGTTTACACTACGACTCCTAAGAAGCCTAATTCAGCAATGCGTAAGGTTGCTCGTGTACGTTTGACAAACCAGAAGGAAGTAAACTCATACATCCCTGGAGAAGGTCACAACCTTCAGGAGCATAGTATTGTACTTGTTCGTGGTGGTCGTGTTAAGGACCTTCCTGGTGTACGTTATCACATTGTTCGTGGAACACTTGATACAGCTGGTGTTGCAAACCGCACACAGCGTCGTTCTAAGTATGGTGCTAAACGCCCAAAGGCAGCTAAGAAGTAATTGCTGCGCTAAAGATTTTTTTTATTCAAACGTTTTGCTGGAGAATTGTTGGACGCAGGTTGAGTAAATATTCGAGTGCGGATATTGAAGAACATGAATGACAACCCCATGCAGAATTTATTTTTCAAAACAAAATGAGAAAAGCAAAACCAAAGAAACGCGTGATCCTTCCGGATCCAGTTTACAATGATCAGAAGGTTTCTAAGTTTGTAAACCATTTGATGTATGATGGTAAGAAGACCATTTCATACGAGATTTTCTACAAAGCTCTTGATACAGTGAAAGAGAAGATGGCTAAAGAAGAGAAGCCAGCTCTTGAGATTTGGAAACAAGCTTTGGATAATATTACTCCTCAAGTAGAGGTAAAGAGCCGCCGAATTGGTGGTGCAACTTTCCAGGTTCCGACTGAAATTCGTCCAGACCGCAAGGAAAGTATTTCAATGAAGAATTTGATTGCTTTCGCACGTAAGCGTGGAGGAAAGTCAATGGCAGAGAAACTTGCTGCTGAGATTATGGATGCATACAACAATCAGGGTGGTGCATTCAAGCGTAAAGAAGATATGCATCGTATGGCAGAGGCTAACCGTGCGTTCGCTCATTTCAGATTCTAATTAATAAAGGTAAAAAGAAAATGGCAAATCGCGATTTACATTTGACTCGTAACATCGGTATCATGGCCCACATCGATGCTGGTAAAACAACTACCTCAGAACGTATCTTGTTCTACACAGGTAAGACGCATAAAATCGGTGAGGTGCATGATGGTGCAGCTACAATGGACTGGATGGCCCAGGAGCAGGAACGCGGTATTACAATTACTTCGGCTGCAACAACTTGTAACTGGAACTATGATGGTAAATCATATAAAATCAACTTGATTGATACTCCGGGACACGTTGACTTTACAGCCGAGGTAGAACGTTCACTACGTGTACTTGATGGTGCTGTTGCAACCTATTCTGCTGCCGATGGTGTGCAGCCCCAGTCTGAGACTGTTTGGCGTCAGGCAGATAAGTATAACGTGCCACGTATCGGTTATGTGAATAAGATGGACCGCTCAGGTGCTAACTTCTTCGAGACAGTTCAGCAGATGAAGGATATCCTTGGGGCTAATCCTATCGCTATTCAGATTCCAATCGGCGCAGAAGAAAACTTCAAAGGTGTTGTCGATTTGATTAAAATGAAAGCTATCCTGTGGCACGATGAGACCATGGGTGCTGAATACGACGTTGAAGAAATCCCTGCTGAGCTTGCTGATGAGGCTGCTGAATGGCGCGAGAAACTTGTAGAGGGTGCAGCAAACTTTGATGATGAAGTGATGGAACTTTATCTCGAGGGTAAGGAAATCAGTGAAGAAATGTTGCTTCGTGCTATTCGTAAAGGCTGTATTGCTATGGAGTGCTGTCCTATGTTGTTAGGATCTTCTTATAAGAATAAAGGTGTTCAGCCTCTATTGGATTATGTTTGTGCATTCCTTCCTTCACCAGTTGATACGCAAGCTATCGTTGGAACGAATCCTGATACAGATGAAGAAGAAGATCGTAAGCCTTCAGAGGATGCTCCAACATCGGCTCTCGCATTTAAGATTGCAACCGATCCTTTCATGGGACGTCTTGTGTTCTTCCGTGTTTATTCAGGTAAGGTTGTTGCTGGTTCTTATGTATATAACCCACGTTCTGGTAAGCGTGAGCGCATCAGTCGTTTGTTCCAAATGAATTCAAAGCAAGAAATTCCAATGGAATCTATTGATGCTGGTGATATTGGTGCAGGTGTAGGTTTCAAAGATATCCGTACAGGTGATACGCTTTGTGATGAGAAAGCACCAATCGTATTGGAGTCAATGACATTCCCTGACACTGTGATTTCTATTGCTGTTGAGCCAAAGAGCCAAGCAGATGTTGCGAAGATGGATAATGGTCTTGCTAAACTTGCAGAAGAAGATCCAACATTTACTGTTCGTACAGATGAGCAAAGTGGTCAGACTATTATTTCAGGTATGGGTGAGTTGCACTTGGATATCATCATTGACCGTTTGAAACGTGAGTTTAAGGTTGAATGTAACCAAGGTAAACCTCAGGTGAACTATAAGGAGGCTATCACTCGTTCTGCACAGAGCCGTGAGACATATAAGAAACAATCTGGTGGTCGTGGTAAGTTTGCTTGTATTGATGTAACTATCGGTCCGAAAGATGAAGACTACACAGAAGGTGACTTGCAGTTCATCAATGAAGTTAAAGGTGGTAACGTACCAAAGGAGTTTATCCCTTCTGTACAGAAAGGTTTCGCTGATTGTTTAAGCAATGGTGTTCTTGGTGGCTTCCCAATGACAGGCTTGAAAGTTACATTAACAGATGGTAGCTTCCACCCTGTAGACTCTGATCAGTTGTCATTCGAATTAGTTGCACACCAAGCTTTCAAGGTACTTTGCCCGAAGGCAGGTCCTGTTTTGATGGAACCTATCATGAAGGTTGAGGTTGTTACACCAGAAGAAAACATGGGTGATGTGATTGGTGACTTGAATAAACGTCGTGGTTTAGTTCAAGGTATGGAAGAAGCTCGTAGTGGTGCACGTATCGTTAAAGCAATGGTTCCATTAGCAGAGATGTTCGGTTATGTAACAGCATTGCGTACTATTACTTCTGGACGTGCTACTTCTTCAATGGAGTATGATCATCACGCAGCACTTTCAACAAGCATAGCTAAGGAAGTGCTTGAGGAAGTTCATGGCCATGCAGAACTCCTTTAAATGAGAAAACTATAAAGTTGAGAGGCGTTGTTTAGCGTATGACTCTTAAACAACGTACTTCTTTACTTCATTTACTAACAATTTTATAATTTAAAAAGTATGAGTCAGAAAATTAGAATTAAGCTGAAGTCTTACGATCACATGTTGGTTGATAAGTCAGCTGAAAAGATTGTGAAAGCCGTAAAGACTACAGGTGCAATCGTTAGTGGTCCTATTCCATTGCCAACTCACAAACGTATATTCACCGTAAACCGTTCAACTTTCGTAAATAAGAAGGCTCGTGAACAGTTTCAGCTTTCAGATTATAAACGTCTTATTGACATTTATAGTTCTACTGCTAAGACCGTTGATGCATTGATGAAGTTGGAATTGCCTTCAGGTGTAGAAGTAGAGATCAAAGTCTAATTTCAAAGTAGTAAATTATTAATTGATAAATTTTTATTGAAATGCCAGGATTAATTGGAAAAAAAATCGGAATGACATCCGTTTTCAGTGCCGACGGTAAGAATGTTCCGTGCACTGTTATCGAAGCTGGTCCTTGTGTTGTAACCCAAGTAAAAACAGAAGAAAAAGATGGTTACAAAGCACTTCAGTTGGGTTTCGAAGAGGCTAAGGAGAATCGTACCTCTAAGCCAATGATGGGAACCTTTAAGAAGGCAGGCACAACACCAAAGAAGCACTTGGCCGAGTTCAAGTTCGATGAGGAGCATAACCTCGGTGATACAATTACTGTTGAGCTTTTCGCTGACGCTAAATTTGTAGATATAGTAGGTACTTCTAAAGGTAAAGGTTTCCAGGGTGTCGTTAAGCGTCATGGTTTCGGTGGTGTAGGCCAGAGTACTCACGGTCAGGATGACCGAGCTCGTAAGCCGGGTTCTATCGGTGCTTGTTCTTATCCTGCAAAGGTTTTTAAGGGCATGCGCATGGGTGGTCAAATGGGTGGTGATCGTGTTACTACTCAAAATCTTCAGGTGTTAAAGGTAATTCCAGAGCACAATCTCCTTCTTGTTAAGGGTTCTGTTGCTGGATGTAATGGTTCAACCGTTTTAATCAAAAAGTAATGGAAGTTAGTGTTTTAAATATTAAAGGTCAGGAGACTGGAAGGAAGGTGACTCTTAATGAGGCTATCTTTGGAATAGAGCCTAACGATCACGTGCTTTATTTAGATGTCAAGCAGTATCTTGCTGCGCAGCGTCAAGGAACAGCCAAAACGAAAGAAAGAAGTGAATTAAGTGGCTCTACTCGTAAGCTCGGTCGCCAAAAAGGCGGTGGTGGTGCACGTCGTGGTGATATTAATTCACCTGTATTAGTTGGTGGTGCTCGTGTTTTTGGTCCGAAACCTCGTAATTATGACTTCAAATTAAATAAAAAAGTAAAAGTTCTTGCACGTAAATCTGCCTTATCTTACAAAGTTCAAGATAATGCTATAATTGTAGTTGAGGACTTAAATTTTGAAGCTCCAAAGACTAAAGAATTTGTAAATTTTGCAAAAAATATAAAAGTAGAAGGAAAGAAAACTTTGGTTCTTTTGTCAGAAGTTAATAAAAACGTATATTTGTCCGCTCGTAATATTCAAGGGACTGAAGTAATGACAGCAACATCTCTCAATACGTATAAAGTTTTGAATGCAGATATTGTTGTAATTGCAGAAAGTGCTCTTAAGGCTATTGACGGAATCTTAAATAAATAATAAGGAGGTTTAGATTATGGCATTTATCATTAAACCATTGGTTACTGAGAAGCAATCTAAGATTACTGAGAAGAACGCGAGTCGCTATGGCTTTATCGTTCGTCCAGAGGCTAATAAGCTCCAGATTAAGAAGGAAGTCGAAGCCTTATACAATGTTACAGTAGTTGAAGTGAATACACTTCGTTATGCCGGCAAGCGTTCAAGTCGTTATACAAAGGCTGGTCTTATTAAAGGCCAAAAGAATGCGTTTAAGAAGGCTATCGTTACAGTAAAGGATGGCGATACAATTGATTTTTACAGCAATATTTAAATAAAAAATGGCAGTACGTAAATTAAACCCGGTTACTCCGGGACAAAGACACAAGGTTATTGGCACGTTCGAAGATATTACTGCATCCGTGCCAGAGAAGTCTCTCGTTTACGGCAAACATTCTACTGGTGGTCGAAATAACACTGGTAAAATGACCGTTCGCTACATTGGCGGTGGCCATAAGCAGAAGTATCGTTTGATAGACTTTAAGCGAGAGAAAGATGGTGTTCCAGCTGTAGTAAAGACAATCGAGTATGATCCTAATAGATCTGCTCGCATTGCACTTTTGTTCTACGCTGATGGTGAAAAACGTTACATTATTGCTCCTAACGGACTGCAGGTAGGTGCTACACTGATGTCTGGTGCAGAGGCTGCTCCTGAAATCGGTAATGCTCTTCCACTTGCAAACATTCCTGTCGGTACGGTAATTCACAACATTGAATTGCGTCCGGGGCAGGGTGCTTTGCTTGTTCGTTCGGCTGGTAACTTTGCTCAGTTGACTTCTCGTGAGGGCAGTTATTGTGTTATTAAGCTCCCTTCTGGTGAAACCCGCCAGATTTTGAGTGCTTGTAAAGCTACAGTAGGTAGTGTTGGTAACTCTGATCATGCATTGGAGCAGTCTGGTAAGGCCGGTCGCTCTCGTTGGTTAGGTCGTCGACCACATAACCGTGGTGTTGTTATGAATCCTGTTGATCACCCAATGGGTGGTGGTGAAGGTCGTCAGAGTGGTGGTCATCCACGTTCTCGTAAAGGTCTTTACGCTAAGGGTCTCAAGACTCGTGCACCTAAGAAGCTTTCAAACAAGTATATTATCGAAAGAGCTAATAAAAAATAAAGAGTAAATTATGAGTCGTTCATTAAAAAAAGGTCCATATATCAACGTGTCGCTCGAGAAGAAGATTCTCGCTTTGAACGAGAGTGGTAAGTCGAGTGTTGTGAAGACTTGGGCCAGAGCATCAATGATTTCCCCTGATTTTGTGGGACACACTGTTGCAGTTCATAACGGAAATAAATTCATCCCTGTTTATATTACTGAGAATATGGTTGGTCACAAACTCGGTGAGTTTGCACCTACACGTCGTTTTGGCGGTCACTCTGGTAATAACAAGAAGTAAGCGGGATTAAATCCATTTAATAAAAAAGAATAATAATGGGAGCAAGAAAACATATCGCAGCTGAAAAAAATAAAGAAGCTCGCAAAAATCTGTACTTCGCAAAGCTCAAGGGGGTTCCTTCTTCTCCACGTAAGATGCGCTATGTCGTAGATATGGTTCGTGGTCTTGAAGTAGGGCGTGCTCTCGGAGTACTCAAGTTCTCTAAGAAGCAAGCTGCTTTGGACGTTGAAAAATTACTTCGCTCAGCAATTGCTAACTGGGAAACAAAGAATGGCCGCAAAGCTGAAGATGGTGAATTGTATATCAGCAAAGTCTTTGTAGATGAAGGTGTTACAATGAAACGTATGAGACCTGCGCCACAGGGACGTGGTTACAGGATTCGCAAACGTTCTAATCATGTAACTTTGTTTGTTGATGCCAAAACTAACGACGAAAAATAAAGAATAGAATGGGACAAAAAGTTAATCCGATAAGCAACCGACTTGGTATAATCCGTGGTTGGGATTCAAACTGGTTTGGTGGCAAGAATTTTGGTGATAACCTTGTTGAGGATCGTAAGATTCGTAAGTATCTCAATGAGCGTTTGGCGAAGGCAAGTGTATCGCGTATTGTAATAGAACGTACATTGAAACTCGTTACCATCACTATTTGCACAGCCCGTCCAGGTATCGTCATTGGTAAAGGTGGTCAGGATGTTGATAAATTGAAAGAGGAATTAAAGAAACTCTATAAAAAAGACATCCAAATTAATATATTTGAGGTTAAGAAGCCCGAACTAGATGCAAATATCGTTGCTAACAACATCGCTCGCCAAGTGGAAGGCAAAATTTCATATCGTCGTGCCATTAAGATGGCTGTTCAGAATACGATGCGTGCAGGTGCTGAGGGTATTAAAGTTCAAATTACAGGTCGTCTGAATGGTGCTGAAATGGCACGTAAGGAAATGTTTAAGGAAGGTCGCACTCCTTTGCATACATTCCGTGCAGACATTGATTACTGTGCTACTGAGGCCTTAACAAAGGTTGGTCTTTTGGGTATAAAAGTATGGATTTGTCGAGGTGAAGTTTACGGGAAGCGTGAATTGACCCCTAACTTTACTCAGGAGAAACAAGTTGGTGGCCGTTCTAATAGCCGTAATGGCCGCGGTAGTCGAAAGAGAAACAATAACCGTTAAAAGAAAAAGCTATCATGTTACAGCCAAAAAGAGTAAAATATAGAAGACCTCAAGATGGGCGTGGTAATAAAGGCAATGCTCACAGAGGTACACAGCTGGCTTTTGGTTCTTTCGGCATCAAGACGCTTGAGCCAAAGTGGATTAATAGCCGACAGATAGAGGCTGCTCGTGTAGCCGTAAACCGCTACATGAATCGTCAAGGCCAGGTTTGGATTCGCATTTTCCCTGATAAACCAATCACTCGTAAACCTGCTGATGTCCGCATGGGTAAAGGTAAAGGTGATCCTGCAGGTTGGGTTGCACCGGTAACTCCGGGACGTATCCTCTTTGAAGTAGAGGGAGTTTCATTTGATATTGCCAAAGAGGCTTTGCGCCTTGCAGCACAGAAGCTTCCTGTAAAGACTAAGTTTGTTGTTAGACGTGATTTCGATAAAAACGCTTAAGCTATGAAGATGAAAGAATTAAAAGAACTCGATGTCAAGGCATTGGCAGAGAAGTTGGAGAGTGAAAAGGCACAGCTTAATCAATTGAAGCTGAACCATTCAGTTGCTCCTCTTGAAAATCCATCACAGATTAAGGCAGCTCGTCGTAATGTTGCACGTATCGAAACAGAACTTCGTCAGAGAGAACTTAATAAATAATAATGGTCCAGATGGAAACAAGAAATTTAAGAAAAGTAAGACAGGGTGTTGTTGTCAGCAACAAGATGGATAAAACCATTGTTATAGCCTCTAAGTTCAAAGAGAAGCACCCTATTTATGGTAAGTTTGTTCAAAAGACAAAGAAATACCACGCTCATGACGAGAAGAATGAGGCAAATGTAGGCGATACAGTTCAGATTATGGAAACTCGTCCTCTGTCAAAGACTAAGAGATGGAGATTAGTACAAATTGTAGAAAAAGCTAAGTAATTATGATACAGGCAGAATCAAGACTTACAGTATGTGATAACAGCGGCGCACGTGAAGCAAAATGTATCCGTGTCCTCGGTGGTACCGGCCGTCGTTATGCCAGCGTAGGTGACGTTATTGTGGTAGCTGTCCAGAACGTCATCCCATCAAGTGATTTGAAAAAGGGTGCAGTATCAAAAGCTTTGATCGTTCGCACAAAGAAGGAAATCCGTCGTGCAGATGGTTCTTATATCCGTTTCGACGATAACGCTTGTGTATTGCTTAACAATGCAGGAGAACTTCGTGGTAGCCGTATCTTTGGTCCAGTTGCTCGTGAACTCCGTGCGGTGAATATGAAGGTCGTTTCTTTAGCACCTGAGGTTCTTTAATTAATCATAAAACAAGTAAGTAATGAGTAAGTTACATATAAGAAAAGACGATAAGGTTGTTGTTCTTGCCGGAAGAGACAAGGGCAAAACAGGTAAAGTGCTCAAGGTGTTAGTTAGCAAGAATTGTGCTATCGTAGAGGGACGTAACCTTGTATCAAAGAGCACTAAGCCTTCAGCAAAGAATCCTCAGGGGGGCATTGTAAAGATGGAGGCTCCTATTCATGTATCAAATCTGAGTCTGATCGATCCCAAGAGTGGTAAAGCTACTCGAGTTGCCATCAAGCATGAAGGCAAGAATGTGATTCGTATCGCTAAAAAGTCAGGGGAGGAAATTAAATAATGGATACAGCACAGTTAAAGAAAGTATATAAGGAGACTATAGCTCCTGAACTTCAGAAGCAGTTCAACTATTCTTCAGCAATGCAGGTTCCTGTTTTGAAGAAGATTGTGATTAATCAGGGTCTCGGCGATGCAACACAAGACAAGAAGATTGTCGATGTTGCAGTTAATGAGATTACCGCTATCACTGGTCAGAAGGCTGTTGCAACCTATTCTAAGAAGGATATTGCAAACTTCAAACTGCGTAAGAAGATGCCAATCGGCGTCATGGTAACACTTCGTGGTCAGCGCATGTATGAGTTCTTAGAAAGACTTATCCGTGTTTCTCTTCCACGTATTCGTGACTTCAAGGGTATCACAACAAAGTTTGATGGTCGCGGTAACTACACTTTAGGTATTACCGAACAGATTATCTTCCCAGAGATTAATATCGATGAGATAGACCGTATCCAGGGTATGAACATCACTTTCGTTACTTCAGCAGCAACTGATGAAGAAGGTTTTGCTCTTCTCAAGGCATTCGGACTTCCATTCAAGAACGCTAAAAACGATTAAGGAATATGGCAAAAGAATCAATGAAAGCTCGCGAGGTTAAGCGTGCAAAGCTTGTTGCTCGTTACGCTGAAAAGCGCGCAGCTCTGAAAAAGATTATCGCTACGTCTGAAGATGTTGCTGAAGCTTATGAAGCTGCACGTAAACTTCAGGCTATCCCCAAGAATGCTAATCCTATCCGTCTACACAACCGTTGCAAGATTACGGGCCGTCCTAAAGGTTATATTCGCCAGTTCGGTTTGTCTCGTATTCAGTTCCGTGAGATGGCATCAGCTGGTTTGATTCCTGGTGTGAAGAAAGCAAGCTGGTAATTTGGAATAGCAAAGTGAATGATGTTTAAGCATCTGTAATTAAGCTCCTTTTGATCAGCTTTATAATTCCTAATATTTCATTTGGTAATAAGCGTCATATTGTGCTACAATTTGATAGCTTTTATACGATGATTTCTTTGGAATCGGAAAGTCAATCTACTCGGCTTACTTTACAAAAGAACATCAGTCACTTTACTTCTAATCGTTCTTAAACGGATTTTTTTAATATTGTCGGGGTTGTCCCGATTAATTAAACATTTATATTTTATGACAGATCCAATAGCAGATTATCTGACAAGACTCAGAAACGCAATCATGGCTCATCACCGTGTAGTTGAAGTTCCTGCGTCTAACTTGAAGAAAGAGATCACCAAGATCCTCTTCGAGAAGGGATACATCTTGAACTACAAGTTCATTGAAGATGGTCCTCAGGGTTCAATTAAGGTCGCACTGAAGTACGATCCATCAACAAAGCAGAGCGCTATCAAGAGTTTGAAGCGTGTGTCTACACCAGGTTTGCGTAAGTATACCGGTTATAAAGACATGCCGAGAGTAATTAACGGATTAGGTATTGCTATCTTATCTACATCTCAAGGTGTAATGACAGACAAGGAAGCTTCCGATTTAAAGATCGGTGGTGAAGTTCTTTGCTACATTTATTAATTGGAGGATTTTAATATGTCAAGAATAGGTAAATTGCCAATTAGTATTCCAGCAGGAGTTACAGTAAACTTCGATGAGAAGACAAATGTAGTTACAGTTAAAGGTCCTAAAGGCGAACTCTCTCAGTATGTAGATCCTTCTATTAAGATGGAAATAGCTGATGGTCATATCACTTTCAGTGTAGATGAGAATAGCCCTGTAGATATTAAGCAGAAACAATCTTTCCATGGTCTCTATCGTTCACTTGTTAACAACATGGTTGTTGGTGTAAGCGAAGGCTATCAGAAAGTACTTGAACTTGTAGGTGTAGGTTATCGTGTTTCTAATCAAGGTAATCTCATTGAATTCTCTTTGGGTTATACTCACCCTATTTTCATGGAACTTCCAAAAGAAATCAAGGTTGAGTCTAAATCAGAAAGAAACCAGAACCCAATTCTTACACTCGAGTCATGTGACAAGCAGTTGCTTGGTCTCATCTGTGCAAAAATTCGTTCTTTCCGTAAACCTGAGCCTTATAAGGGTAAAGGTATCCTGTTCAAGGGTGAAGTTATTCGTAGAAAGTCTGGTAAGACCGCTGCAGCTAAGTAATTTTAATTGATTTTACGATTATGACAACAAAGAAAGTAGAAAGACGAATTAAGATAAAGTTCCGCATTCGTAAGAGTGTTAACGGAACAGCTGAGCGTCCACGTCTAAGTGTTTTCCGCTCTAATAAGCAGATTTACGCTCAGGTTATTAATGATTTGACTGGCAAGACGCTTGCTTCTGCAAGTTCATTAGGCCTTGAAAAGTTGGCAAAGATAGAACAGGCAAAGAAAGTTGGTGCACTTGTTGCAGAAAAAGCAAAGGCTGCCGGCATAGAGTCAGTAGTGTTCGACCGTAACGGTTACTTGTATCATGGCCGTGTACAGGCTCTCGCAGATGCAGCTCGTGAAGGTGGACTTAAATTCTAAACGATTATGGCAATGAATAAAGTTAAAGTAAATAGTGACGTAGAACTGAAAGATCGTCTGGTTGCTATCAACCGTGTAACCAAGGTTACAAAGGGTGGTCGTACATTCACATTCGCTGCTATCGTCGTTGTAGGTGATGGCAAAGGTGTTGTCGGCTGGGGCCTTGGTAAGGCTGGTGAAGTGACAACAGCAATCTCTAAGGGTGTTGAGTCTGCAAAAAAGAATCTCGTGAAAGTTCCTGTATTAAAAGGAACTGTACCTCATGAGATTGAAGTTTCTTTTGGTGGTGCTCAAGTACTACTCAAGCCAGCAGCAGCTGGTACAGGTCTAAAGGCCGGTGGTGCTATGCGTGCAGTGCTTGAAAGTGCTGGTGTTTCTGACGTGATTGCAAAGTCAAAGGGGTCTTCAAATCCTCACAACCTTGTAAAGGCGACAATTGCAGCATTAGCTCAAATGCGTGATGCCTATACGATAGCTGGTGAACGTGGTATCAGTATGGATAGAGTTTTTAACGGTTAATAGGAGAAAATAATGGCAACAATTAAAATCAAACAGATTAAGAGTAAAATCGGTTATCCAGTTGATCAGAAGCGCACGCTTCATGCTTTGGGCCTTCATAAGATCTCTCAAGTTATTGAAGTAGAAGACACTCCTAGTATCCGCGGTATGATCCGTAAGGTTCATCATCTGGTAAGCGTAGTTGAATAATTAATCTTTTAATATTGAATCAATTATGAAATTAAATAATTTGACACCAGCAGAAGGCTCAACACATACACGTCGTCGTATTGGTCGTGGTCCTGGTTCCGGTTTAGGTGGTACATCTACTCGTGGACATAAGGGTGCTAAAGCTCGCTCTGGTTACAAGAAAAAGATTGGTTTTGAAGGTGGTCAGATGCCACTTCAGCGTCGTGTACCGAAGGCTGGTTTTAAGAATATCAACCATAAAGAGTACTTCGCTGTAAACCTTTCAACACTCCAATCTCTTGCAGAGGCAAAGAATCTCACAAAGATTGGTATTGCAGAACTTCAAGAAGCAGGTCTTACTAATGGTAAAAAGCTTGTGAAGATTCTTGGCAATGGTGAGTTGAAAGCAAAAATAGATGTTGAAGCAAATGCATTCTCTAAGACTGCCGAAGAAGCTATAAAGGCAGTAGGTGGTAACGCAACTATAATCTAAGTAAATGAAAAAGTTTATTGAGACACTAAAGAACTGTTGGAAAGTTGAGGACTTGCGTCAGCGACTTTTGATAACAATACTCTTCACGGCAATATATCGTTTTGGATCATTTGTCGTACTTCCTGGTATTAATCCGGCTAAGTTGGAATCACTTCAGTCGCAAACCGCAGGTGGCTTAATGTCACTTTTGGACATGTTCTCTGGTGGAGCATTTTCCAATGCATCTATCTTTGCACTTGGAATTATGCCTTACATCTCAGCTTCTATCGTTATGCAGCTCCTTGCTGTAGCTGTACCTTATTTCCAAAAGATGCAGCGTGAAGGTGAAAGCGGCAGAAAGAAGATAAACTGGTATACTCGTCTACTGACAATTGCCATTCTGGTTTTTCAGGGACCCGCATACCTCATGAATCTAAAGACACAAGCTGGCCAGGCTTTGGCCAGCGGTGTCTCTTGGACTGCTTTTATAGTTTCTGCAACAGTTATCCTCGCAGCGGGAAGTATGTTTATTTTGTGGCTTGGTGAGCGCATTACGGATAAAGGTGTAGGGAATGGTATCTCATTAATCATTATGATTGGTATCATAGCTCGACTCCCACAGGCATTCGTACAGGAGGTAACTTCACGATTCACTGCTATCTCTGGTGGAGGTATAGTTATGTTTATTGTTGAGTTGCTCATCTTATATGCAGTAGTTTGTGCCTCAATTCTGTTGGTTCAGGGAACTCGTAAGGTGCCTGTACAATATGCTAAGCGTATTGTTGGTAATAAGCAATATGGTGGCGCTCGTCAATACATTCCACTGAAACTGTTTGCCGCTAATGTAATGCCAATCATCTTTGCTCAGGCATTGATGTTTATTCCACTGGTTATAGTTCAATACCAGAGTGAGAATGCATCATGGGTTGTTCGATCTTTAATGGACAATCGCAGTGTGTTGTATAATGTAATCTATGTAATACTAATTATAGCGTTTACATATTTCTATACAGCAATAACACTGAATGCAACTCAGATGGCTGAAGACATGAAACGTAATAACGGCTTTATTCCAGGAGTAAGACCTGGAAAAGATACTGCTGAGTATATTGACACCATTATGTCTCGTATTACTTTCCCAGGATCGTTGTTTATTGCGTTTATTGCTATAATGCCGGCTCTCGCAGGACTTCTGAATGTACAACAAGGATTCTCACAATTCTTTGGTGGTACTTCGTTGTTGATTCTTGTTGGAGTTGTTATTGATACATTACAACAGATTGAGAGTCACTTGATGATGCGTCATTATGATGGACTTCTGAACTCTGGACACACACGTAATAGTGGTGTCTCAGTTTATTAATCAGATTAAGTCCAATGAAAATATTTCTGAAGACGGAAGATGAAATCGACCTAATGCGTAAGGCAAACCAACTTGTTGGTTCTACTCTTGCAGAGTTAGGTCGACATGTTCAGCCTGGTATAACAACCTTACAGCTGGATAAGATAGCAGAGGAATTCATTAGAGATCATGGTGCAATACCAACTTTTAAGGATTTCCCTAATCCTTATGGGGAGCCTTTCCCTGCTTCAATATGTACTTCTGTAAACGATGTTGTAGTGCATGGGATTCCAAATGCCGACGTTGTTCTGAAAGAAGGAGATATCATATCTATAGATTGTGGAGCTCTTCTTGATGGATATAATGGAGATTCCTGTTATACTTTTGCTGTGGGAGAAGTCTCACCTGAAGTGAGAAAATTACTGGATGTCACAAAGGATTCCTTGTTTAGAGGAATTGAACAGGCCGTTGCTGGGAAACATGTAGGAGATATTGGGGCTACTATCCAAGATTATTGTGAGAGCTTTGGTTATGGTATAGTTAGAGAACTTACAGGTCACGGAATAGGTAAGGAAATGCATGAAGAGCCTAAGATTCCTAATTATGGGCGTCATGGTAATGGGGTTATGCTTAAAGCTGGAATGTGTATTGCAATCGAACCAATGATTACAATGGATGATTATCACATAGGAATGTTACCAGATAAGTGGAGTATTGTTACATGTGATCGTAAACCTGCAGCACATTTTGAGCATACTATTGCTATTCGGAAAGGTAAAGCAGAAATCTTATCAACGTTTGAAGAAATAGAAAATCATTAAGTTAGAAGAATATTTTATGGCAAAACAATCCGCTATTGAGCAGGATGGAACAATTGTAGAGAGTCTGTCTAATGCGATGTTCCGTGTAGAACTTGAGAATGGGGTTCAGATTATTGCGCACATCTCTGGTAAAATGCGTATGCATTATATCAAAATACTTCCTGGTGACAAGGTAAAGGTTGAGATGAGTCCTTATGATCTGACAAAAGGCAGAATCGTTTTCAGATACAAATAATTACTCATATATAAACTGATATGAAAACAAGAGCATCATTGAAGAAGCGTACACCCGACTGTAAGATTGTTCGTCGCAAAGGTCGTTTGTTCGTTATTAACAAGAAAAACCCTAAGTTCAAATTGCGTCAGGGTTAGTGTTAAAGTATCGTAAAAGGTTAAATAAATCAATTTTTATTTCTAATTTTACACGTTCTTTGACGAGAAAACAGATTTAAATTATTAATTTTTTATCAATTAAATAATGGCAATAAGAATTGTTGGAGTAGATTTGCCCCAGAACAAGCGTGGCGAAATCGCATTGACTTATATCTATGGTATAGGTCGAAGTAGTTCAGCAAAGATATTGGATAAGGCTGGTGTGAACCGTGACTTGAAGGTCAGTGAATGGACTGATGACCAAGCAGCCAAGATCCGTGAAATTATCGGCGCTGAGTTTAAAGTAGAAGGTGATCTCCGTTCTGAGATCCAAATGAACATCAAGCGACTGATGGATATTGGTTGTTATCGTGGAGTTAGACATCGTAATGGTCTTCCGGTTCGTGGTCAGAGCACTAAGAACAATGCTCGTACTCGTAAGGGTAGAAAGAAGACTGTTGCTAATAAGAAGAAGGCTACTAAGTAATTTTAATGTAAATTAATTATGGCAAAGACAAAAGCAACATCTAAGAAGAGAAACGTAAGAGTAGACGCAATCGGTCAGCTTCACGTTCATAGTTCATTCAATAATATCATTGTATCATTAGCTAATAGCGAGGGACAAGTTATTTCTTGGTCTTCTGCTGGTAAGATGGGTTTCCGTGGTTCAAAGAAGAATACTCCGTATGCAGCTCAGATGGCAGGTGAAGATTGTGCGAAAGTTGCGTTTGACCTTGGTCTGCGCAAAGTTAAGGCTTACGTAAAAGGTCCAGGTAATGGTCGTGAGTCTGCTATTCGTGCCGTGAACGCAGCTGGTATTCAAGTTACAGAGATTGTTGATGTAACTCCATTGCCACATAATGGCTGCCGTCCACCAAAGCGTCGCAAGGTATAATCATTGATACAATAATAAATTTAGCACATATTTTTATATTATGGCAAGATATATAGGTCCGAAATCTAAAATTGCACGTCGATTTGGTGAGCCCATCTTCGGCGCCGACAAAGTTTTGTCCAAGAGAAACTTCCCTCCTGGACAGCATGGCAATAACCGTCGCAGAAAGATGTCTGAGTACGGAGTCATGTTGGCAGAGAAGCAGAAAGCTAAGTATACATATGGTGTACTTGAGCGTCAGTTCCGTAATATGTTTGAGAAAGCAGCTAAGGCTGATGGTATTACTGGTGAGGTTCTACTTCAGAATCTCGAATGTCGTCTTGACAATGTAGTATATCGTCTTGGTATTGCTCCTACGCGTGCTGCTGCTCGTCAGCTTGTAGGTCATAAGCATATTACTGTAGACGGTAAAGTTGTAAACATCCCATCTTTTGCTGTTAAGCCAGGAATGGTTGTTGCTGTTCGTGAGAAATCAAAGTCTCTCGAGGTTATCGAAGCTGCACTTGCAGGTTTCAATCACAGTAAATACCCTTGGATTGAGTGGGACGATAATGCAAAGTGTGGTAAGTTCTTGCATAAGCCAGAGCGTGCCGACATCCCTGAGAATATTAAGGAACAGTTAATCGTTGAGTTGTACTCTAAATAAATCATTGAATTAATGGCGATATTAGCATTTCAAAAACCTGATAAAGTTGTAATGTTGGAGGCCAATGATAAGTTCGGCAAGTTCGAGTTTCGTCCTCTTGAGCCAGGCTTTGGTGTTACCATTGGTAATGCATTGCGCCGCATTCTTCTTTCATCACTGGAGGGTTATGCTATCAACACCATCCGTATTGCTGGTGTTGAGCATGAATTTTCTTCAGTTCCTGGTGTAAAGGAAGATGTAACCAACATTATCTTGAATTTGAAACAAGTCAGATTCAAGCAAGTAGTAGAAGAATTCGAGAACGAGAAAGTTAGTATCACCGTAGAGAATTCCACTGAATTCAAAGCTGGTGATATTGGTAAATATCTGACTGGATTTGAAGTGTTAAACCCTGATTTGGTGATTTGTCATTTAGATGCCAAAGCTTCAATGCAGATTGATCTCACCATTAACAAAGGACGCGGTTATATTCCGGCTGATGAGAATCGTGAGTTTTGCACTGATGTCAACGTTATTCCAATCGATTCTATCTACACCCCTATCCGTAATGTGAAATATTCAGTAGAGCCTTATCGTGTTGAACAGAAGACCGATTACGATAAGTTAGTTATTGAAGTTTCTACGGATGGTTCCATTCATCCGAAAGATGCGCTTAAAGAGGCAGCGAAGATTCTTATTTATCACTTCATGTTATTCTCTGATGAGAAGATTACTCTTGAATCTCCTGATCAAGATGGTAATCAAGAATTTGATGAAGAAGTGCTTCATATGCGCCAGTTGCTCAAGACCAGATTAGTTGATATGAACCTCAGTGTTCGTGCACTTAACTGCTTGAAGGCTGCTGATGTTGAGACACTTGGTGATCTCGTTCAGTACAATAAGACTGACCTTTTGAAGTTCCGCAACTTTGGTAAGAAATCGCTTTCAGAGCTTGATGATTTGCTCGAAAGTCTGAATCTGTCGTTTGGAACCGATATTTCAAAGTATAAATTAGATAGAGAGTAAAACAAACTCTCTACCTCTTAAACGTTAAGAATAAAATGAGACATAATAAAAAATTCAACCATCTGGGTCGTACTGCATCTCATCGTGACGCTATGCTCGCAAATATGGCAGTGTCATTGATCATGCACAAAAGAATCACTACGACCCTTGCAAAGGCAAAAGCCTTGAAGAAGTATGTAGAACCATTGATCACTCGCTCTAAAGAAGACACTACAAACTCACGCCGTGTAGTTTTCCGTTATCTTCAAAAGAAAGAGGCTATCAAGGAACTCTTCAGTACGGTTGCTGCTAAGGTGGCTGATCGTCCAGGTGGTTACACACGTGTAATCAAGTTGGGTACCCGTCAGGGGGATGCTGCTGAAATTGCTTTCATCGAGCTCGTTGACTTCGATGAGAACATGGCTAAGACTCCGAAGGCTGCTAAGAAGACTCGCCGTAGCCGTAAGTCTACCAAGGCTGAAGCTGCTACAGAGGCTCCTGTTACAGAAGCTCCAGCAGCTGAAGAGGCTAAAGCAGAGTAATCTCACGATTAATATTCAAACCTATAATGAAAGCGTAGTGAAGTTTTTCACTACGCTTTTTATTTGTCCTTACTTTGTTTTTGTGCTGCTGTGTATGTTAAAAATGATTGTATTTCCATACTTATGTTGTAGGCAAAAGTTGGAAATGCCGTAATCGTTCATATCATTTTACCTGATTATTTGATGCATATTATCCACTGAAATACGTCAAAACGCACTCTAAAATGCATCATATTATAACGTTTTAGAGGTCAAAGGGTTGTTTTGATGGTTGTAAACTCTTTCGATATTCACTTGGAGTAACACCGAGATGTTTGGTGCAATAGCGGCTAAAGTAGGAAAGAGAATTGAAATTCATCACGTCTGCTATCTGGCTGAGTGAAAGCTTTTCATTATTAAGATAATCTTTAATGATGGGTATAGTATAGCGGTTGATGAAAGTACTTACACTGAAACTTGTAGTTTGTTTCACGGTTTTTGATAAGTATTTTGGCGTGATATTTAGTTGTTTAGCATAGTATTCCACACTGCGTTGTGTACGTGATTGCCCTGCAGAAAGTATGTTCAGTAATTCCTTTATGACGTAACTCTGTCTGTCTGTACTTTGTAGAAGTTCATTTTGATGTGCATGAAAAGAAAACAAGTCATACATCATCGTGCAACAAAGACTTGCCATCATTTCCATATAAAACCTGTGTTTATCTTTCTCCTGCATGCGTTTGTTGATGACACGAAGGTCATTTAAGAACTGTTCGCCTTCTTCTTTGGTTGCATGAATTATGGGATTAGTATTCAAACTGATACTCCCTCCAATGGCAAAGCTATTAGAAGGCAATTGTTTGTATAAGAAGTTGTATTGTGTAGCAAAGAATTCTACTCTTAATTCCTTAACTCCTGCCAGGTTCTTTAACTTGTGTGGTTGTGTCAGAATTAATATATCTCCGGCACAAAAGTGAAAGTTCTTTTCATTAAATACAAAGCTTCCTTCACCTTCCAAGCATATCATATGGCCACAATAACCATTTAGTTGTTGATTATTGATAGCATAATAATCAGTGATATAAATGAACTTAACTTGCTCCATGCCTCAAAATTATAGTTAAATCGCCAATAAAACAAGCGGTTTTGGCGTTTTTGTGAAAAATTAAGTCTAATATGTGAAACTATAATCTCATATAGATATCGTAACTTTGCAATCGTAACAACAAAATAAAGGATATGGAAAATATTAAATTAGTGAATGGTGTTGAGATGCCGTTATTGGGATATGGTGTGTTCAGGGTTAATCCAGAAGAGTGTGAACGCTGTGTGAGTGATGCACTAAAAGTGGGCTATCGTCTGATAGATACCGCACAAGCTTATGGCAATGAAGAAGGAGTTGGTCGCGCATGGCGTAAGAGTGGTATTGCGCGTGAAGACCTTTTCCTTGTTACAAAGATATGGATTAGTAATTCAGGAGAAGGGAAAGCTGCAGCAAGTATAGATGAAAGTCTGCGTAAACTTGATACTGATTATGTCGATCTTTTACTCATTCATCAGGCTTATGGCGATGTATTTGGAACATGGCGTGCTATGGAAAAGGCTTATAAAGAGGGCAAAGTTAGGGCTATCGGAGTATCAAACTTCCAGGCAGGACGCTTCTTTGACTTCGCACATTTTGTCGATGTAAAGCCTATGGTCAATCAGTTGCAATGCAATGTAATGGCACAACAGAACGGCATACAGCCTATTTTACAAGAAACAAACACAAAAACAATGTCCTGGGGACCACTTGGTGGCCAGGGTGTTGATGGTATTGTGAAGAGCGAACTGCTTGCAAGCATTGGACAAGAATATGGTAAGTCGGCAGCACAAGTAGCGCTTCGATGGCTTACGCAGCGTGGTATTGTGGCCATACCAAAGAGTAGTCACATAGAACGTATGCAGCAAAACTTCGATATTTTCGACTTCTCTCTTACGAAAGAAGATATGGATAAGATTGCAACGATGAATCAATCGGATGCTGGTTTTAGAGACTTTACTTCGCCAGACTTTGTAAAGTATCTTATTGAAAACTATGGATAAATGTGAAATATGGCTTTATTATTTTCATTCATAAGCTGAAAACGAATATGGATAAAGTTGATAATAGGTTAGAATATGTTACAAAATGGATAGTATCTTGAGTTGTTCCATCCGAAGTAATGTTTAATTCCTTAGTGCTAAGTATAAGGCAACATGTTAAAACTTGTTTGTTTTTTTAGGGAATTCCCCCTTGATATATAGGGAAAACATCCTTTAACATTGTTGCTTTATACTTATCTTTGTCTCCATATAAGATTGAATCGAAGATGAAAAAAGTGTTGATTTATGCTGCATGTGCAACGCTGTTGTTCAGCAGTTGCGATAGTTATACGGGGTCAGGTGCTTATGCTGGCGTCTCCTTAGGTTCCATTTTGGGCAGTGCTATCGGTGGAATTGCCGATGGCCCACGTGGGTCTGACATCGGGACTATCATTGGAATGGCAGGCGGAGCCGCTGTAGGTGCAATGATAGGTCAGGCAGCTGACCAGCGACGCGCAGCCGATCAAGAGCAATATCAGTATGAACGTGCAAAGCGAAACTATGACCGTAAGATGAAAGAACGCCAGCAACAAGCAGGTGAAAGCAGTTATCAAGAGGCACCTTCTACGGATAGTGGCTTCGACGAAACTAACTCAGGAGACGATCGTATCTATGATTTCACGGGCAAAGATTACCAGAGTGATGTGACTACTCGCACGGCAACCACAAGACTTCCTGACTCATGTAATGCCGACAATCGTATTGAAAGATTGAAGTATGCGCCTAATATTGAGGTGCGAAATGCACGTTTTCTTGATGCAAATGAAGACGGAACGATAGAACGCGGAGAGCTTTCTAAGGTGATATTTGAAGTCATGAATCGTGGTAATCAACCCATATATGATGTCCTTCCCGTGGTTATTGAGGCCAATAAAAACCGCCATTTGCAAATCTCTCCAAGCATTCATATCGAGAAAATAGAGCCGCGTAAGGGCATACGTTATACTGCTCTTGTCAAAGCTGACAATCGGTTGAAAGATGGAAATGCAAAGATTTGCGTCTCTGTTCTCCAAGGAAATAAGGCCATTTCAAAGGTAACGGAGTTTAATATCCCTACAAAGAAGTAGAAAAAAGCAGTCATTACTCGCAACAATCCTCGCGAAAGAAGGGAGAGAAGACAGGCCGTTTATGTGCTGAAACGACTGACAGCGTACTTGATTTTGCAATGATTTCCATCGTCTGTTGGGTGCCGATAGGCATATATAACAGCGAATAAAGTGCTCTGTCTCATTTATTTCATGACATCATCCCTATTTCTCAGTGGGTAATGACATCATCTTTGGTTCCTCAATCTTATATTGCTCGGCCCATGACTCCTTCCTTTTGGGAGGGTAGGGGTGGGTGTTTTATCTTTTAAAACATCCCTTTTATTTTCTCAAATACGCTGTTCCACCGATTTTCTTTGTCTTTTTTCGTAGTAGTGTTCTTTTCGTCTTTCGTGGCGTCTTCTTTCGGTTTGTTTGCCGTTTTGGTTTGAAGAGGTTTCTGTTGACTGGCAATTTTCTTCGCATCGCGATTGATAGTCTTGTTCACAATGCCTTGTCTGTTCTTCCAATCATCCACAATACTATATCTAACGGATGATGCTTCAAAATCTATTCTGGGTAGATCATCGGCCTCGTCATCCAAATAAGGCACGCCTTTTCCTATCTTTTCAACCATCACAGTGGCTACTCCATTCGACAAAATGCCAAGTTGTTTGGCAGCGCCATACGACAAATCAATGATTCGTCCATGACCAAACGGACCGCGATCTGTTACTTTCACGACCACGCTATTACCGTTATTAGGGTTTGTTACTTTTAATAACGTGCCGAAAGGATAGGTGCGATGCGCACACGTTAAACTGTCATGGTGTAGTCGTTCGCCGCTGGCGGTTCTGGCTCCAGTAGCTCTTTTTGAATAATAAGAGGCCTTTCCTCTCTGTTGTTGAGCACATAGTGACAGCGATAAGAGCAGATTTATCAGTATAAATAGAAATCTTTTATTGTCCACAAATCCGTTTTTTCGTTCGTAACTCGCCATATTGGATTAAACAAATCCCAATATGATTTACACACTCAATACGTTTGTAATCAATTGATTGCAATTCAACGATGCTGCAAATATACAAAAACTTTACGTAAGTTCCAAATCTATTGTTTTGTGAACACTATGACTTTACGCGATAAAATGACGCTGTTAATGTCGCAATCTCCCTCATTTTACAGCGTGATTTGCCACAAATCATTTTCTGTTTTCAGCCCTTATGTTTTCCTGATCAAGCGCATGTTTCGCCATAACCAATTAGGAATACATTGCCATAAAAGCGTGACGATGTGCCAACGCCAGTCAACAACATAGCAATGTCTTTGCTTTTCAATCGCACGAAGAATAGATTTTGCCACATCTTTTGTTTTCATGAGCATTGGGAAATGTGTTGTTTCGCCTAATAAAGGCGTGTCAACGAAGCCTGGACGAATATCAGTGAAGCGGATATTCAACTTCCGATTGGCGGCAAGTTGCTCCAAAGCTTGAAGATATTTGCTTTGCATTGCCTTCGAAGCACTATAAGCTGGTGCAGGACCCAGCCCCATTGTGCCGGCTATCGACGTGATACAGGCAATGTGACCTCCGCCTTTCGACGAAAAGAAATGAAAGGCGGCATCTACCATTTTGGTAAATCCAATGACGTTAGTTTGCATGGTTTGTAGTTCTCTTTCGCTATCCAATGCGGGGTTTTGCCACCCAATTCCCGACACATGAAGATAGAGATCCATTCCTTTCATGCGTTCAATGAGCTTGTGCAATGCGTCTACAGCCTGTTCTTCTTGAATGTCTATGCGAGCCGCAAAGACACGTTCTGGTGCCAAACTCCGTAGCTTTTCCAACCTGTCTTCACGTCGTGCGGCCACGCCAACTGCCCAGTTTTGTGCAATCAATAGCCTTGCAAGCTCATAGCCAATGCCACTACTGGCTCCCATGATAATGGCTTTCTTCATCTTCGTTCGATAATTACGCCGTCACCATAGACAACAGTCTGGTCTGCAGAAGCGCTGATTCGCAGGTTTACAAAGGCATTACAGCCAGCGTCATAAGCCTTTTGTATCACGTTTCTTAAGCAGCGTTCAGGATTGATTCTCCTACTATAATCTACGAAAAGCCCACGTTGTTCCTTAATCTCATAACCCATAATGTTTGGTAATGTGCTTACAAATTGTTGATCAATCACAAATTTTGATTCATCAACTTCACTGCTAAATAAACTCATTTTTATATATTTTGTTTGTGACAAAGATATAAAAAAGTCATAGAACAATCAAGAATGTGATGAAAGTAAATATAAAACTTCTTATTGTTCGGTGGAAAAGGTGTTATAATTTATCAGTTCAGAAGTAGAGAGTTGCTCCAAGTAAGACATTTCTTTTACGTAAAGATATACATTGTTCTAAATAGCTTATATCGTTAAATGAAGTGTTTGAATAAAACTTTTGATTAAATAGGTTACTGAAACTAAGTGTAAAATCTATCTTCTTATATTTATATATGATATTCATATCACAAAGAATCGTATTGAGTACTTTGTTGTGATTAGATTGATACTTATTATATTCAACTTTAGTAGATAGTTCTAATGATTCAATAGGATAGAAGGATGAAGTCAAATTCATCTTAAATATTTTAGATGTACTTGTAGATTTGAATAGCTTTAGAGTGTTTTTATTATAGTCTAAGCTGTAGTTTATATCCCACCATGAATAAGGTGATGCATTTATTTCAAGTGAAGTTAATGATGATATAGTATTATAGGGAATAGTATTACCATTTTGTAATATTGCAGCTTCATTATTGGTAATATTCCATTTAACATTGACTGATCCATGAATTGCGTCAATTTGTTTGCTAATATTCCCCATAAGAATCTTCATTTTGATTTTGTTGTCTCCTTTTATCCATGAATAAAGAACTTGTTCTCTGTCAATCTGTTTTATCGTTTGAAGTTTGTTGTTATTCAAATAATAGCCAACACTAAGATTAGCAAAGAGCATGTGTTGATAATCTGTATAGAATAAAGCTAAACTTGCACTTTGATTCTCATTACTTTGAATAAATGATGGTCGTGTGTGGAGCGTCTTATAATCAGTCATTACATTAATGGGAAAGAAAGTGTTTACCATTGGTTCTTTGGTCCCTAATGTCATAGTAGCTCGTGATTTCCATTTTGCATTGAACTGCCATTCTATTTTTAACTTTGGTGCACAATATATTTTATTATTCTTATCGGCATGAATATAATGATAGATACTATAGGGGAGTTGCAGCTCTATATGCTTCCCATGATACTTGTAGGTAAAAATAGCTTTGAGAATTTCGGCAAAATAATTATAATTGAAGTTTGCATTATGAATAGAATCATTCTCACTCTGGAAGTATTTAGATTTAGCAGCTAAAGTCGATATTTGTGTTTCAGCTTCTAATGCCACTGCTATCCGAGCGATATTGCAAGTATAATTTAATTTATTAGAAGACAAAAAGAGTTGCCTGTTAATATGTTGTTCTTTTTGAAACTTGTATAAAAGGTCAATCTTTTCAGGCATAATTGTAAATTCATTAGTTGAAATTACCTGCAAGTAATTTTTATTCCAGGGTTTAACCCAACGTAGTTTGTTCTCAAAATGATGTATATCTGAATGAATATCTGAAGTGTTGTTATAATCTCCTTTGACGATATTTCTACTACGTTGCCATTGTGAAGAATACTTAAGCTCATTGGAAAAGAAATATTTTTCCCCATCGGTTTTAAGCAAGATTGAGGCACCCAACTCTTTATCATTGAGTATATTAGTTTCTTTTGTTGAACGGATTAATGTCGTGTCTGTCATGAAATAAGACACGTTTTCAGTCTGCCTGATTTTGTTTCGATAATCCGTGAAGTAAAGTTTCGTACGTAGTATGGTCGAATTTGAGATGGGTTTTATTGAACCAAAGTTTAATAAGTGAGTTCGACCATTACGTACTCGGTCTTCAGAAAGCATGTAGGGGATAGGTTGTGAAATCGACATCAGAGGTTGGAGTATATTCCTATTGCTCTTTTCAAGATATTCTTCAAGTGTTAGGCTCTTGTTCTCTGTCAATATATCCTTTCCACTATTGTTGCTCTTTATGGTGATAGCATGTTGTCTTTTAGCTGTAAGGTTCGCTCCGAATAATTCGCTTTCCCACAGTTTGGGTAATCCATCTGCTTGTCTAAACTTACCCGTCCATTTTCCTTTAACCTTATTTTTAAGACTAAGATTTAAGATAGTTCCGCCTATATTCTTGCTATCCCGTAATACTTTTGCTGTTTGATGATTCTCGATGACATCGACTCGAGAGATAATTTCATGTGAGATATTTCGAGTTGCAATGTTATATTGGCCATCAAAAAGGTCAACCCCCTCTATAAAGAAGTTATCAATAGCTTTACCATTATAGGCAATTTTACCATCTTTATTAACTTCAATTCCCGGCATATTCCGTAGAACCTCACCAATTGTTCTGTCTTTTTTTGTAGCAAAAGAAGATACAAGGTAACTTGTTGTGTCGTTTTTATGGGTGATTTTGGATGATTTTACGTATACTTCTTTTATGGTAAATGCTTTTGATTTCAGTGAAAAGTTATAATTTAGCCTATCAGTTAAAGATATAGATTCTGTTTGATAGCCAATACAACTGGCAAATAATTTACTATTAGATAATAGCTCTTTTGAAATACTAAGCTTAAAATATCCTTCTTGTGTAGTAGTCGTATTCTTATATGTAAACCCATTACTATTTTGAAGGCTTATCATTACACCTGCAATTGGAGCATTATTTTCAGTGTCAGTAACTATACCTGTAAGGGTTATTTCCTGGCATCTTAGGGATAAAAAGTGTAATAATAATATGAGAAAAACCTTAAATCTCATCTCTATATTAGTTTCTCAAGCCCTCAATTTAGTCTTGTTCATTTATTAAAAGGGCTTGTTTTGTCTTTCCTTTAAGTAGGAACTATTGTATAATAATACTTAATTCTTTTCATAATCTTAAGCAAGTAATCTTGGTAATACTCATATCGTTTAACGTAAGCGTTCCATTGTTGCATAGAAAATACGCTTCTGTGGAAGTTTGTCTCCATTCCCTTTGATTCCAAGAGTGGTAGCCAATCCTGCAAGGAATGCCTTAGGATCATCAATAGAACGTTGTTTTATATGTAGATAATCGTTTTTCGTTGTTTTTACATAATCATCTACTGGAATGTAGATATTACCTGAACAGTTTTGTATTCCAAGGAAAGTAAACTCGTAATGGTGTTGTGTATCATAGACTTCGAGTATTAATCCTGGAAGTCCATTGAATTTCCATGGGCCATCACTAAGAGGTATATCTGTGGTAAACCATGCTTCATAGTTCCTCCCTGCATAGCTGCATGTAGCTTTTTGGCATTCATATGCGCCAATTTTCTTTTTCTGATTTACGAGTGTCCACTTTATTTGTGGGAGACTTTCCGTATACTCATACGTCTGAATTACCTTGTCGATGAACTCTAATTTCTTTGTATGGAAATCCTTTAATACATAATAAGAAGCATTGATTCTTCCATATTTATTTTTTATACTATCATTGATTGCTTTAATTTCTGCCATACTTGAATACTGTTTTCTTAATAGAGAATCGCGTTCAAATGCTGCTTCTGAATAAAACAATGATTTAGTTTTCCCGACCCTCAGCACCATTGTAGCTTCCTTTTTTACTTGATTGACAGTGTCAGAAAGGTAAGTTAATCGATAGAAACACTCTATAGATGCATTGTCTGATGAGGCCATACATGTAATAGTTCCTAATATTAGGATAAGTAATGATATAATCTTTTTCATTTTGTTGTTATTTCTAAAGGTTTATGTCTGTAGTTGTTTGATAACTCATCTCTCATCGGATTCTGTGAATTTCCAAACTTTATTTTGATTGTTGAATTTTGTTCCATGTATGAAATAGGGTTCTTATAGAATTCAGTTTGCTGTTTGAGAAACGTTGATTTGTCTATATTGTAATGCTTGGAAGTAGGGAGTGACATCTCGGTGTCAGTCGAATATTCATCAATATAGGTAAAAACATACTCGCGTTTCAAATCATAAGCTTCAAGGATTAATCCTGGCAAACCACACAATTTCCAAGGACCATCATGCAGATTGCTATTAATTTCGAACCATGCTACATAGTTTCTTCCCATATATGTCATTATAGCTTTCTGACATTTCCGCCCTGCTATAAGTTTAAATTCCTTTATAATTTCCCATTTGTAGGTAGGAATACTATCAACATATCTGAATCTATCAGTAGATATTCTATCCTCAAAAGTATATCTTCTCTGTTTAAAGTCTTTTTGAACTATACAAGTAAAGTTCCCATCTCCATTTCTTATTTTCTTCGAAAGACTATTACTCATCATTTCAGTCCATTTACTAAAGTCGTTATGTCTTAGTGAATCTAACTTGAAATCGTCCTGATTGAAGAAAAGTGAAACGTCTGGATTCAATCTTAAATGGCAGGTATCTGTAGCAACGCGATTGGTAACCGTGTCAATGATAGAAGTCACACAATATCTAATCTCTTTGTTTGCTTTTAATGAGTTTTGAGCTTTTATGGAGTAGTTAGGTATAATTGTAAGTATGAAAACTAAAAGTTTCTGATACATATAAGATTATAAATATGTCATCCAATCCTGCTTTTGATGCAGGAACGAATGGCAATTTTAGGTTTTTACTTTGTTATATTATCCGCAGAATGCATACTCTATATATTCCGCAAAATCAACCATCAGTCTACCATTTACGTTGTCTCCGATTTTACTAACGTGGTATTCATAACCACATGAAGTAGTAATGGTGATGTCAACATGCTTTGCATAGGTGCTCATGCAGCCTAACATGATTACAAAAATTTATAAGAATACGTTTCATAAATCCTTTGTTTATTAGGTCATTTTATTTATAATGCCTTTCGGCAACACTCCTTTTTAACAGTTTGGTCTGTAGAATAGGTCTTCAAAAACAAATTCAATACAAAAGTAAGAAAAGGCTTTTGATTCTCAAAGTAAATAGAGGAAAAACTTTCTTTTTATTTTATTTTACTTAAAATAGCTTATAATTACAATATGTGAAGTATGCTCTTATCTATTACTTAGCATTTCTTAATGGATAAGAATATAATGATACATTGCTTAAATATTAATAATTCTAAAGTCGTTTTCTGTGGTATGATTCTATTATAAAAGATTTTGTGGGTTGTTGTTTGCAAATCTTTATCTCTTTATTTTAGTTTTCTTGACACTTACACAATAGAAGAAATGGGATGTTTTCAGATTGTATTTATAACCATAGAACAACCAAAACTAATCAGAAATATCCGAGTGTAAATCTTTAATTACCAGCATATTCTAAAATTTAACACTTTTCGGTTGCCATTTGTCGCTTCCCAAATTTCCACATATTTTTGAGACGTATTTCTGACGTGGAGAATTTGCGGGGCTTGTTTTTTGTCACACCGTGCAGACAGTTGACAAGGGTTTACAACCGTTTACGACAAGCGACAATAACCGCCCCGATATGCGGAAACAGTCACACTGTGTAGAAAAGCGACAATGGTTGACTTCCGTTCACATCCGTTTACCATTTCAGAGATATAGGATTGAAGAAATGAACCATTAAACGATAAAACGGTATGAAAGCAACCAGAAAATGCAGTTTTTGCGGCAAGTCCTTTGTAACCCGAAGCGGTATGCAAAGATATTGCAGTGAGGCTTGTCAGGCAGAAGCCAAACGAGCCAGAGTGATGCAGAAGAACAACCTCTTCAAAGTCGCCCAACCCTTGATGGAGATACAGCATCAGGAGTATCTCACCTTTTCCAAAGCAGCCATCCTCATGGGCTGTTCCCGACAGTACATTTACAAACTTGTAGCCATCGGCAAGCTGAAAGCCTCACGCATCAGCAACCGCATGGCATTCATCCGCAGAGCCGACATCGAGCAGATGTTGGAGGGCAATCCCTATCACCGCATCCTGCCCGGCAACACCTCCACACCAAGGAAATCATCTTCATCTTCCTTACCTGCCAAAAGAGAAAAAAGGGAAAAGGAAAGCGAAGAAGTGTTGGACTTCTATTCGGGCGAGGAGGTGATGTCCCTTTTTAAGGTAAAGCAGTCATGGCTTTACACTTCCGCCAAGCGTAACCATATCCCCATCTGCCGTATCGCAGGAAAGAACTATTACAGCAAGAAGCATATTGACGAGTTTTTCGGTGTGGCAGTTGATATTAGCGAAATTACCGACTGGCTACTGACCGAGGAGGTGGAGGAACTGTTCGGCATGAAGCCGACCGCACTCCGTGCCTACACCTATCGCCATAAGATACCCACTAAAAGAGAGTACGGGCGTACCTATTACTCCAAATCACATTTGAACGAACTCCGCAGAACTGACCTTGTGAACGATGAACGCTACTATACCGTTGAGCAGGTGCAGCAAATCTATGGTCTTTCGTCAGCCAACATCTGCCATATCGTCAAGGTGAAGCACATCGAAAAGATAAAGGTGGGTGTGAAAAACCTGCTTTTGCGCTCAGATGTGGAGCGTGTCATGGCTGAAAGGAACAAATAACCGTGAAAAATCGGGATTATCGAAAATTATTTCAAAATGATGTATCGTGGAGGTATTCACGGATATTTCACGTTGTTCCTTTGCCATCGGAAACATGGATACAACTCCAAAATGTATACAACCAATTAAAACATAATTATTATGAGTAAATGCAAAACAGTTACCTTGCGTAAGCGCAAGATTAAGAACGGGACACAGTATTCACTATGCCTTGACTACTATCCCGGCTACCGTGACAATGTCACCATGAGAGTGATTACACGTGAAGCCTTAGGAATTTACATCTTCGCCAAACCTGCAAACCAGCAGGAACGGGACTTCAACGCACGCATGATGAAGAAAGCGGTCATCCTGCGCAACCAGCGCTACGAAGCCATTTTCAATGAAAACAACGGCTTTTTTGACAAGACCAAGATGAAGGGCGATTTCCTTGCCTATTTCAAAGGACTGGCTGACCGCAAGAATATCAAGTGGCAGCACGTATACAAGCATTTCCAGCGGTTCGTGAACGGCAAATGCACCTTTGAGGAGGTGGATGTGGATTTGTGCCGCAAGTTCATGGAATACCTGCTTGATGCACCCCAATCCATCCACACCAACCAAAAGCTGCACATCAACTCCGCAGCAGGCTATTGGTCAACTTTCCGTGCCGTGCTGCACACCGCCTACCGTGACAGGAAGATAAAGGAGAACCCAAACGGCTTCTTAGACCGCATCGAGTGCATTCCCACCATCAGGGAGCATTTGAGCCAAGAGGAACTGATACGGCTTGCCGAAACACCCTGTGAGGAGGAGGTCTTGAAAAAAGCTTTTCTTTTCGCCTGTCTTACGGGACTGAGAAAGAGCGACATCAGACAGCTCACGTGGCAGCAGATACAACCATACACCAACGGCAGGATGTTCGTTACCACCCGTATGCAGAAAACCAAAGAAATAGTGCATAACCCCATCAGTGATGAAGCCTATGGACTGCTGGGAGAACGGGGCGAGGGACTTATCTTTGAGGATTTCAAGGACAAGATGCTGCAAGGACCACTCCAACGGTGGCTCACGGCAGCAGGGATAACCAAGAAAATCACCTTTCACTGTACCCGCCACAGCTTCGGAAGCCTGCACGTGGAAATGGGAACGGACATGGCTGTCATCCAAGCCTATCTCGGACATAAGAACATTACCACCACACAAATCTATTCCAAGATAGCAGCGCAGCAGATGTGTCAGGTGGTGGACAAGATAACCTTGAAGCGCAAGGAGGCATAAATGTCTCACATTGACAGGTATTCAGAGGGGCGGTTATGGCTACAAGGCTATAATCGCCCCTCTATGTTTTTGGCTTGATGCCACCATTTATAAGCCCCTCAGAGTATGAAACAGAGTATGATATGATGACATTTCGTGAAATACATTGAAAAAGACCGTTCTAACCGCAAATAACGGGCAGTAATTGGGAAAAATAGCATTAACTTTGCACAAAATAATACAGGAACATTCAATCTCTCAACGAAATATGGAATCATCAATCAAGGACAAATACATCATCTTGGGCTTTGTCGGCTTCGCCATCGTCCTAATATCTTCCATTGCCACGCTGGTAATAGCGGACAGCTTCAACCAAGACAACTTTGTCAGGTGGATAGTATTCGTATGCTGTAACCTGTTGGGATGGTTGCTCTATCTCTCCTTTCAGACACTTATCTTTGATACATACGAAATCTACAAAATCAAGTTCGGCAAGAAAGAAACGATTGCCGAAGCCATAGAGGTGCAGGAAGAACTGTCACAAAATACACTTGAAGAAGCCACATCTGTGCCTGGACCTACATCAGTCCCTGAGCCTGTACCCGAATCATCCCCGACAAAAGAAGAGACACTTATCCAAACACAACCGATAGAGCTTACTATCGCCCCGGATCTTCACGAAAAGAACCGTGCCAATTACGCAAGCAGAGAGCAACGGGAAAAGGAAGAGCGCATCCGCATGGTCATGGAGTATTGCCATTATTACCTGCCTCGCATTGCCGACCAAGAAACCGTGAACCACATCTGTACTGAGGTGGACAAATGGATGAATCTTAACACTTATACCCCGAAGCCCATACAAAGACCGTTTACCAAAGACATCAACAACATTCCACTCCGTCACTTCGTATGGAATATCTCTGAGCGTTTCCTGTACAAGAGATACTACAATGGGGATAACCGTGCCAAGTTCATCAAAGCCCTTTTCCCGAAATCGTTTGCTGATACAGACTTATCAACCATCAAGAATTTCAAGGTAGAGCCGTTAAAGACGGAAATTCCCATTGATGAACCCGAAAACGGCAAACTTGATTTCCACTATCCCGAGGATTATGTGCGGAATTAGGATAATCACGACACCAACGACAACCATCCGGTAACTCATAACCGCCTGTTTTACATCGTTTCCCGAGTAATTTTACCCGTCATTTATGGCTGGGCTTAATTATTCGGGAATTATTTTGCAATGACGTGTCGTGGAGATATTCACGGATATATCATTTCAGTCCTTTGCGCCAAGTCTTACAAAAGAGACGAGTACGCGAATGGAAAAATCAATTCTTACCTTCAACGACCTCCCCGAGGTTGTCGCTCAGCTTCGAGACGAAGTGATGAGCCTGAAAAGCCTGCTCGCCGAGCAGCGCAGTGTGAACAATGCCAAAACGGTGGACACCCACGTGCCCATGTCTGTGGACGAGGCAGCAGAGTATTTAGGTATCCCTAAGGGTACGCTCTACATGAAACTGTCAGAAGGGACAATCCCTGCCACCAAGCCCGGCAAACGCTATTGCCTTTACCGTGACGAACTGGACAAGTGGCTGGAAACCGCCCGAAAGAATCCCATACCGTTGTCAGACGAGGAACTGAACAAGTCCTTATCCTCTTCCCACCGTCGCAAGCCCAACCCACGTAACTGGTGAATGATATGGAAGAGGATAAGAACTATATCAACCTGATACGTGGCGACCTCACAAAAGCATCCCAAGCGCATAACGGTATGCCCGACAGTGTAGGCATGATGAATATCAAGACGGCAAACCAAACCATTCTTGAAGCATCGTTATTGCCTACGCCCCGTGCGCTGTGGGACAGCTTTTGGTACGAGGGGGAACTCTCCTGCTTGTTTGCCGATTCCAACGTGGGCAAGTCCATCCTTGCCGTGCAGATAGCCGACCGCATCGCCCGAACCGACAATGTGCTGTATCTGGACTTTGAACTGTCCGAAAAGCAGTTCCAGCTCCGCTATACCAACGAGCATGGAGAGCTCTACACCTTTCCCGACAAAATCTATCGGGTGTCTATTGACTGCAACCAGCTTTTGGATGCCAACTTTGAGGAAGCTATCATAGGCGGCATTGAACAGATGGCTGTGCAGACCGACTGCAAGATTTTCATCATTGACAATCTTACCTACCTGTGTTGCGCCATGGAGAAAGGCGATGCCGCAGGACGGCTGATGATTCAGCTGAACAATCTCAAAAAGAGATATGCGCTCTCTATCCTTGTCCTGGCACATACGCCCAAACGCTCTTTGGATTGTCCCATCACATCCAACGACCTTGCCGGAAGCAAACGGCTCTACAATTTCTTTGACAGCGTGTTCACCATTGGAAAAAGTGCCCAAGACGGAGGGCTTCGCTATGTGAAGCAGCTTAAAGTGCGCTATGGCACGTTCTCTCATGATGCGGATAATGTAATCGTTTACGAGATTGACAAGGTGGATGCTTTCTTGCAGTTCGTGTTCAGGGGCTATTCCACGGAAAAGGAACACTTGAAAAAATTGGGCGACAATGAATCAAGCCAAAGGGATTGCCAAATTCTGCAACTCTCCCAATCGGGCAAGTCCGTCAGGGAGATAGCCTCACAGGTGAATTGTGGCAAGTCCACCGTAAACCGTATCATCCAGCGCAGCAAAGAGAGTAAAAACGCAGGTGTCCCAAGTGTCCCACTGTCCCAACCCTTAGAGTGTGGGACAATGGGACAGGATGGGACAGCCGACAATCAACCATCAAAAACGGACTAAGCTATGGGCAATTATTCATTACAGAAGTATAAAGGAACGGCAACACGGCATACCTGCCCCAAATGCGGAGACAGGCATTCTTTCGTCTATTACGTGGACGAAAATAATGTGCCGTTGCATCCATCGGTCGGCAGATGTAACCACGAAAGCGGTTGTGGGTATCACTACACTCCGAAAGAGTATTTTCAAGAGCATCCTGAACACAGAACTACCAATGATTTCTCTTTTGACAGGCAAAGAGCAGAGCAGAAGAAAGTGAAGCAGCAAAGTAAGCCGACAGCCATCGGCTATATTCCCCCTCACTATGTGGAGAAGTCGCAAAGCGAGCGTAGCAATTTCTTCCGTTTCCTCTTCACACTCCTTACTTCCTACTATGGCGACAAGGCGAAAGAGGTGTTGAAGCGGTTGTTGGAGGAATACCGTTTGGGGGCTACCCGTGACGGCTCTGTTATCTTTTGGCAGATAGACAGGACGGGCAAGGTACGCACGGGAAAGGTGATGCAGTACAATCCCGAAGACGGACACCGTATCAAGGGAGGACAGACATCGGCAGTGAACTGGATACACAGCATATTGAAAAAGCAGCGTGTGTTGGCAGAGGATTGGCAACTATCCCAATGCCTTTTCGGGGAACACTTGTTGAAAACGCATCCCGACAAGGTGGTGGTCTTGGTGGAATCCGAGAAGAGTGCCGTTATCGGTTCTGCTATCTTCCCCGATTATGTATGGCTGGCTACGGGTGGTAAGAGTCAGATGAGAGAAGAGAAACTCCGTGTACTGTCAGGGCGAACCGTGCTTCTCTTTCCCGATGCCGATGCTTATGCCGAGTGGAAACAGCGAGCCGAGAGCATGTACTTTTGTAAGGTGGTGGTTTCGGACATCATCGAAAGGAATGCCACCCCGAAACAAAAAGAAGCCCATATCGACATAGCCGATTGGATTATCTTTCAGATACGGGAGGGCAAGGTGATGAGTACAGCCAACCACTTGGTCGAGGCTGAGAGAATCCTCCAGCGGATGATAGAGAAGAATCCCGTCCTGCAAAAACTGATAGACGATTTAGACCTTGTGCTGGTCGGTGCATCTCCAATCGGCAACGATGATGAAAAACCTCCCTGACGGAGGAGAGCGGAAGCCGTAGGCTGGAGTTTGCAGACAATGGCTTGCCATTGATATAGCCCACTATAACTACACGCTCCGCTTACGTAGTTGTGGGCTCTCCCGAGGGGATTAGGGTTTTACCCTAATGACCCACTCAGGGCGTTTCTCCCCTGAGAACCCAGAGCAAAGAGTGACCCTCTCTTTGCAATCTCCGCTTATGGGTTGCACCCCTAAGAACCCCATGCGTTTACGGACAGCGGAAAAGCAAACAATAAAGTACAAACCCAAAAAACAAGTATCTATGGCAACAAAATCAAGCATACATATCAAGCCCTGCAATATCGCATCGAGTGAGGCTCACAACAGGAGGACTGCCGAATACATGCGCCACATCGGAGAGTCCAGAACCTATGTGGTTCCAGAACTCTCCACCGATAATGAGCAGTGGATAAATCCCGACTTCGGCAGTCCGGATTTGCGGATGCATTATGACAATATCAGACAGATGGTAAAGGAAAAGACCGGACGTGCCATGCAGGAAAAGGAGCGTGAACGCAAAGGCAAGAACGGTAAAATAGTCAAGATTGCGGGATGCTCCCCCATACGTGAAGGAGTGCTGCTTGTCAGGTCGGACACCACACTGGCAGACGTGCGTAAATTCGGTGAGGAGTGTCAAAGACGCTGGGGAATCACACCGCTGCAAATCTTCCTGCACAAGGATGAAGGGCATTGGCTGAACGGTCAGCCGGAAGCGGAAGACAGGGAAAGCTTCAAAGTCGGGGACAGATGGTTCAAGCCGAACTATCATGCCCATATCGTTTTCGACTGGATGAACCACGAAACAGGAAAGAGCCGAAAGCTCAATGACGATGACATGATGCAGATGCAGACCCTTGCATCCGACATCCTGCTGATGGAACGCGGGCAGTCAAAGGCTGTCACTGGTAAGGAGCATCTGGAACGGAACGACTTTATCATTGAGAAGCAGAAAGCTGAACTGCAACGCATGGATGCAGCCAAACGGCACAAAGAAGAACAGATAAATCTTGCCGAGCAGGAACTGAAACAGGTGAAATCAGAAATACGCACTGACAAGTTAAAGAAGACAGCCACCACGGCAGCGACAGCCATAACTAGTGGAGTTGCTTCTCTTTTCGGGAGTGGAAAACTGAAAGAACTGGAACGTGCCAACGAAAAACTGCAAGACGAGGTTTCAAAACGGAACACCAATATTGAAAAATTGCAGAGCCAAGTACAGCAGATGCAGAAACAGCATGATACGCAAATCCACAATCTCAGAGAAATGCACAGGCAGGAACTTGACATGAAAGAAAAAGAACTGTCACGGCTCGCCAGAATCATAGACAAGGCTTTCAGGTGGTTTCCGATGTTCAGGGAAATGCTGCGCATGGAAAAGTTTTGTGCCATGCTGGGATTCTCTAAAGAAATGACTGAAAGTCTTATAGTCAAAAAAGAAGCCCTGAAATGTAGCGGTAAAATCTATTCCGAGCAACACAGGCGGAACTTTGATATAAAGGATGATATTTTAAGGGTGGAAAATGACCCTGACGATGAAAGCAGGCTGAACCTGACAATAAACAGGAAGCCGATTGCCGACTGGTTCAGGGAGCAATGGCACAGGCTTAGATATGGAGCAAGAGTGCCGCAACAGGAAGAAAGAAAAAGTAGAGGATTCAAATTATAATAGAAGCAATTTGATTAGTAATCTAAAAGCACTCCGATAACGATTAGAGTGCTTTTAGATTGTTTATCATTAATTATCAAAGCAAGTGCAGTTTAAGATTTTACTGAAGTTTTCATTAATAAAGAATATACTACAGCTGATATATGCGCAACATATTGTGACGCTTGTGATTCATTTCCCTTGAAATCCTTAACAAATACCGCTAAGGTATAACTGATATTATTAGGCAGACATATATAGGCAACATCATTGTGAGCTGCAAGAACACCATTTTCATTAACATAACCTGAACCTGTCTTATGCGCTATAACAACCCCTTCTTTATCAAGAAGTGGAGCTGCTATCCTATCTACACCTGTTTTGCATTCTTTTAACGTATTCTTAATGAAACTTTGTTTCTCATCATCGATAAGACCTTCAGTAAACAAACGATTCATCAACATTGCAGCACCAAGAGGAGATGTATAGTTAGAGTAAGCCTTGTTATGGTCAGCCGACATTTCCTCTTCCGTATAAGCTATCTGAAAACTTGAACGAGGAATGAGTGTGGCTATAAAACTATCTGTTTGAGCGACATTAACCATATCCTTAAACATAAGGTTGCTTGCATTGTTGTCACTCTGAGTAAGAGTATAACGCAGCAAATCTCTCACTGTCAATGATATGACTGGCCCTGAATAATCTTTCAGCATAGGACTCCAAGTCTTTGGGTCAAGTTTATCCCTATTTATATTTACTAAGGTATCAAGTGAAATTCCTTTATTGTCAAAGTCATTACAAAGAGCTAATGCCTGATGAACCTTAAACACACTCATCATAGGATAAACACTCTTATTATTGACCTTAACCGTATCTCTGTTATTAACAATAACCGCCACACCAATTTCGCCAGGACAAGCTGAGACAATTTGAGAAATGCTATCAGTCAAAACATTTGTTAAAGGAGGATTTGCGCTATCTTTTGTCGCTGATTTATGGAACAATGAAAATACCAAGATGAAAATGCAAACTAAAGCTATACTCAAAACTACGATTTGTTTTTTTCTGTTTTTTTCCATGTTTATATTATTTATATTTGTTTGACGAGAATATCTTTATTTGCCGACAAAGGTACATAACTTTACGGAAAAATATGTTTCTAAAATATATAAATCAGGGCAACCGCATCAAAATGTCAATAACCTGATAATCAATACTTGTCGATTTTGTATTAATAGGGATAAGTGGGGTGGATACAAGGATGAGAAGTTTCAACAATTTACAATATCCCCCCTTAAAAATGCATAATTTTGTATTTGTCTGAATAATAGCCTGTTGTCAAAAATCATGTTTCTTAAAAAATATTACCCGCAAGGGAAATTTGAATTATATGGGGCAAAAAATCAATTTTTATGGGGTAGTAGTTTCGATTTGGACCAATGGTTTTTTTAGGAAAATGGACAATAAGGGAGAGGAGGAGGTTGAAAACTACGTTTGTTTCCTAAGCTAACGTTATTTTGATGCGGTTGCCCTGTATATAAATAGACAGCTGTGGGGAAAATGTGGGGAAAAATTAGATAATTAAAAAGGCTAAATGACTGAAAATAATCACTTAGCCTTTTAATCCGTACCCAGACCCGTACTTCGTAATTGCTGCGCCCATCATTCAAGACTGTCAAATCGGGTCTTTCCTGTCAAGCCAATGATGCCTTATGCGTATGCCAAACACATGGATTACGGATTTCTCGTTCCGTGAACAAACACTTTATCCGCAACTCTGCTATGTGGTGTATTGGCTTAACTCCATTTCTATGGGCAACACTTTTGTTGCAGATTTCAAGCAGCTTTTATCGAAATACCCATCAGTAAGAACTCGTTTATTAGGCTTTCCTCATAATTGGGAACAAGAGCCTTTGTGGAGATAAAATAATTGCCCTGTTTCTTAAAAAGCACTGGGGCAAACCAGCTCCGTCTTTAATTGTTTCCAATAAATGGATTGTTTCAAGCCCCTATAGAAAGAGAACAAAAATTCCTGTGTGAAAATTAATCTACGACAAGGAGCAAGCAAGGAGCAATATCAAACAAAAATCAATACCTTTGCAGTACATATGAGATAGACCAAAACAAAAGTGGAATATCGGAAACGAATAGCAAGGAAAAGAGAAGAAACGACCCAAGTTGATGTCCTTTTTGAGTTAATAATCAATAAAAGCGTTAAATCTTCACCTTTTAGAATGTGCAATTAAAAATAACAACCATATTTCTGACTTATTATCTATAAAATATTGAGTAATAATCGGTTGTAAATACATAATTTGATTGTAACTTCTTTATTATGAGAATGTTTTGTAAATTAGTGGAACGCATAAAGTAAAATGATGCAAATGTCTTTGTGTTCTACATCAAATTGCACGATGATTTGATAGTTATTGTGGTGCGATTTGATGCAAATTACATATATATTGGATATGTTTTTGTCTAGGATATGGCTCGTTTCTTATAATAGTTTGATGGTCAATGTATTATAAAGTTCTGAAAACAAAGTGTTATATGGAGTGATATAGGGTTTGTTTTCAAATGCAATCATTTTGAGAAGGCTATCGCAACGTAAGTTTGGAAGGGTGGAGGCGCTTGGAGGACACACACATTTTCTGTCAATTTCTGATAGATTCTTCGATAAAAGTTCTACCTTTGTGACGTCCAATAAAGGGTAAAAAGAAATGGAAGTAATAAGATATTTTGTTGAGGAAATCATCATTCGATGTGGTGTTCATGGTGCAGGTGTTCCCATTTTGCGCCATGTTTTGCTGATTGTTGCCGTTGTATTTCTGGCTTGGTTGAGCTATTTTGTGGCACGACGGGTGATTCTTTTGATTACGAAAGTAGTCTCTCGGAAGGGACTTAAATGGAATCATGCACTGTTAGTTTCGGTATGTCGCGTTGTTCCGGCTATTGTTGTATGGAAACTTTTGCCGCTCGTGTTCTATCAATATCATATGGTGCGTGAGCTTGTGGCACGTGTTACAGCCATTTATATCACGGTGATGGTGACGCGAGCTTTCATTGCTTTGCTTGATAGTTTCGATGAGATTACGGCCTCAGAGCGGTCGGCTAAGCAGCAATATCTCAAGTCTTTGCGAGGTGTTTTGAAGATTGTGGCTATCTTTATGGCTGCTATTTTCATCATTGCGATAGGCATAGGACGCAGCCCAATGACGCTGTTTGCCGGATTGGGTGCCACTTCTGCCGTTTTGATGTTGGTGTTTCAAGACACGATTTCAGGCCTTGTTGCCGGCATACGACTAACGAGTAATGACATGCTTCATAAGGGAGACTGGATTACAGTGTCTAAATCTAACGTGGATGGTATCGTGGAAGAGATCTCACTTACGACTGTAAAGGTGAGGAATTTTGATAATACTATTGTCACGGTTACACCGCAAACACTCGTTGAAGACTCGTTTCAAAACTGGTTGGGGATGCAGCAAAGTGCAGGTAGAAGAGTGAAAAGAATGGTCTATTATGACTTTAGAAGTGTGAAGGTTATAGATGATTCACTGCGTAAGAAGTTAGTGGATAAGGGTTATTTTAAGGCAGAAGAGCTCACCGGGAATATTGTAAATATGGCTTTATATCGTCGTTTCATCGAACAATATCTTAGCCATAATGCCTATGTTAACACCGATATGGTTTATATTGTATGTCAAAAAGAGGCAACAAACACTGGACTTCCGCTTGAGTTTTATTTCTTTTTGAGAGATAAGGAATGGGAAAAGTATGAGCATCAATTAGCCGAAATCATGGAGTATGTCTATGCCGTTACGCCAGACTTTGGGCTTACTATCTACGAAGCTACACCTGTTCAGTAATTTGACTAAATAGTATTAAATCGTAAGGAAAAGGCATTTATTGCTGTCTTTTAATAAGCGTTTTGGTGCTTGTTTAACGTTATTTATATTAAAAGTGATATGTTTTAGGGTGCAAACTATTGACACGTATTTGATAATTTCATATATTTGCATTGATAAATCAGATGTTATTCAACTTTAATAGAAAGACTATTATGAGCACGAAAAAAACTGTTCTTCCTCAGATTCTGCAAGACTTACGCAGAGAAGACGACAATGAAACAACCAAGGTGCACATTATTGAATCTGATGTTTGGTACACCTAAGGCCTGTAAAAGGCTTAGATTTGCTGATGACTTAATTCTAAAAATAGGATGGCTGGCCTGGAAATGGTCGGCCATTTTTTATGTAACTGCGTTGATGTCAGACGCTGATAGGTTGGTTGTTTTTATGCAGTTTGATATCCAGCAGATAACAGATTACGACGGCATTTACTCACTTCTTTATCGTAGCGGGCAGTTCGTTGTTGTGTAATCTTTTATTATGCGGAGGATGTTGCGTTTCACTCGGGAGGACATTATGTTATGGAAAAAGATGCGAAGTCAAAGTGTCTGTGCATTCGATGGTCGTCTTTTCATAAACAGAAAGAATGAAAAAACGGTTGAACGCTATTGCATCCAACCGCCATTATATTTGATTTTGAAAAACTTTCTCTTTCAAAGAGAACACCAAGTTTAGCATCCCATAGAGATTTTGTCGTTCACATTCACTGCGAGTGAAACTGTTACTACGACCACTGCTAATAGAATCATTAATGTTATCATAATCTTTTTACCTTTCTTTTAGTTTTAGGGAACCTCGTCAGGCTCCTGTCATTATTATCCTTTTATCTTTGAATTGCACTGCAAAGTTAGTGCCACGTTAGGATATGGACAAAGAAATCGTGGTAAATCATGGCCGTCGTTGGAATTAATTATTCTATATCAAGAAAGCCCGAAAAAACGGAATTAGCGGTTTTCTCGGGCTTTCATGTGTTAGAGTTGCATTTGTTTAATCGTTATCCGGCTTATTGTAAGCATCGCGTATCTTCTTTGTTTTCAGCAGCAGGTTGTTGTAGTGAAGTGCATTGATGCTGTTGGCATCAGTAGTCTTCAGCTGTTGACGGCAGAAGTTGTCAATCTTGTCAAGATGCTTCAACGCATAGAGTGTGACATCAGAGCGCGTGAACTTGATGTTTTCCTTGGGTGTCTTGGAGGTGTAAATGGCTTGTCCGATGTGCTCAACGTAGTTCTGTTCCAATCTGCGGCGGAAGTTATTGCCACGTAAGTCGGTTTTACTCATGGGCTTCCATGCAGCCTGAAAGACATCATTCAGATAGTCGTTGACAGGATAAGGCTGGCTTGCGGTGAAGCTGTTGTTGATGCAATTGTAGAGAATATAGGCCGAAAGGAGGTAGGAAAGCACAGCATTGGCGCGCATGGTAACCTCGTTGTCGGCATCAACTCCAAGCTTGTTGACGATGCTGTCAGGGTAGAGCCATGTGGGAATTGTAAATAGATGACGGCCAAACCAAGCGATAGCTTGTTTCTGGAGGGCTGCCGGCACGATGTCGTTCTTGCGGGCAGAGGGCCAGTTATCACTGTAAACACCGGCAATGTGACGTTGAGCGTGGTTGCTGTAACGTTGGAACTGTCCGCGAACACTACTGTACATAGAGCTTAAATCGTCAGTCTGATCATCGGGTTGTGCCGTCCATTTTACGATATTCTGCATCACACGCTTGAGGTTCTTGACGCCATATTCGGCAGCAGTAATGTCGTTATCGCCGAGATCTTCAGTCTGGGAACGTGGATCTCTCCCACGACCTTCGTCGCCTTTATAGCGTAGTCGGTGATTCGCTGTAAGTACTTTGGTCACCTCACTGCGCAAAACCTTCTTCTCTTCAAACTCATCTTTGAACTCCGGACGATACTGATAGCCCCATTTTATAGCCCATTTATCGTAGTCGTTAATACGGGGGAAGAGGCCAGCTTCACCTATATTATCCTCTGGTTGAGCAACAAAATTGAAGCGAGCATAGTCCATTATACTTGCTGTATGGCCATATTTCTCGACCCAATTCTTATCGCGTAGCTTCTCAACGGGCGTCGCATGACTGGCTATCATGTTGTGACGTAAGCCCAAGGTATGGCCCACTTCATGACTTGAAACGAAGCGAATGAGCTTGCCCATCAAGTCTTTGTCGAAGGTCATCTTTTGCGCTCTCTTGTCTAATGGACCACATTGTGTCATGTACCATTTGGTTAATAAGTTCATAACATTATGGTACCAACAGATATGACTCTCAATAATCTCGCCGCTTCTTGGGTCAACTATGCGCGGACCATAAGCGTTCTCTTGCTCTGAAGGCAGGTAACGTAGGAAGGAATAACGGGCATCATCGGGGCTGATATCACTGCCTTCGGGGACTTCTTTGCCTACGATGGCATTCTTGAAACCGGCAGCTTCGAAAGCTTTATTCCAGTCGTTGATGCCTTGAATGAGGTAAGGCACCCACTCTTTTGGCGTTGCTGGGTCTATATAATAAACGATTTGGTGCTCAGGTTCAGAGAGTTTACCTTTCGCATAAGCTTTCTTGTCTTTAGGAACTAAGCGATAACGTGAGATGATGGCATCGTGCTTGCTGGTTTCTCTGTCGCTGAATGTGACCAAAGGTTTATTGAAATAGCCCACACGTTCATCGCCTAAACGAGGTCGCATAGGTTTTTCGGGCAGCTCAACAATGCTGGTGTTGAGGCTCAACGTCATGAAACCATCGCGTGAAGCCATTGATTTTCCAGGCGTTGCAGCATAAGTTCGCAATGTCGATACCTCTATATTAATAGGATAAGCCTTAATCGTGTCGATGAAAGTGCGGTCATCTTGCAGTCCACCTAACTTCGTTTCAGTTCGATCTGAGGCTGTAAACCCACCAATCTTATTGTCACCTTTAAAGAGCTTTGTTACGTTAATGAGCATATTTCCCGTTTTATTGTCTTTACCGATAATATCGAATTTATAGACAATAGGGTCGATAGTAGACTTCTTTACGAGTGCAGCGATGTTGCTTTTTGGGTCAGCTGATTGCGTATGGGCCCATGAACGGAGGAACAAAGTCTTGTCATCATAGCGTTCGAAATAAACCGTATTGTTGTTTACTTCCTCTCCACTCAGCAAGCCAAAGTCCTGTGGTACAGACACAAAACGAGTCACAGCGAGGAACAATCTGTCAAGCGCTGCCTCTGGAATCTCAAAGAACCAGTCTTTCTCTATATGCCTTACACCAAACAATCCCTCTTGAAAAGAACCGCCTTTCTTGATGAGTTTCTCATATTCCGTTTCCTTTTTCTCAGGTTGTTTCTTGTTTTTCTCGTCATTCTTCTTTACTTCTGTAGAGTCTTTTGCCAATGAATCATAGTGTCGTGGCATTGACCATGCTGGCGTTGTAGATAGTAACGACAGCGTGAGTGCTACTAATAAATGTTTCATTTTGTTTGGTAATGTGTTTTATTCTTTTTGTTTTTATATGTATTTCAGTAGTATATTCCACACCGCAATGATGTGACAAACGCTACCAGCAAGCACAAAGAAGTGGAAGACGGTATGCATATACTTACGTTTGTTGACGCTATAGAAGACGGCACCTGTTATGTAACAAGCTCCTTCTCCGATAATCCACATGAGCGCATTTGTAGTGAGTGAGCTCGTAAGTGGTTTGAAAGCAACTAACACACTTAGTCCCATGCCGACAAAAGCAATGGTTTCTAAGTTGCTATGGTCCTTGAGATTGATGAAACTAATGATAGTCCCCACTATGGCACATGCCCATATAAAGCAAAACAAAGTGAATCCCCAGTAGCCTTGATCTCGCAGTGCAATGAGTGTGATGGGGGAGTAACTGCCGGCTATATGCCAATAGATAGCGGCATGATCCCATTTCCTTAGTCGCTCTTTCCACTTGCTCCAAGCCGACAATGCGTGATAAATCGTGGAGGCAATATATGAACATAGCATGCCAAAGAGATAGAGAATGACTCCTGCTGTGGCCCAACCATTGTGCTCACGAAAGCACCATATAAGAAAGATTACACCGAAAACAATGCCCAAGATGATTCCTCCGGCATGACTCCATGAGTTCCATAGTTCTTCACGATGATTGAAATGGATTTTCAGTTTCATACAATTAGTACTTTCGGCAAAGTTAGTTGTTTGTTGGTAATGTGTCAAATTTTTGAGTGAGTTATTTCTAATTTATCGCCGATTTCAAAGAAATCACCCTCCCTGTTTAGGCAAATTGCTGGGTGTAATGAACGCTTTTTATTCTACATTCCTATGGGATTATTCATTGAAAAAGCGCTTTCTCTTAGATTTAAGTCATGGAGAAAGCGCCTTCTTTGTATGGCTTTACCGACTATTCTGCCACAGTAAAGTCGAGTTGTTTCTTCTCAAGATTGGCTTTTGCGACTTGAATTCGGATGGCATCTCCAAGTTGATACTTATGATGATGACGCCTTCCGATGAGACAGAAGTTTCGTTCGTCAAAGTCATAATAGTCATCTCCCAAGTCGCGCATAGGGATCATACCTTCACAATGGTTTTCATCTATCTCGGCATATATGCCATAACTCGTGATACCGCTAATGTGGGCATCGTATGTTTCGCCTAATTTCTCAGCCATAAATTCAACCATCTTGTACTTGATTGAATCGCGTTCGGCATTCTGAGCCACGAGTTCCATCTCCGAACAATGCTCACATAGTTCCTCATAATGCTTTTCGTTAGCACTCCGTCCGCCATTAGCATAGCGGGTAAGTAAGCGATGTACCATCGTATCGGGATAGCGACGGATTGGACTTGTGAAGTGAGTGTAGTAGTCAAATGCCAGTCCAAAGTGGCCAATGTTATGCACACTATACTTCGCTTTCATCATAGCGCGCAAGGCAACAGACTGAATCATCTTTGCCTCGGGCCTTCCATCGCAGTCATCCATGAGTTTGTTGAGGCTGCGAGCCATAGCTCCTTTCGTGCCATCGGTCTTCACTTTATAACCAAACTTGACGATAAACTGGCGCAAAGTCTCCATCTTTTGCGGGTCAGGATTATCATGTATGCGGTAGGGTAGCGTCTTTGCTTTGCGTCCTTTCTTTATTTTTCCGATGCTTTCTGCCACAGTTCGGTTGGCCAAGAGCATGAATTCCTCAATAAGTTTGTTAGCATCGCGGGAACGTTTAAAGTAACATCGTATGGGTTTTCCATGCTCATCAATGTCGAAATGCAACTCCTCGCGGTCAAACTTCACTGCTCCTGCCTTGAAACGCTTGGCACGTAACAGCTTGGCAAGACGGTCTAAGGTGACCAATTTGTCGGCATTCTCACCCTTATATCCACCTTTCGGTGCCTTTGGTGCAGGCTCTCCAGTTCCATCAATGACGCCATTGGCTTCAAGAATCTCCTGCACTTCCTCGTAGGCATAACGCCGGTTACTGCGGATAATCGTATGAACGATGCGGTAATCTTTTACATTTGCCTCATCATCTAAATTGAAAATAACACTATAAGCAAGCTTATCTTCATCGGGACGGAGGGAACATATATAGTTACATAGACGCTCGGGAAGCATTGGAATGGTTCGATCTACGAGATAAACACTTGTGGCTCTCTTTACTGCTTCCTTGTCAATGATACTGCCTTCTGTTACATAATGGCTCACATCTGCAATGTGCACACCCACTTGCCACTGCCCGTTGTCAAGCTGTTTGATAGAGAGTGCGTCGTCAAAGTCTTTTGCATCACGGGGGTCAATCGTACAAGTGAAAACCTCACGAAAGTCTTCTCGCTCTGCTTCATCCTGCTTTGTGATTTCTCCAGAGATTTTCTCGGCAGCCTCTTCTACGGCTTTTGGATAGACATAAGGTAGGCCATATTGTGCCAAGATGGTGTTCATCTCAACGTCATTGTCACCAGTTTGTCCCAACACATCAACCACTTCGCCAATCAAATTCTTATGTTCGGCGTCGGGCCACTGCATGATTTTGACAATGGCTTTATCGTTATCTTTCCCTCCTTTGAGTTTTCTCTTCGGGATGATAATGTCATGTACGAACGTGTTTTCAGGCGTAATGAGATATGCCATGTTGCGATCCACGCGCAAACGCCCTACAAATTGGTCCTTACTTCGTTGTAGAATCTCTATGACTTGTGCCTCTTTTATGTGCTTCTTTCGACGTGCCATGAAGCTCACTTTGACGCGATCTCCATTGGTTGCCCACATCGAATTGCGCTCTGAAACGAAGATAGGCGTGCCGCCATCATCGGGTAAGAACGAGTTCTTTCCATTCGACTTGCGAATGAATGTGCCCTCCTGCACCTGACCTTTCGTGTTGAGTTTGTATGAACTTTCCGTCACTCGGGTGAGAAAATCATCCCAAGTCATCTCCTCCATGATGTCGATGGCCAACATCTTCAGAGGGTGAGTATCTAATTTCAGGGCTCGGAATATCTCCTTAAAGCTTAGTGTTTTGCCGGGCTGGGATGCGAAGAAGTCTTGCAAACGCTCACTAAGTTGCTTCTTGGACATGCGCTTTCCGCCCTTTTTTCCTTTTCCCATCATTGTTCTTTTTTATGTGTTTAGATTACAAAGTAACGAAAAAGAAATGATAATCCCAATTTTTGTATCTCTTTTTTCTCAAGGAAAAACACGACAGTCTATATTTGTTTGTGTTGGAATGTTGGGGAGTTTATGGTGGAATGGATTGGGATAATATGTAAAATCACTCAGCAGTGATGGCTTCGTTGGCATAATTCTTTGGCTTAAAGCCTCGTTTTTTATTTCGTAACAAAGCTTCTTTTTAATGTTTATTTTGTAAGTTTTATTATCCGTTTTTTAACACTTCAAGTGAGGATGAAATAGGAAGAATATGGTCTAAATCATGGAAATTCATCATCGTTTCATCCTTCTTTAACCATGTTTCTTGGCAATATGTGTTGTTATTTGACTGGAATGACACACTCAAATGATGCTTTTTATCGCCTGAAATGGCTTAGATTGCCTTGCAATCTGCCTTGTTTTGCACGTAAAATTATCGTTATTTTACCTTCTGTTTTGTTATGAATATTGCAAGCCTTTGATAGTTAGTGTCTTATAAAAGCATTGAAAATCGTCTATTTTTAGTTCTTGTTGACAGAACCTTTGAATAGTGTTCGTAATTTAGTTGGACTTGTAAAGTTTAATGATTAGATTTAACATATTTGTTGTTGCAAGGGTATTGAGGCGCATCATTAAGGTTTTTCGGAACGGATTCACAGGTAATTCATATAACAAAATCGCCCCAACAATATAATGATTGTTGAGGCGATAAGGGATGATATCATTCAATTTCTGTTTTAAATGTCTATATCTAACTCTACCGGACAATGGTCGCTGCCATAGATTTCGGTGTGAATAGACGCGCCTTTTAATTGAGGTTTGAGTCTGTCGGAAATCAAAAAGTAGTCGATTCTCCAGCCAGCGTTCTTCTCACGTGCACGGAATCGGTAGCTCCAATAGCTGTAAGTGATCTGTTCGGGGTGTAGCGTTCTGAACGTATCTGTAAAGCCATTGCTCAGCAGTTGCGTCATTTTGCTTCGTTCTTCGTCAGTAAAGCCTGCACTACGTCGGTTGGTTTTGGGATTCTTTAAGTCTATTTCCTGGTGTGCAACGTTCATATCTCCGCAGACAATCACGGGTTTTTTCGCATCGAGTTGATGCAAATAAGCCTGAAAAGCGTCTTCCCATGTCATGCGATAATCAAGTCGTCGCAGTTCTTCTTGGGAGTTAGGAGTATATACAGTGACGAGAAAGAACTTGTCATATTCAAGAGTTATGACGCGGCCTTCATGGTCGTGTTCGTCTATTCCGATGCCATAGGTAACGGCGAGTGGCTCTTTTCGTGTATAGATTGCAGTGCCACTATATCCTTTTTTCTCTGCATAGTTCCAGTAAGATGTATATCCTGGGAACTGAAGTTCAAGCTGTCCGGCTTGCATTTTGGTTTCTTGCAGACAGAAAAAATCGGCATTTAAGGACTCAAATGATTGTGAGAAGTCCTTACCAACGCAGGCCCGTAGGCCGTTAACATTCCATGAAATGAATTTCATTTTGTATTTAATGTTTAGCTGTTGAGACAAAGATGAAGTAGTTTCTTGATGGTCTAAGATATTCTTTTTCGGCTTTAATCTCAGCGGGTTTCATAGCTACTTGTAGTGCGCGGTTACGTGTATTGTAGAGTGCAAACATGCTATTCTTGAAGACAACTTGCTGCGCTTGACCGTTTAAAGTGACTGTAAATGTCGTCTGATATATCAGTGTTTGATAGGAATATATAGTCTTATCGCGGTCATAATAGCTAAGTGCTCCAATCCTACTCCTAACGGGTTGTACGGTGGTTTGTTTTGCCAACTCCTCACTTACGGCTTTACTTTGTGCATGATATGAATCAAGCAGCGATGCATAAAGGCTGTCGGGGATGCCGCTAACGCGTATGGTTGAGTCGGCATTGATGGTTAGTTGAACATTTCTTACAGAGTCTTTGGTAAGGAAAGTACCGGCATTATTCTCTGTAACCGTATAGATTTTGCCTTCATAAGTGCCTTGACCCGTCTCGAAGATTGTTCTTACATCTGCGTCAGTTAGTGTCAGTTCTTTCTCATCATCGCCATTCAAACATGATGAGAGTGCCGTTAAAGCTATAGCCAAACAAAGCATATAGCCAAAGAAATTACGTAAGTTTTTCATATAATCTGTTTCTTTCTTTGATGTTGAATAAATTGAAAGGTTATTTTTAAAAAGGTATATTGTGGGGTGATACCCTTAAATTCGTTTTGATTCTCCACGCAATAGGCTCATAAATTCCTGTCGTGTGTTGAGGTCATTGAATACTCCACTGAAGTCGCTTGTTGTCGTTATGGAGTTTTGTTTCTCTACACCTCTCATCTGCATACACATATGTTTGGCTTCAATGACCACCATAACACCTTGTGGATTGAGGGTTTCTTGGATGCAGTCTTTAATCTGTTGGGTCAGTCTTTCTTGCACTTGAAGACGATGACTGAAGATATCTACGACGCGTGCAACCTTACTTAATCCCGTGATGTAGCCGTTGGGGATGTATGCTACATGGCATTTGCCGTAGAAAGGCAACATGTGGTGTTCGCAAAGAGAGAACACATCGATGTCTTTAACGATAACCATTTGGTTGTAATCTTCCTTGAAAAGGGCATCGGTCAACACCTTATGAGGGTCTTGGCTGTATCCTCTTGTCAGTATCTGCATAGCTTTCGCCACGCGCATCGGGGTCTTTTCCAAGCCTTCGCGATAGGCGTCTTCTCCTAAAAGCGTGAGTATACTTTTATAATGTGTGGCGAGATCGTCGAGACCTTCGCGGAATTCAGTTTCTGGATTCATAGTCATTGATATTTCGTTTGTCTCAAAGTGTCGTGCGATAAACAGCACTTGGTGAGACTTAATCTTGCACAGTAATCTTCCCTTTGACGATACATGCTTGACGATAGCCTAAGGCTTTCACCTTGCGCAGCATGTCGCTGGCTTCTTCAAAGCTTCGATAGTTGCCCACACGGCATACCCATCGCGGTGAGTAGAAATGCACATAGATGGGTTGATCGGGATATTTCATCTTGATAGCAGCGCAAGCTTGTTCGGCTTTCTGCCTGTCGATGCGTGAGTTTCCGCCTGAAAATGCTTGCACACGATAGCCAGTTACCTTGCGGCTTCCACGCATAACTTTCCTCCGCATGTCAACAGTTGGAATCGTAATCTCATCCTCTTCTTGCTGTTGATTGTTGGATTCTGTCCGCTGATGCGTTATTTTTTCCCGTTGCTCTACAGGCTTTATGGTTTGTTCTTTCTTGCTTTCTGTCTGCTTGGCAGAGTCACCTGTGACGGCGCGTTGATTCGTTTTTGTCTCTTTCTTGGTAGGTTCGGTCTTGTTCGTTGTAGCTGTTGGCTTTACAACTTCTTTCTTTTGTTCGTTCGTAACTTGTGGCTTTGTCTGTTTACTGCCGTTGACGAGTTCGTCAATTTCTTTGCTTTGAGTGATGGTTACGGCTCCTTTTCCGGCCGAATTCCTTTTCAAATGGTCGAGGAAAGTTTGTGCATGAGATGGAATTGCCATGCAAATAATAACACTAAAAAGCCAAGCGAACTTCTTCATTTCCTATTGAATTGATTACAATATGGGGAAATCAGGACAATAAGATGAAACTCGTTGTCCTGTTTCCCAATATTAATTATGTGATATTACTTTTTCCAAGCGTCGATGATTCCTTTGAAATCAGCAGCCTTCAAAGATGCACCGCCAATCAAACCACCATCAATGTTTGGTTTAGAGAATAGCTCAGGAGCGTTTGAAGCCTTGCAGCTTCCACCATAAAGAATAGAAGTTTCTTCTGCAACTTCCTTGCCATATTTCTCTGCAACGATAGAACGGATGTAGCAAAGCATCTCTTCTGCCTGGTCAGATGTAGCGGTTTTACCTGTTCCAATGGCCCAGATTGGCTCATAAGCAAGTATGATATTCTTCCATTCTTCAGCTGAAAGATTGAACACACTACCTTCAAGTTCTGCCTTAACAACAGCGTTCTGACGGTTTGATTCGCGCTCTTCGAGGGTCTCACCACAGCAGAAGATTACCTTCAAACCATTCTTTAAAGCCAACAAAACCTTTTCTTTTAGGATCTCAGCTGTCTCTCCATAGTACTGACGACGCTCTGAATGACCGAGTATTACGTATTGAGCGCCAGTGCTCTTAACCATCTCTGCTGACACCTCTCCAGTGTAAGCACCCTTCTCTTTGTCTGCACAGTTCTCAGCACCAAGGCCTACTAAGCTTGCATTTAGCTCCTTAGCAACACTTGCTAAGTGGATAAATGGGGTGCAGATTACTACGTCACAGTTTGGCTTTTCAGCTGTCATTGCCTCGTTAATCTCCTTTGCGAGTGCAACACCTTCTTGCAGGTTGAGGTTCATTTTCCAGTTACCTGCTACGATTTTCTTTCTCATTTTACTTTTCTTTTTATTGAATAGATGATATAATTTCTGTTTATCTTTCTGCTCTTTTAGTCTCACCCACTTGCTCCATGCCCACAAACGATCGGCTAAAGTGAGTAGCGTTAGGGGGAGAATGAACCACAAAACGATTTCTAATATCTTAGCCGGCACGCTGTCTTTTGGCATCTTTCCCAAGCTTGATTGGCTGATAGGACGCGATAGTTTGGCTTCATTGGGGAGGTTGTTATGGCTCCATTTGTTGATGATTGTGCCGTCTTTTAGTAACAAAAGTCCAGGATTACTGCGGATGATTGTCTTCAAAACAGCTTCATCTGTGATGCAAAATGAATACTCAGCTCCCGTTAGATCAATCCATCGTTTGATAGCTTTTGTCGTGCTTGCTGTTAGGCAATAGAACGGAATGTCATAGCTTTGAGCATATTCATAGAGTCTATCTATGTCGCCAAAGTTGCTGTCATCGGCCGTCTCTAAATGTGGAGCGATCAGCAGAAATGTATAGCCTTTGTGGCTAAGTACACTGTTGGTGAGGTCTAATCCCGTTTTATTGTCAGTGATAGAAAAGTCATGTATCGGCGGAATATACCCCTCACTTGTTTGCACAGTCTTGCTATCAATGAACTTCCAAGAGGCATCTGGATAGTTGTCGAGCGTGAATTCTTTGCGCTGTCCGTTCTTCTCCATGATGAAAGTTGTTTTGAATTGCGGCAACTTTGCACCTTTAGGAATCTCCATTCCGCGCGGAATGTTCACACCAATATGGTAAGGTCGGAAGTCAAAGATAGGCAGATAGTATAGACTTAAGCCACTACTCACCAAGATAAATACAATGGTATAGTTTGTGACAATCCACTGATTGCTTTTCGAAACGAATCGAAACATCGCCAGAGGTCTATACATAATGGCGAGTGAACAGACAAAAAGCACGATGTTTTTTATCAGTGTTTCTGTGTTTGTTAGATGCAAAGCATCGCCAAAACAGCCGCAGTCTTTCACCGGATCTGCCACTACTATCCACACGGTTACCATCGTCATGAACGCCATAAAGGCCACTGTCAGCTTCGAAATGAGTCGGCGTTGAATTGCAAAGAGCAAGAAAATGCCGATACAAAACTCTATGGCTGCGAGGAAAACTGCCACGGCAAGCAATGTCCAATTGGGCAGAATACCAGCCATTCCGATAGCCCCGAGATAGTCTTGCAACTTATATTGCGTACCAATAGGGTCTATTGCTTTCACAAAACCCGAGAAGATGAACGTCACTGCCACGATGATTCGGCAGAGGTTGACTATCATTTTCAGTAATCGTTGGCTCACAATAATAACGTATTTAGTCTTCTTTTGTCAGTTTGATAACACCAAACACGGCATAGTTTATAATGTCCATATAGTTCGAATCAATGCCTTCTGACACTAAAGTTTGGCCTTTTATGTCTTCAATCTCTTTGATTCTCACGAGCTTTGTGAGGATAAAGTCGGTATAACTACTAACCCGCATGTCTCTCCAAACCTCGTCATAATCGTGGTTTTTCTTAAGCATCAGTGATAAAGCTGCCTCAGCATATTTGTCATATAGGCTCAAAGCTTCTTCGGGAGTCATGTCAACGGCATCGGCATATCCATGGTCTAATTGAATCAGTCCAATGATTCCATAGTTGATAAGCCCTATAAACTCAGGACGAATGCCTTCACCTACGAGCGATTTCTTTTTGATTTCAAGAGATCTTATGCGTTTAGCTTTGATGAAAAGTTGGTCAGTCAATGAAGACGGACGTAGTATACGCCATGATGATCCGTAGTCATGCAGCTTCTTACTGAATAGCTCTCGGCACTCCTTTAGGACGTTTTTAAACTGTTCTTCTGTGTTAGAATGTTTCATAAATTCAAAAACCTTGCGATTGCAAAAGTACTTATTTATAATGAAACAGCCAAATTTTTAAGGCCTCGCTTGACCTTTATGGGTGTTGCTGACGATAGCGAATCATGCGCACAACGCCACACATGGCCTCATATCTTGCTTTTAATGAGTCGCACTTTACACGCAGTTTGTTATATCGAAAGTTTGTTTCTTTGCCATGAAGTGCCTGTAAAGTAGCTTGCAAAGTGGAATCAGTCTTGGCTACATCTGCCTGTGCCATCTTCAAGGAAGCATTCTGCCAGATCTTCAATGCGGCCTTTCTTGACTCCACAGCTTCAGGGAAATCCTTCCTCAAAGACATGATAGAGTCGAGTGTTTGGCGGTAGTTTCCTGCATCATATAATGCTTCTATCTGCGCCATTAAAGGTGCAGCCTTCTCGTCTTGTGTCTCTGCACAGCTGCAAAAAGAGGCGCTAACGGCCAGTAACCAGATATATTTCTTCATGTTTGCAAAATTATAAAAAACTATGTAAAACGTCATATTCTGCACTAATTTTTAGTAACTTTGCACGCAATTTATAGCAAGTTAAGAGAAATTAAGCAACAATGAGAAATCTAACTGACGCTGATTTGGCGCGTCTACTCAATAAAGATATATTCCATTTGATTTCAGAGGCTGCCGACAAACTATCACTTGAGTGTTATGTTGTAGGCGGATACGTGCGTGATTTGTTTCTGGAGCGCCCGTCTAATGATATTGATGTCGTTGTCGTTGGTAGCGGAATACAAGTTGCAAGCGAGCTAAAGAGCCGGTTAGGCAAGCGAGCTCATCTCTCAGTATTCCGTAATTTCGGCACGGCGCAAGTGAAATTTCATGGCATGGAGATTGAGTTTGTGGGCGCACGAAAGGAAAGTTATAGCCACGATTCGCGCAAACCGCATGTTGAAGATGGTACACTTGAGGACGATCAAAACCGCCGTGACTTCACGATTAATGCCTTAGCGGTGTGTCTGAACAAAGAAAAGTTCGGCCAATTGGTTGATCCTTTCGAAGGCGTTTACGACATGGAAGACGGTATTATTCGTACACCGCTCGACCCAGATGTTACGTTTTCTGACGATCCTTTGCGCATGTTGCGGTGCATTCGCTTTGCAACGCAGTTGAATTTCTTTATAGAAGACGAGACGTTTGAAGCGCTTCAACGCAATGCCGAGCGCATAAAGATTATCAGTGGAGAGCGTATTGACGACGAGTTGAACAAGATAATGTTGACAAAAACGCCAAGCAAAGGCTTCATAGATCTTTATCGTTGTGGACTGCTTCAACTCATTATACCTGAACTTGTGACCTTAGATGTTGTAGAAACACGCAATGGTCGTGCCCACAAAAATAACTTTTATCACACTTTAGAGGTGCTCGATAACCTCTGCCGAGCACAAGATGAAAGCGGAAAACACGACGAAATGTCACTTTGGTTGCGTTGGGCGGCATTGTTTCATGACATTGGTAAGCCCCGTTGTAAACGCTGGGATAACCTCAACGGATGGACTTTTCACAACCATAATTACGTGGGTGCGAAGATGGTTCCAGCCATATTCCGACGTATGAAGCTACCAATGGACAACAAAATGAGGTTTGTTCAGAAGATGGTTGACCTGCACATGCGACCTATTGCCATAGCAGATGAAGAGGTGACTGATAGTGCTGTGCGTCGTTTAATGAATGATGCGGGCGACGATATTGACGCTTTAATGATGCTTTGTGAGGCCGATATTACAAGCAAAAACCAAGTGCGAAAACAGCGTTTCTTAGATAACTTCCGCATTGTTCGTGAGAAAATAGCCGATTTAAAGGTGCGAGATTATAAACGATTACTGCAACCTTGCATTGATGGTAACGAGATAATGGAGATGTTTCACCTTGGACCTTGCCGTGAAGTAGGCCAGTTAAAGCAGACACTTAAAGACGCTGTGCTTGACAACAAGGTTGAAAACGAGCGCGAACCTCTGATGAAACTGCTGATGGATAAAGCCAAAAGCATGGGATTGGTAGAGTAGAAAGCAAGTTGGTTTCAGCCTCGATGATGTCCCACTGCAAGGCAGAATTCAGTGTGCTTGGAGGGTAATCAGCCTCTTTCGCTTTGCGATTTTATTTGATTTCTCCATGTGCTTTTCTCTTCGTTTTGTAAACTTTGTTGACCAAAAAACATGTAGTTTCATTTCTGCAAAATAGAAATTGAAAATCAAAAAAAAGGTTCTTTCTCATCATTTTCTGATGAGTTGTAGTGTAATTTCAGTTGTCTTACGTTGCATTTTGACTCATGTTGCATGGTAATTAGCGTCAGATAGCATTGCTGAATGACTGATATTGCATGCTGAAGTGACTGATTTTATACGTTGATTTCATTCATTTTGCATGCTTTTATCATGTTTTTTTGTGTTGAATTTTGTTGCATATTGCCTAATTGTTTGATAGATAAGAAGTTGTAAAACAGGCGCAAAACTCGCGTATTTCGAGTCAAAGTCTTTTTCATTTCAAATACGCGAGTTTTACAACGACAATTACAAATATTCTTTACTGCATTCTTCTTGCATTCCTACTCATTTGTAGGTAGCTTGCATTTCATGTGGTTTAGGTATTGTTATGATTGTAGAAAAGGCATATATTTGTAAAGTCTTAACAGATTAATTCATATCTAAAACCACAATTAAAGATGAAAAAGAATTTTTTATTAAGTGTCGTGTTGCTGTGCATGGCAGGTCTTATGGCAATGACAGGAAGTCCTGTCGGTAAGGCTAAAATGGTGAAGAAGCCAACTCAAAGGCAGGCGAAAGTGGAGGGAACTTATGTTGCGTTTTTCTCTGATAACGGTGCAAATGCGTCGAAATGGGACTCACTTTGGCTTGCTGAAGCTGCGAAGTATGTGGGCAAGGAAAAGGCTTCCGAGGCTGTGGCTGAGATGAAAAATAAGTGCAATGGCACCTGTATTGGGAGTGAAGCTGTAAGGAAATTCGGAGCTTTTGCCAATGACAACAAGGATTACAGTGGCACTTTTCAGTTTGATTGTCGCTTCAAACACGGTGTTGATCAATTGATTTTCAAAGGCAGAAGGATTACAGGAGTCGATGCAAGTGGTTCACGTGTGTTCTCGCATACCTATTCTTTGGTTGGGAAAGACAAGGCCTTCGGTGCCGAATTCTATAAGAGTGATGATGGCAATCGGGACGAATTCACTTACTTTATGTTGCTTCCCGACACACCGGCTGACACTTATCACATCGAACTTCGATATGGTTCAAACATCGAAGCACTGAAGAACATGCGCATGGGTAAGTATGCTTACTGGATGATAGGGGCTGTACGTGCGGGCAATGATGCCGATTGTGCAGCTGCAATCAAGCTGTATGTGGAAGAGAATCTGCGTGCAGAGAAACATTAAAACAGGTTTATGTTATCCGTTTGCTGAGCGTAGTCAGCAGGAAAGGAAGGCTTGGACGTCTGTTGAATGACAGCCTTTTGTACGCATGTAACATGCATATGAAGGGCTATCTTTGCTTTTTCGGCTTTTGTTTTATGGGTATCTTATGTGCTTCTTGCTGTAATCTTTGTTAAAAAGTAAAGTCAATTCATGACACTTTCTGATTTTAATTTGTACCTTTGTAGCTACAAAACTATTTGTTAAATTTGAGTTTTCGTTAAGCTGTTGTGGGTGAACGACTCATTAAAGGATAATGTCAGTCATCAAGAAGTGGAAGAAATCAAGAAAACATTAAACATGTATATAGGTATGAAAAGTATTAAATCTTTGTTAGTTGCAGCTGTAAGTGTTTCGCTTATAGCCTGTAGTGGGGGTGGTGGAATGCCCAACTTTGGGAACAATGAATTCCCAGTTGAGACAATAGGAAGCAATAGTGCATCGCTTCAGTCCACTTATCCGGCGACGATAAAAGGTATTCAAGACGTTGAGGTTCGCCCCAAAGTGTCTGGTTTTATCACGAGAGTTTATGTGCACGAAGGGCAGGCTGTGAAGACTGGTCAGTTGCTTTTTACAATAGATAGTGAAACTTATCAGGCAGCCGTTCGGCAGGCACAAGCAAGTGTAAACACTGCACGTGCGCAATTGAATACGGCGCGTTTGACCTTTGAAAACAACAAAAAGTTGTATGATAAAAAGGTAATTGGCCAATATGAACTATCTACTGCGCAGAACAGTTATGCCACAGCACAAGCTGCTTTGGCTCAAGCGCAGGCAGCTTTAGCGTCAGCCAAGGAGACATTAAGCTGGTGTAGAGTGGTTAGTCCAACGTCAGGTGTGGTAGGTAGTTTGCCTTATAAAGCGGGCGCTTTAGTTAGTGCTTCCTCTCCCGATCCATTGACAACAGTTTCTGATGTCAGTACAGTTGAGGTGTTCTTCTCTATGTCTGAGGGCGACATTCTCAATATGACGAGGACCTCAGGAAGTGTATCTGCCGCGCTAAAAGAACTTCCTTCAGTGAAGCTTCAGCTTGTAAACGGCACGCTATATAACCATCCTGGTAAGGTGGTTAAGATGAGTGGAGTGATCAATCAGTCTACAGGTGCTTATTCATTGATAGCACATTTCGCTAATCCCGAACGCATATTGAAGAGTGGTGGCGCAGGACAGATTATCATTCCTCGTACAAACAACCACGCAATTGTTATCCCACAAGAGGCTACTTCGTCAGTACAAGACAAATTGTTTGTATATAAAGTAGGTAAGGATAATAAGGTTTATTACACAGAAATCAAGGTAAACCCACAGAATGATGGGAATACTTATATCGTGACAAGTGGTCTTTCGGTGGGCGATCGCATTGTTGTTAAGGGCTTAACAAAGCTTTCAGACAAGATGGAAATTAAGCCAGTAACACTTGCTGAGTATCAAAAGAGCATTGATGATGCCGCTAAATTAGGTGCCAAACAAGGCACAGCGAGTGGCTTTGTCAAAGTAATGACAGGAAAATAATAATAGAAAGTATGACATTTACAGGTTTTATTAAACGTCCGGTACTATCTACTGTAATCTCAATCTTCCTCGTATTGTTGGGTGCTATCGGTCTGGTTTCACTGCCTATTGAGCAGTATCCTGACATCGCCCCCCCTACAATATCGGTGATGACGAGTTATACTGGTGCCGATGCACAGACAGTTTTGAACTCTGTTGTTACGCCTTTGGAAGAGAGTATCAATGGAGTTGAGAACATGACTTATATGTCTTCGATCGCAACCAACTCGGGAATGGCGATGATAACAGTATATTTCAAGCAGGGAACAAACGCAGATATGGCGGCTGTTAATGTGCAAAACCGCGTTCAACAGGCTCAGGCGTTGTTGCCAGCCGAGGTTACTCGCGTCGGTGTCACGGTCTCTAAGCGTCAGTCTTCGAATGTAATCATGTATTCGTTGACGACAGATGATGGTCGATATGATGGCCAGTTTCTGACAAACTACAATAATATCAACATCGTTCCTCTGCTGAAACGTATCAAAGGTGTAGGTGATGTGCAGACTCCTGGAATGGAGACTTATTCCATGAGAATATGGCTTCAGCCTGACAAAATGAAGCAATATGGTCTCGTTCCCTCTGATATTACAAATGTTTTAGCCGAACAAAATATCGAGGCAGCACCTGGTTCATTAGGTGAAAATGGGTCAGTTGCCTATGAGTATGCTTTGAGATATCGAGGTCGTTTGAAGTCAACGACCGAGTTTGAAAACATCATGTTGAAGAGTTCTTTGACTGGAGAGACATTGCGATTAAAGGATGTTGCCAAGGTCGAACTCGGTGCATTGATGTATAATGTGAAGCTGATTAACAACGGACAACCCGCAGTTATGGGTATGGTTAACCAGATTGCAGGTTCTAATGCTACGGATATTGCGGAGGCAGTGAAGTCAGCTTTGGAGGAAGCCAGCAAGAGTTTCCCTCCTGGAATGAAGTATACGATTGAGCAAGATACTACAGAATTCCTCTTCGCTTCTATCGAAGAAGTTATTATGACGTTGTTTATTACGTTGGCATTAGTGTTTATTGTGGTGTATATTTTCCTACAAGATATTCGCTCAACACTAATCCCTATGATTGCCGTTCCTGTGGCTTTGATAGGTACTTTCTTCTTCCTTTGGGTCTTTGGCTTCTCAATTAACCTGCTCGTTTTATCGGCTTTACTTCTTGCTATCGCTATTGTTGTGGACGATGCCATTGTGGTTGTTGAGGCCGTTCACGCCAAATTAGACCAAGGTTACAAAAGCGCTATGACGGCATCTATTGATGCTATGAACGAGATTTCAGGCGCTATTATCTCTATTACGCTTGTAATGGCGGCCGTGTTCGTACCAGTTTCCTTCCTCGGGGGTACCTCGGGAACGTTCTATAGAGAGTTCGGTGTGACGATGGCACTATCAATTGTCATCTCAGCTATTAATGCGTTGACGCTCTCTCCGGCACTATGTGCAATCTTCTTGAAGCCACATGATGAGGAGAAAGATGAGACAAATAAAAACTTTGTGAGTCGTTTCCATAGCAATTTCAACCGAGTTTTCGATAAGACTACAGAGAAATATAAGAACGGAGTCACTCGAGTTATCAACCATAAGCTATGGACTTCACTTGCTGTTATTATAGGAATTGTCGTCTTAGTGATTTCAATGAAGGTTACAAAAACAGGTCTTGTACCTGATGAAGACACTGGAACATTGTTCGTGATGATATCAGCTAATCCGGGAACGAGTCAGGAACGAACACATGAAATCCTTGAAGAGGTAGACAAGATGTTGGCAAGTAATCCTGCCATTCAACGTAGAGAAGGAATTGCTGGCTATAACTTTATTGCCGGACAAGGATCAGATCAGGCTACGTTTATTATCAAACTGAAACCTTTTGAAGAGCGTTCGGGCGGTTTCTTTACACGAATCAAGAATGCAATCTCACACGGAGATCCGATGGCTTTGATAGTAAATCCATTGGAAGCAAACTCTGTTCTGGGCATGATCTATAAGCAAACAGCTACTATTAAGGATGCACAGATCTTGGCTTTTGGCCCACCTATGGTGCCAGGATTCTCCGTTCAGAACGGTGTTACCCTAACGCTTCAGGATAAAACTGGTGGAGATTTGAACAAGTTCTTCAACGTAACACAGGACTTTCTCAAAGAGTTGAACCAACGACCTGAGGTGAAGCAGGCTATGACTACCTACAATCCGAACTATCCTCAGTATATGGTTGACGTCGACGTTGCTAAGACAAAGCAAGCTGGAATCTCTCCCGCTGTGGTGTTATCTACATTACAAGGTTACCTCGGTGGTATGTATGCGTCTAACTTTAACGCTTATGGTAAGCTCTTCCGCGTAATGATTCAGGCTGCTCCTACAGACCGTTTGCGCCCAGATCAGCTATCAAACATCTATGTACGCACTGCAAGTGGACAGATGTCTCCAGTGTCAGAGTATTGTACTTTGAAGCGTGTTTACGGCCCATCTAATATTGCCCGCTTCAACTTATATACTGCAATCAACGTCAGTGTGACGCCGAACTCGAACTATTCTTCAGGACAAGTCATGCAGGCTATAGCCGAAGTGTCTAAGAATACGATGCCACAGGGCTATGGATATGAGTATTCTGGTCTGACAAGATCAGAGGCAGAGAGTAGCAATACCACAGCAATCGTCTTCGCACTCTGCTTGGTTTTCGTCTACTTAATCTTGAGTGCACAGTATGAAAGCTATATCCTTCCACTGTCAGTAATCCTTTCTATCCCGTTCGGTTTGGCCGGAGCATTCCTCTTTACGATGCTCTTTGGACACTCCAATGATATCTATATGCAGATATCGCTTATCATGTTGATCGGTCTGTTGGCTAAGAATGCAATCTTGATTGTACAATTTGCCCTCGAAAGACGACGCACTGGTATGGCCATTAAGTATAGCGCCATCCTTGGAGCTGCCGCTCGTTTGCGTCCAATCTTGATGACTTCGTTGGCTATGGTCATTGGACTCCTGCCATTGATGTTTGCAAGTGGCGTTGGAAAGAATGGCAACCAGACCCTCGGTGCAGCTGCCGTTGGTGGTATGTTAATAGGTACTTTATGCCAGATCTTTGTCGTTCCGGCATTGTTTGTGGCTTTCCAATGGTTGCAAGAGAAGCTTACTCCATTAGTGTTTGAAGACAAATTGAGCGAAGAAACCGCTTCGGAACTTGAGCAATATGCCCATTCTAACAGCGTTGTTACAGTTCAAAACTCTAATCAACAAGATGAAGATGAAAATAAATAAAACTTTATTGCTCATGGCCTTTGCAGCCGTCTCATTGACGGGTTGCAAAAGCCTTTACGGCAAATATGAACGCCCAGACGTCAAGACCAGCGGCATCTTCCGCGACGTAACGTCTGATAACGATACATTGGCAGTAACAGATACGGCCAGCTTTGCAAACATTCCATGGCGCAGTGTGTTTACCGATAGCCACTTACAAGCATTGATTGAGAAGGGATTGGCACACAATCCTAATCTTCTTAACGCTGCTTTGAATGTGAAAATAGCTGAGGCTCAGCTCCAGGCGGCTAAGCTTTCGTTCCTTCCTTCGTTTGCTTTCACGCCACAAGGAACCATATCTTCGTGGGACGGGAATAAGGCAAATAAGATTTATAGCTTGCCCATTAACGCCAGTTGGAACGTAGATTTGTTTGGAACATTGCTCTCTTCGAAGCGTGCAACCCAAGTCGCTTTGTTGCAAAGCAAGGATTATCAGGTCTCTGTTCAAACCAAGTTGATTGCTAATATCGCTAACATGTACTATACATTACTAATGCTTGACAAGCAGATGGAACTTGTAAATGACATGGAAAAGCTTACAAAAGACACTTGGGATATCATGACTTTGCAAAAGGATGCCATTGTAGGTGTGCGCTCAACTGCCGTACAACGCGCTGAGGCTAATTACTATTCGGTGCTCACACAGAAAGCCGATATCAAACGACAGATAAGAGAAACCGAGAATGCGCTTTCGCTTTTGGTTGGTCAGCAGGCACAAACTATCAGCCGAGGCAACCTTGACGACCAGCAGTTGCCAGCCAATTTCTCTACCGGAGTGGGGCTACAATTACTGCAAAATCGTGCTGATGTCCACGCAGCTGAAATGGCTTTGGCGCAGTGTTTCTATAATGTGGAGACCGCACGCAGCCGCTTTTACCCAGTGTTGAATATCAATGCGAGTGGCGCTTTCACTAATAGTGGGGGCTTGGGGATAGTGAATCCCGGTAAATGGTTACTCACTGCAGTAGGTTCTTTGACACAACCTATCTTCCAAAATGGTAAACTTGTTGCCGGACTTAAAGTGGCTAAGGCACAATATGAGCAGGCTTTCAACACATGGCAGAACGCAGTTCTCACTGCAGGAAGCGAGGTTAGTAACGCTCTTGTGCAGTATAATAGTGCAGAAGAAAAGTCAAAAATTCAAGCCAAACAAATTGAAGTACTGAAGAAAAACGTTGAAGATACTAAGGAGTTGATGGCCAGTGCGGGTAGTACTTACCTTGAAGTTATCACCGCACAAAGTAGTCTGCTCAACACCGAACTATCTAAAGTGGCCGATGATTTCAGTAAGATGCAGGCCGTAGTCAACCTCTATAGTGCTTTAGGAGGAGGCAGTAAGTAGTGTGAAATGAATCGTGTGGAAAGAGGAAATGAACGGAATGAAGGCATAAGAACAAAGTTCATATTACACAGACTGATGTTAAAGGCAGAAATTTTTCTGTCATTTCAACCACAGATGTCAGTGGCTTGTTCAAGATTTATCATTCAAACATAACGTCAACTCCACATCCTGCACGAATCTTTCAGCATGAAAGCAATTTCACATTCAATATTCAACATTTAACATTAATAGCTATGTCAAGTGATATAAGTCCAAGAGCAGAAGTGTCTCCAAAGGCAAAGATTGGTGACAACTGCAAGATATTTCCGTTTGTCTACATTGAAGACGACGTAGTGATTGGCGACAATTGTGTGCTCTTTCCCTTCACAAGTGTGCTTAATGGTACAAAGATGGGCAATAACAATAAGGTGCATCAGGGCTCGGTACTTGCTGCTATACCTCAGGATTTCAACTTCCGTGGGGAGCAAAGTGAACTCATCATTGGCGACGATAACATCATTCGAGAGAATGTAGTCATTAACCGCGCAACGCATTCTGGCTGTAAAACCGTCATCGGTAACGGCAATTTCCTTATGGAAGGAGCCCATATCTCTCATGATACTATTGTGGGAAACCATTGTGTTTTGGGTTATGGTACGAAGATAGCTGGTGATTGTCACATCGGAGATAACGTCATATTCAGTTCCAGTGTCATAGAGAATGCAAAGACACGCGTTGGTAATATGGCCATGATTCAGGCTGGAACAACGTTCTCAAAAGATGTTCCTCCTTATGTGATTGTAGGCGGAAAGCCTGCTACTTACACGGGACCTAATACGATGATTATGGGCAGTAATGGCGTTGAAGAGAAGGTACAGAGGCACATAGCTAATGCATATCGTCTCGTGTTTCATGGTCAAACCAGTCTGTTTGATGCCATACATCAGATTATTGATCAGGTGCCAGATAGCCCCGAAATACAGGCTGTTGTTGAATTCCTCAAGGCATCAAAGCTCGGAATTATTAGCAAAATATAAACATACCTATATGTTTTATATATGTGAAGAGGAGGTTGCCATAAGGCGATTTCCTCTTTTTTATTTTACGAAGATACTTTTCTTTGGACAATGTAGTAGGCGTAGTGCCTTTTATTCTTTGGGTTTTTATCACGGCATTGCGCATAGAAAACGTATAACACCTATGGCGTTGACCTCCTCACTACACACATAACCTAAGGTAGGCTAACACCAACCTTAGGCCATAAAACGTATAACGACTTTAGCATTGAACTACAAATGCATTATGATTCGCGTCATTTCATGCGATAATTTGCATTAAATGATGGTGTGTTTTGCGTCAAATCATGCAGTGAAGTGAGGCAAATAGTGAGGTCATTTGCCCGATATTAAAAATAGCTTTGAAGCTTATGGACGATGCTCCCTTTGTTTATCAGGCTTCCATAAGAATCAAAGCATAAAGAAAACTGGTGTTTTTTCTTTTGTATGCACTCACATTCCATCTTTTGAAGAGGGTAGGAGTGCACTCTTTTCTCTGTTTAATAAGACGCTGTGCAGGGTATTCCTATCTGGCGAACGCGGTCACAAATGGCGTCGAGTTCAGCCGGAGTAGCCTTTAATAGCTCGTGGTCTGGGGTCTCGCGGTCAATCGTATAGATCATGACTTCTTGGGGATTGACTTGCTTAATGGCTTCAAGCCAAGGACCAATAAAGTGCTCGTGGGTGTTGTCTACATCGATTCCGTCTTCTGTTTTCCCTTTCATGAACATGGTTTGAATAATGACATGGCCATTGAAAAGTTTCAAACCATCAATGATTTTGGCTATATCATACGAAGCTTTCAATGGGCGATCTACAAGACGGATATAGTCCATATCGACTGTATCGACCTTTAAGATGTTGTTATCCACCATCATCAATGCCTCGCGTACACGTTCGTTGAAGATATAAGTGCTATTACTTAACACGCTAATCTTAGCCTTTGGACAATACCGATTGCGTAAGTTGATGGTGTCTTCAATAATGCCTTTGAAGTCGGGATGCCCTGTTGGTTCGCCATTTCCGGCAAAGGTTAGAACATCGGGAAGTTCATTTTGGTCGTGCATCTCCCTTAGTTTCTCTTCTAAACGCAATGCTACTTGCTCGCGTGTAGGCCGTTTCTGTCTCGGAATGTGTTGGTTGTTAAATCCACATTCACAATAGATGCAGTCGAAAGTACACATCTTTCCATCAGCAGGCATAAGGTTTATGCCTAACGAAATGCCCAATCGTCGGCTGTGAACCGGACCGAATATTGGTGAAGGATAAATTATTGTGCTCATAAACATGGCAAAGATAGTAAAATATCTCTTAACCCATCATGAGCCGTAAAGATTAGATTTATTTAATAGTTAATGGGAGTTAAACTGTTGTATGTGGGCAAATTAAACATTATCTTTGCATGATATTTGGTGTATTATACGCTGTTGTAGAATGAAAAGAAATCGTAAATCGGCCCGTCCTCGCCATGGATTGCAGGCTGTTACTCTGTGTATCAGCACGGCTATGGTGTTGATTTTGTTAGGAATTGTAGTCTTTTCTGTGCTTACTGCCAGGAATACTTCAACCTATGTAAAGGAGAATCTTCTCGTAACGATGACGCTTCAAGATGATATGACGAATCCAGAAGCGCAGCAACTTTGTAGTCGTTTGAAGCAATATCCATATATAAAGCATGTGGATTTCATTAGTAAAGAGCGTGTATTACAAGAGCAAACGAAGGCTTTAGGCACTGATCCTTCAGAGTTTGTCGGCATGAATCCATATCAAGGTTCGATAGAGATTAGGCTCAAAGGTGACTATGCAAACAATGATTCTTTGAAGTGGATTACCACCGAACTCAAGCGTTATCCCAAGGTGGGAAATATCACTTATCAGAAAGGTTTGATAGAAGATGTCAATACCTTCCTACAGAAAATCAGTATTGTTCTTTTGGTTTTAGCGTGTCTGCTGACGTTTGTGTCGTTCTCTCTCATTAATAATACGGTGCGCTTGAGCATTTATGCACGGCGTTTCTCCATTCACACGATGAAGCTTGTTGGTGCATCCTGGGGCTTTATTCGTCGTCCGTTTGTGTGGCGAGCTGTAGGGATTGGTTTGATTGCGGCATTGATTGCAGTGATTACTTTGAGTTGTTTTGTATATATGCTTTACACGAAAGAACCCGAAATTTTGACTGTAGTTACGCCACAAGTAATGCTTGTTACGGCTGCATCGGTATTCTTTTTTGGTATCATCATCACGGCAATTTGTTCGAGTCTTTCAGTCAATAAGTTCTTGAAAATGAAGGCCAGCGAACTCTATAATATTTGAGTTTAACGTCTGCATAACGTGTTTTGCTTTTGCAGATAGCTTTGAAGCGAAGAAATAATAAATAAGAAATAATCTATGGATAAAAAGAATTTACCATTTGACAAGGTCAACTTTATCTTGTTGGCTGTAGGAATGGCTGTTGTGATATTAGGCTTTATCCTCATGAGTGGAGGTGGTTCTACAGAGCAAACCTTTAATCCAGAGGTGTTCAGTACAATGAGAATAAAGGTGGCTCCTGTGGCATGTTTCGTGGGTTTTGTGTCAATCATCTATGCCATTATTCGCAAACCAAAAGATAACAACAGCGTAGAGGCATAATGGATTTCATTCAAACACTGATTATTTCGATTGTGGAGGGACTGACAGAGTTCCTTCCTGTGTCGTCAACGGGACACATGATTATCACCCAAAACCTTTTGGGTGTTCCACAAGGTGACCCTTTTGTACACGCCTTTACATTCATTATACAGTTTGGTGCCATTCTTTCGGTGGTGTGTCTTTATTGGAAACACTTCTTTCAAATGCGTACAATGGAGGAATTTCTCAGTAAGATGAAATTCTATGGACTATTGATTGTTGGCGTAATTCCAGCTGTAGTAATTGGTTTGTTGGCAAAGAAAAGCGGTTTGTTAGATAAACTTTTAGACAGTGTTGAGGTCGTTGCCGTGACCTTAGTGATAGGAGGTGTGTTCATGTTATTTTGTGATCGCATTTTCAATCAAGGCAAAGAAGAGAATAAGGTGGATTGGAAGCGGGCTTTCAAAATAGGATGTTTCCAATGTCTTTCAGTCATTCCAGGCATGAGTCGCAGTATGTCTACGATAGTAGGAGGTATGCAACAGAAGCTAACGCGTAAGCGTGCAGCTGAGTTTTCGTTCTTTCTTGCAGTGCCAACGATGGCAGGAGCCACGCTACTTGACCTGTTGGATATGTTTAAGGAGGGTACAACTTGGGCCACTCCTGATAACATAAAGATGCTCATTTTGGGCTGTGTTGTGGCCTTTGTTATGGCAATCTTTGCCATGAAATGGTTTGTAAGTTTCCTTACTAAGTATGGATTTAAGGCCTTTGGATGGTATCGTATTATCGTAGGTACAGTGATTTTGATACTTCTTTTCACGGGACATTCACTCGTAATGGTTGACTAAATGGATTTCAAAGCAGGAGAGATTTTTGCAATAGATAAGCCTTATCGTATATCCAGTTTCGGTGCATTAGCTCATGTTCGCTATGTGCTTTCGCGCACATTAGGCTATAAAGTGAAGATAGGACACGCTGGAACTTTGGACCCATTGGCTACGGGTGTACTCATTCTTTGTACTGGAAAGGCAACAAAGAGGATAGAGGAGTTCCAGGGACAAACCAAAGAATATACGGCAACGCTACAGCTTGGAGCGACTACAGCAAGTTATGATATGGAGCATGAAGTAAATGCTTCATTTCCAACGGAACATATAACACGTGAGCTTATCAATGATACTATGCCACAATTCATTGGCGATATAGAGCAGATTCCACCTACTTATAGTGCTGTTAAGGTGAATGGTGACCGGGCTTATGAGTTGCGTCGTGCGGGTGAAGAGGTGAAGTTAAAGCCGAAGCACATCCACATTGACGAGATAGAAGTTGTTGATTTTGACGTAGAAAAGATGCAATTGAGCCTTCGAGTAGTGTGTGGTAAAGGAACATATATACGTGCTTTGGCGCGTGATTTAGGTCGGGCACTTAACAGTGGGGCCTATCTTACGGCATTACGGCGCACGCGTGTCGGTGACTTTACAATTGATAGATGTCTCGATTACGAACATATTAGGGAGTGGATAGAATAAAAGTAAAACATTAGATAAATAATATATGAAGTTATCACAGTTCAAATTTAATCTGGCTAAGGAGCAAGTTGCCCTTTATCCTCATAGTTTCACGCGTGTATTTGAGAACGAAGATGGTACCAAAGGAAGTTTCCAAGTAACGCGTCGTGACGAATGTCGACTGATGGTTTTACACAAACGGTCGGGTCAGATAGATATGTTCAAGAAAGATGCTGACGGAAATCCTATTGAAGGAGAATATCTTGATTTCCGTAATATCCTTGACTATTTCGATAAAGGTGATACTTTTATTTTCAATGATACAAAGGTTTTTCCGGCTCGTCTCTATGGAACGAAGGAGAAAACGGATGCTAAGATAGAGGTGTTTTTACTGAGAGAACTTAACCAGGAGATGCGACTTTGGGATGTTTTGGTTGAACCTGCACGCAAAATTCGTATTGGTAATAAACTGTTCTTTGATGAAACAGGTTCTATGGTGGCTGAAGTGATCGACAATACTACAAGTCGTGGCCGTACGCTTCGCTTCCTTTATGACTGTGATCACGAAGAGTTTAAGCGTGAACTCTTTGCTTTAGGAGAGGCTCCTTTGCCTCGTTATGTGATAGATAATCGTACAGAACCTCACGCCACTCCAGACGATTTGGTCGACTTTCAAACCGTATTTGCGAAGAAAGAAGGTGCTGTTACAGCCCCTGCAACGGGTCTACATTTCAGCCGAGAACTAATGAAACGTATGGAGATTCGAGGCATTCACGATGCTTATCTTACGTTACATTGCGGCTTAGGTAACTTCAATTCGATAGAGGTTGAAGACTTAACGAAGCATAAGATGGATTCAGAGCAGATGGTGATTGATGCTGAAGCTTGCGCTAAAGTGAATCAAGCTAAGCGCGAAGGACACCATGTTTTGGCTGTCGGTGTAAGCGTTGTGAAGGCTACAGAGACTGCCGTTGGCACAGATGGAATGTTAAAAGAGTATGACGGATGGACCAATAAGTTCATCTTTCCGCCTTATGATTTCCACTTAGCTGACTCAATGGTGGCGAACTTCTACCATCCTTATTCAACTCTTTTGATGACAACAGCGGCCTTCGGAGGCTATGATGCTGTTATGGAGTGTTATAATTTAGCATCTGAAAATGGTTATATGTTTGGCTGTTATGGTGATGCTTTATTGATAGTTGATGATTGATCAGGAGCTAAATACAGGCTTACATACCATTTATTTGGGCTTAGGCTCAAACATAGGTAACCGGAAACGCAACATGCGTGACGCTATTCAATATCTTGAATCAATAGTAGGAACGTTGGTGCGTCAGTCAGATTTGTTTGAAACGGAACCTTGGGGATTTGATTCTCCCAATCTTTTCATTAACATGTGTGTGTGTATGGAGACGCCATTATCACCGAGACAGTTGTTGGAAGCAACGCAATCGATAGAAAAGAAGATGGGAAGAACCTCAAAATCTGAAGCTGGAGAGTATGCGGATAGAATCATAGATATTGATATTTTGATTTATGATGACTTGAAAATCAATGATGGCGACCTTATTATTCCACATCCTTTAATGCATGAACGCGATTTCGTGATGATTCCCTTACGCCAGATTCTTGAATAAAAAGATTATAGAACGTGTCTTTAAAGATGGCACGTCCTAATGTTTTATAAAGCTATATGTTGGTTTGTTTAGCAAACTTTATCTTTTAATTGTAAACTCATCATCTTGTAGTTACCTTCTCGCAATCTTCTTATTTCTTTTATATGGTATCAAAAAAAGAGTCTGCTTCTCACGAAGCAGACCTTTAATAAAATGTTTATTGTTTAAATAGAGACTTTTGTTTTATATCTAATTACAATTTAAGAGAAGAAATCTTATGAATTACATCAAAACTTTTAGTTCTGTGATTGGACGCTTTTCCATTGTTCCATCCGCATGAGTGATGGTGAAATAGTCATGTAAAGACTTTCCGTTTTTGAACTGAACAACAGCAATTCCGCCTTCACGCATGTGAAGAGTAAAGTAACCTTCGCGCTTGCCTTGCATGTATTTGCCATGCCATTTCTCTTTACCATTAGGGTAATATGTTGTTACTTCACCATTAAGAACAGTGTTGGCATCGTTTCCTAAGTCTATAAAGCTGTATTCACCTTCGGCTTTCAACGTTCCATCCATATAGAAATCTTGGAATACATCGCGTTGAGTCACTCCATGATTCTGCTTCATCAATAGTCTATAATAACTTGCTTGATCATTATTGTTCACGGTAGTTTTGTCTGCAGCATAGTAGATAGTATCTGCTACAACGACTGCATTCTCAGCCACATGTTTGCGAGCATAGCTTGTAATAGTCATCATTGCTACTACTGATATCAAAAGGATTCGTTTCATATTTGTATATTTTTAGGTTGTTTATTCTGTTTCTGCTGCAAATATATAGAAAAGAATTGTGATATCAACTAACTTTTAACACTATTTTATACATATTTTTTCGTGCTGAAATAGTCGTAACTTTAAGATGTGATTTTAATTTAAAACTTGATTAAAATCAAGTATTTTACTTTCAGTTTAAAAAGTGATTGTTTTGTAATGCCTATTAAAAGGGAGATTTAGGAAAATGTCTTCATATAATGATTTGAATCAGATTGTGTTATCGAACACAACTCATTATAATCTAAAATCTTGCATTTTGTAATATAAATTCAATTTAATTAAAGTGTAAATGTTAATGCCTTGATTTATATCAATTATGATATTAAAGTGCAGATAAAGTTACATAATGAAACTTATTGAAGTCTTACATTTACAGGAATGAAATAGAAGCTTCTCACAACTTTGCCATTTTGCATTGCAGGTGACCATTTAGGCATTTGTCTTAACATAGCAACAATGTTTCTATCTAAGCTTGGTGATACTGCTTTTACAATGGAAATGTTACTCACAGTTCCGTCTTTTTCAATAATCAGTTGTACCAAAGCACGGCCCGAAGTGACCTCTTTATTTATATAAGGTGGCAACAGAAGATTAGATGAAATGTATTGACTGAGTGACTGACCATTTAGAGAGAACGATGCAGACACATCAGTTTGACGATATACTTTCATACTATCTTCAGCCTCGTTATTATCTTCTTGTGTCATCATTGGTGTGCCAATGACAGGTTTACTATTGAGTAGTTTCTTCATCTTCGAAGTCAAAAAGTTTACCCATTGAGCTGTAGCAATCATTGATTGCACTGTTGTTTGATTGTCACCGCCTACCTCCATGAGGAGCGTTCCATTATTAACGGGCACAGGACCATAGAGCTTTTGTGCATCAAGAGAAATGGCATAATTGCTCAATAAGCCATCTGTCAACGCGTTACTCATATAATAAGATGCGGTGGGATCAGTCAGAATACTGTTTAGTTTCATGAGTTCTTGTCCTTTCAAAATACGCTGGTTGGGAATGTCATAGACAAATAACTCCAACTGATGTTCCTTGGATTGCGATGAATTTCTTCCCGGTTGAATATTCTTTTCTACACGCATTGAGATATAACGACCTTCATCAAATCCTACATTATGCACGGAATATGATGCATAACAGAACTTACTATCGTCGGGAATCGTATCAAGTTTCGTTGTCAAAGGTTTACCATAGCGTGATAGTATGGCTGGAATTTTCTCGTCAAGTTGTGTGCAACTGTCACCTATAAGCGTGTTGATATATTGCAAAAGCACAGGTTGTGCTACATAACACAATCGTTCCGGCCACTCAAAGTCCAAGTCTACAATATTCATTTCGCCTTTATTATTCGTGCAAACGATATGGCGTTTCTCATACCTTATACATGTACTACTCACTGCATTTTGTGCCTTCATACTGCTACTGAGCAGTAAAAGCATCATGAAGAAAATTATCTTTTTCATTTTACTCTTATATTTCAGTTCACAAAGTTATACAAAAAAAATAAGACCTGTCATCACGACAGACCTTATTTCATTACTTACTAAAACTAAATTAACCACTAAAAAAACTAATATCTTTCCTTTCATCGGCAAATATACGACTTATATTTGGCTTTTTAATTACCTATATTGCCACAAGATTTGCATTTTTTACGGATAATGACTGATTTGGACAATAAGACGAAATTGTTTACCTTTGCAGTGTCATAGATATAAATAGGTGTATAAAATGAATCAACGTTTTCGACAACTAATTTTACAAATAAGCACGGGGCTTTATGAAAGAGAGGCCGAAGTGAGCCTTTCGCTTCTCGCAGCCCTTTCAGGTGAGAGTATTATTCTGCTTGGTCCACCGGGTGTAGCGAAGAGTTTTGTGGCACGAAGATTGGCTTCTGCCTTCCTTCATGCACATACTTTTGAATATCTGATGTCACGTTTTTCTACACCAGATGAAATCTTTGGTCCCGTCTCTATTGCCAAGTTGAAGGCTAACGACACCTATGAGCGCGTCACAACTGGCTATCTTCCCACTGCCGATGTCGTTTTTTTAGATGAGATTTGGAAAGCAGGACCAGCCATACAAAACACCCTTCTAACGGTCATCAATGAGAAACTCTTTCGTAATGGCAATCGAGAACTGCCGCTTCCACTTAAACTTCTCGTTGCGGCAAGCAATGAATTACCGGCTCGCGGCGAGGGACTTGAGGCGTTATGGGACCGCTTTCTCCTGCGTTTGGAGTGTCAACCTATCAAACAAGAAGCTCACTTCCTTGACCTGCTTCGAAACACTTCAACCGATACCGACTTTCATCTTTCTGACGAAAGCATCGCTATTCGCAACGAAGAATATGCACAATGGTCACACCAAATCAATGAAATTCCTATCTGTGACACTGCACTTCAATGTCTCGTTGATATCCGCCGTGCCTTACATGCCATAGCCGTTGAGGGCACAGATGAGCGTCGTGACATCTATATCAGCGATAGAAGATGGAAGAAAATCGCCCGACTTGTGCGTACATCTGCCTTTATGCATGATCGTAAAGAGGCTTCTCTTACAGACTTACTCCCTGTTTATCACTGCCTTTGGCAAGAGCCGGATGAGCGTGATTCCGTGCGACATCTTGTCGTGAAAACAATCTTTATGCAAGACGCTTTGAAACTTGCTACGCTCAAACAACGGCTTGATGAAGATATCCGCAACCATAGAATGATTGTCAAACACCGCCGTTCTACAACAACACAGCGTGCTCGTGATGCAAACAAAAAAGCGTATAACAAATTCTATTATCGTCTTCCGACACACGAAACTGGTCGTAGTTTCGTTGTGCTTTCCGACTTTCAGCAACTCCCAGAGATTGGAACAACCGCAGCATCTGGCGTTCTTTATGCCGACTCCCGTAATGAAGAGGTAACTATTATCCGTTGTAATGATGGCAACCGAGTGCCACTTGGCAGTCGGCCTGTAAGCCTTTCACGCGATGATGACCATTTGTTTATTGATGGGGTTGCCTATGCTCTCGAACTCCGTAAAGTCGAAAAGGAGTTTGAACTACCATTAACGGAAGAGCAAGAGTTACAAGATGACTATGCCACCGCACTTGAAACCCTCGGCGAACACGTTGCCGCTATTGAGCGTTCTCTGTCGGATAGTCTTTTTATTAGTGAGGATGATCGACGCGAAATCAAGCACTATCTTGCCGATTTCTATAAAGAAATTGCATTCACACGCCGGGATTTAGCGAAGATAGAGGGTTGATTCATTAAGAAAAGAACCACTCAAGCATTTATTACGCATTAGAACAAGCAAGTAGATAAAAACGGAAAAGCAATGGCTTCACATTCATTCTATCTGAAACTCCTCTATGATTTCTGTCAAAACGGGCAAGAGCCTGTGGTTTCAAAGAGCATAGATGATGATAAGCCGTGGCTGAAAAAGGATGATCCTCTGCTTGATTTTCTGTTGTCACTCATGCGTGAGCGCCACTATCAACAGCAGATGTTGCACAGCCGTTTGCGTGCTAAGGTGTTTTATTCAGCAGTCGGTAAGTTTGTAATGGAGTGTGTTCATTATGAAGATTTCCAGCGAAAGCGCGCGTGGTCTGAATATAACCGCATGGAGAAAGTCCTCGATTGGAGTGCTATCCGCAAGGCTGATAGTAAAGCAGTTCATAATCTTCTTGACGACATTTCGGCTCGATATGCTAACTTTGGCTTTGATAAAACCTATTTTGAAAGGCTGATGTCTGATGAAAAACAACAGCAAAAATGTTGGGAAAAGCTTGTAAGCGACTGGCGAAAAGCACTTGAACGCAGTTTTGTTCATACGTGTCAAGATTACATAGAGCGTCGAAAAGAAGATTTCGAAAAGGGACTTCGTTTGGTGATGGACCAGGTAACCCGTTACATGCGCACCCATGATATCGTCGAACAACAGGCTGTTCAGGCTTGGCAAATGATGGATGGACAATGGACCGAGACGGAGTTTGAACGACAAATGAATGTTGTTCGTGTGCAAGATCGCTATCCTCAAATCAAAGAAATCGCCGAACGCATGGGCCGAACTGCTGATAACAATGGGCGTGATCGGCTTGCAGTAGCTTCTGGAGTAAGGCTAAGAATGGAACATTCTAACGGCAGTGATATCGAAGGAATCACTGTAGGTAATGACTTAAATGCCTTGCTTCCTCACGAACTTGCACAGTATAGTGACGATGAAATGAATGATTTGTTCATGCATAAATACGTGACAAAGCATCTCCAAACGTTTCGATATAAGAGCGAAATGGCTAATCCTTCACGCAAACTTAGTTTCACTCATGCGGCTCGTCGCGGTCCAATCATCGCATGTATTGATACCTCTGCCAGCATGTATGGTTTGCCCCAACGCATCACTTCGTCGCTCCTTGCGCTGTTAGAAGACACTGCCGAGCAACTCAATCGTGACTGTTTTCTCATTGATTTCAGTGTTTCTATTCGCCCAATTGACTTGATGCAGTTGCGTCGTCAGCGTCAGTTATCAGTGCCAGGTCTGACTAATCGCGAGCAACCGAAGGTTGAAAAGGGACATGTTCCGTTTATCGGTGGCGGCACAAGTGCACGAAAACTACTTGACGAACTATTTAGATTGCTCGATGATGAGCGTGGAAACTATGTCAATGCAGACGTGATTGTAGTGAGCGATTTCCTCATTCCTATGCCTGAAAACCATTATCTGACGCAGCTAAAACGCTATCGTGATACGGGAACGAAGTGCTATGGACTGAGCATTAAGGCTGCCGATGACAATGAATATAATGCTTGGCAACCGCTGTTTGACCATATTTGGGAAATTCGTTATCGTCAATTGAAACGCTATTAAAGTGTTGATGAACTTGGTGGTTGAGGCTGATTGTAATCTGTTTTTTCTCTTTGTTAGCTGTGATGGTATTCGTTTTGTAATTTGCTGGTTATTAGATTGTTATGAAAAAGAGGGCAAAAGGGAAAATGAAAAGATAGAGATTACCACACGATTTCAGTCATGTTACGTCGTTATTCCCGTCATTTTACAAGGTCGTTTCTATCATTTTGTTTAATCGTTTGTATTGAAAGTTGCATGGAAGTCAATAATAGGGTAGTATAAATACTCTTGTTTTGTGTTGTTTTTCGTGATTAGACGGATGTTGTTTCTATTGTAAGCATTGATGATAGGCAAGTGTTGTATGGTTTGTTTTCATGTAAAGAAAGAGAGATAATGATAGGAAAGTGGGTGAAACTTCCTTGTTGTTTGGATGCAGTTAGGAGGGAGTTGTCTTTAGGAAAGAATGAAAGGGTGGGGGAAGATAACAGAAAATCCCGCAACTCTTGCGAGCTACGAGATTACTTATTCTTTCTTTTCGTGATTCGATTTACTTACGTAGACCGAGTGCCTTAACGATAGCACGATAACGATTAATGTCGCGCTTGTAAAGATAATCAAGCAATGCACGGCGCTTACCAACAAGTTGTGTCAGTGAACGAGTAGTTACATTGTCTTTACGATTAGTCTTAACATGCTCTGTTAAGTGCTTAATGCGGTAAGTGAACAATGCGATTTGGCTCTCAGCAGAACCTGTGTCAGTGTTTGACTTGCCGTATTGGCCGAAGATTTCTTCCTTTTTTGCTTTGTCTAAATACATAGCTTTAAATAAATGATTAAATGAGTTTGCATCATTACATCCTTCAAGTGTCGTACTGCCTTAATCACAACAGTGACACGATCGAATGCATCAGATTTTCTGAAAATGCTGTGCAAAGGTAGTAATAAAAGTTTAGATAACAGATGAGGTGAAGCTAACTTTTTTGTGATGTAACGTTTTTTAACACGTAACATAACCTATTCATAATCAATATAGAAGCCTACATCAGTTATTTTTTGTAATTTTGCAGCGAATTAGAAATAAGGAAATTTAAGGTAAAACAAATGCAAGACATTAGAAACATTGCAGTAATTGCACACGTAGACCACGGTAAGACGACGCTGGTTGACAAGATGATGTTGGCCGGAAAGCTATTCCGTGACGGGCAGGATAACAGCGGAGAAGTGCTCGATTCCAATGATTTGGAGCGCGAACGCGGTATAACGATTCTCTCAAAAAACGTTTCTATTAATTGGAAAGGAACTAAGATTAATATATTGGATACGCCGGGTCACTCTGACTTTGGAGGCGAAGTAGAACGTGTTCTCAATATGGCTGACGGCTGCTTGCTGTTGGTTGATGCCTTCGAAGGACCTATGCCACAAACTCGTTTTGTGCTTCAGAAGGCCTTACAACTTGGATTGAAGCCGATAGTTGTAGTTAACAAGGTCGACAAACCTAATTGTCGCCCAGAAGAAGTGTATGAGATGGTGTTCGACTTGATGTGTGATCTCAACGCCACTGAAGACCAATTAGACTTCCAAGTAGTGTATGGTTCGGCTAAGAATGGTTGGATGTCAGGAGATTGGCAGAAGCCAACGGACAACATAGATTACTTGCTTGACAAGATTGTTGAAATCATTCCTGCACCTAAACACCTTGATGGTACGCCGCAGATGCTGATTACTTCACTTGATTATTCAAGTTATACAGGACGTATTGCGGTAGGTCGTGTTCACCGCGGTGCATTGAAGAATGGTCAGAATATTACGATTTGTCATCGTGACGGCAGTCAGGAGAAGACAAAGATAAAGGAACTTCGCACGTTTGAAGGCATGGGAAGCAAACCTGCTGAGACGGTAGAAAGTGGTGATATTTGTGCGGTAGTAGGACTTGAAAAGTTTGAAATTGGCGACACAATTGCTGATTATGAGAACCCCGAAGCCCTTCCTCCAATTGCTGTTGACGAGCCAACGATGAGCATGCTCTTTACAATTAACGACTCACCTTTCTTTGGTCGGGAAGGTAAATTCTGTACTTCTCGCCATATTAATGACCGATTGAACAAGGAGTTGGAAAAGAACTTGGCACTTCGTGTGCGTCCTTTTGAAGACTCAACTGATAAATGGATTGTCAGCGGTCGAGGCGTTTTGCATCTCTCTGTGCTTGTAGAAACAATGCGTCGCGAGGGTTATGAGCTGCAAGTTGGACAGCCACAGGTTATCTATAAAGAGATAGATGGTGTGAAATGTGAACCTATTGAGGAGTTAACCATTAATGTTCCGCAAGACTATTCAAGTAAGATGGTCGACATGGTAACCCGTCGTAAGGGCGAACTTACAGGCATGGATACCGAAGGCGACCGTGTAAACATCACATTTGAGATTCCATCTCGTGGTATCATTGGCTTGAGAACGAATGTGCTTACAGCGTCACAGGGTGAGGCTATCATGGCTCATCGTTATAAAGAATATCAGCCTTATAAGGGTGAAATCACGCGTCGTACAAACGGATCTATGATTGTTATGGAGACGGGTACAGCCTATGCATACTCTATTGACAAGCTTCAGGATCGTGGAAAGTTCTTTATTGATCCGGGCGAAGAAGTCTATGCTGGTCAGGTTGTGGGTGAACACGTGCATGACAATGACCTTGTTATCAATGTGACGAAGGCCAAGCAGTTGACGAATGTGCGTGCCAGTGGCTCTGATGAAAAGGCTCGTGTGATTCCGAAGACAGTCATGTCGCTTGAAGAATGTCTTGAATATATCAAGGAAGATGAATATGTTGAGGTGACACCGAAGAACATGCGAATGCGTAAAATCTTACTCGATCACCTCGAACGTAAGCGTGCTAATAAGGACTAAACCATTAAATCATAACCATTATGACAGGATTATATATTTTTGTTGCATTGATTGTAGTCGCTCTTCTCGGTTGGGGAATTGCGGAATTAAAGAATCGTTCCATCACATTTGAGCATTCAGAAGAGGAGCGAGAAGAGGCAGAACTGCTATATAATGAGCAGAAAGAGCATGGCTTCAAGGAGCAAAATCTAAAAGACCTTTTGGCACATAACAGTACAAAAGGTTATGATGCAATCTAAGAGCTGCGGCTTTTTATCATTATAAAGGCTAAAAATCACAGAATTTTATACAATAAATTCTAACTTAGGGCGTTACATAATAAAAGTTCATTATTATGAAACGCCTCTTTTTTTTATCTTTATTGGCTTTCTTTGTATTGAATGTTTCTGCACAAAAGAAAGTCGGGTCGTTGACAGTTATGCCAAAGGTTGGTCTCTCGCTTGCCAACATTTCTCATGGCAATAAGCTTTTTAGTGTAACGGGAACAAGCCTTGATGTGCCTTCAAATTATAGGGCAGGATTCACAGGTGGGGCTGAGTTTGAGTATCAATTTCAGTCACAATGTAGTCTTTCTTTAGGTGCTCTTTATTCCCTTCAAGGCTGCCATTACAAAGATGTTAGTAACGAAGTGCATGGGCAGGCAGGCTCATATTCAGGCTTTTCTAACACTGCTTTGGGGTTACATTACATTCAGATTCCTGTGTTGGTTGGTATCTATTTGGCAGATGGATTGGCTGTAAAGGCTGGAGTACAACCTTCATTTCTGTTAGGGGCAAGGGCGAAATATGATGTCACGAACTTTGTTGTTGGTGCAGATGGCGGTGCCGTTTATGATCCCGCCAAGCATGTAAGTAAGACTATTAAAGGCCTTTTCGCATCGTCAGATGTAGCGATTCCTGTTGGTATCTCGTATGAATATGCCAATGTTGTGATGGAAGCGCGCTACCTGTTTAGCCTATCTAAAGTAGAAAAGACCTTGGATGCAAAAAATCGTTGCTTTACCTTTACTGTAGGATATAGATTGAATTTATTAAAATAAAAACCTTATTTACCATGAGAAAAGAAATGTTTTGGGGCATTATTCTTGCCCTTTTGGTGGTTGTATCGGCTTGTGAAAAACCTATTTTAGACGGAGGGCAAACCAAGAAAAAGGGCTTCCGAGTGAGTGTAACTGTTGGAGTTGGCGAGAAAGCCATTGCGGGTGCTAAGTCAAGGGCACTTGTAGATATTGATGAGGTGTGTTCATGTTTGAATGCAGCTGTATATAAGGACGGAGTAAAACAAAGTGTAATCAATCAAAAAAAGGGTGATAAAAACTTTGGAATACTTAACTTTAGTCTTCCAGAGGGTGACTATCTGCTGGTTGTTATCGGTCATAGTGGAACTAAAAATGTCTCTTTGGCGCATGCAGATAAAGTGAAATTTGAAGGGGGATTAACAGATACTTTCCTCTATCATGAGAGTTTGCATGTGAATAGTAATATGGAAACGTCGATAACTCTGGAGCGATGTGTGGCCAAAGTAGAGTTTCATGTCGATGACCCTATCCCCGAAAAGATTACTCATTTGCGCTTTACATACACAGGAGGTAGCAGTACTTTAGATGCAACTCAAGGGGTGGGTTGTGTTAATTCGCATCAGACGGAAGTGAGAACCATTGAGAATGCTGCACATCAAGCAGCCTCGTCATTCTCCATTTACACCTTTCCTAAAGCACAAGAAGGAAAGCTTAAGGTCACCATGACGGCTTTGGGTGCAAATGAAACCATACTGGCAGAACATACATTCACGGCATTGAAGATTGTGAAGAATGGCATTAATCATGTTCGTGGACTAACCTTTAGCAGTGGAGGACAGCCTACTGCACGTGGAATCAAAGTGAAAGTAGAAGATGCTTGGGCTGTCTCTTTTGATACAGTAGATTGGGATTAAGAACTTTCTCAGGCTCCTATATATAATAAGGTGGAAAGATTACACAAATCTTTCCACCTTGTTATATTTATACAAAAATACCCTTAGCACCTCAATTCTTTATCATTCGATGATAGAAAAGCCGTTATACTCACGACAAACTTCTTTTGAATATCATTCGCGTGGTGCGTCTTTATTTCTTCTCGGGATAGGTTAGGTTTGCTTCTTTGATACATTCTAAGACCTCATGTAAATACTTTGCGGATTCAAAACGAGCCATAGGGAGGTCGTGAAGCAGATAGTTTCCACAGTCCATAGGGGCAGCTCCAGGGATTTCTCCTTGGTATTCAGCCACGAAACGGAATGTTCGTTTCATGAGTTCTACAATGTCTTTACTTTCTAAGTCGCCACGAAGAATGAGATAATTACCCGTTAGGCAGCCCATTGGTCCCCAATAGATGATGCGGTCTTTCCATTCATCATCGTTGCGAAGAAAGGTCGCAGCAAGATGTTCTATCGTATGGATTGCACCATTATGGAGTACAGGCTCGCGGTTAGGCTCTTTCATTCTGATGTCGAAAGTGGTAATAGTCTCGCCCCCAACTTTATCTTTTCTACTTACATAAATACCACGAAGCAGTTGCTCATGATTAATTGTAAAGCTTGGAATCTTATTCATTTTTATTGTTTGTTTGCTGTTTAATTTGTTCTATAAAATGTCGGGTAACCTCAAAACTCCCTTCTGCTAATTTGTCCCAGAAATCGAAATACATTTGTGCTTTGTTATCTTTCAGTGGTACATCACTGATAATTCTAAAGCTGATGAAAGGGGTTTTGAAGATATAACAGGTTTGAGCGATGCTGCAACTTTCCATGTCTACGGCGGTAGCCTCGGGGAAATGAGTCATAATTTCCTGCATCTTCTCGCGTGAATCTACAAACCATTCGCCACTCACAGTTAGTCCTTCGCGGACTTGGATACCTTCAACTTGCATGTGTATAGCCTTATCCACTAAATTCTTTGGAGCCATATAGCGGGCTGGCATGCCAAGAATCTGCCCATAGTTACAGTTCTCTCCACAGTAAGCATCATGGTAAACGCAAGCATTTGCTACGACAACATCGCCAACGTTTAAACGTGTATCTGCACCTCCAGCACAGCCAGTTGATATAATCAAATCAGGATGATGTTTGGCAATCATCATTGTAGTTCCGACGGCAGAGTTAACCTTTCCGATACCACATTGTTGCAAAATGATATCCTGATCATTTTGAAATACTTTCTTAAGTTGCTCGAACTCTTTGTCCATTGCAACAATAATACCTATCTTCATGCTTGTTATTTGTTTGTTTGCAAAGGTAATAAAAAACTGAAACACAGCCATACGAACTATTGCTGAATATGCAATCATGCCCTATGCTCACGACGTTTATGCATGATGTCCACCGATTTGATTATTTCGATCACGTCCTGTTGCTCCTTCATCAAAGTTTAATCCGCGTAGAAGGCTATTCTTTCCGAATCGCCTTTTGATGTCAAGTGTTGCCTCTTGTAGTTTGCGTTCGCGGGCTAATTGATGTCGTTCTTGAAGTGCATTTCGCCTTTTTTCTTCGTTATTTTCAAAGAGATTAAGTTGTATAGGCGTTTCATTCTGGTGTTGAGCAAGCGTTTCATCAATCACATGAGAGGCTACAATCGTTATGCGACGAACCTTTAACAGGGGATTGACAATATCCTCATATAAATTAGAAATAGCTTCCATGATGAGTCTTCCTGACGAAGTATATTGTGTTAGGGGATAGCTTCCGTGTGCCGTTTTGGGTACAATTCTTCCAAAACGATCCTTAGTTGTCGGTCCCATGTAACGCTTTTGAACTATTGGATTGTCAAGTGATGTTCGGTCATATCCCACAGCAAGTGTGATATAATCAGTCATTTTGCGTTTCTCAACGAGGCTTAATGCAAGCATATCTGCCATCTCTTGCGCTACGACAAGTCCTTGTTTAAAGGTATAAGGATGTTGGAGAACCTGGCCAGAACAAAGCGAATGGTTTCTTGGTCGATAGGCTTTAATGTCTTTCATCAGGCAACTTTCATAGCCCCAAGCGTGATCTATGAGGAATTCGGCATTCACTCCAAATATCTTATAGAGTAGGGGCGAGTGATGAAGTGAGAATCGTGCCAACTTGCCCATAGTGTCTATGCCAAAGGTTTCCAGTTTTCTTGCAGTACCTCTCCCTATACGCCAGAAATCCGTTAATGGCCGGTGATTCCATAATTTGCGTCGATAGGTCATCTCGTTCAGTTCTGCAATGCGTACTCCATCTGTATCGGTGTTGGTATGTTTCGCAACAATATCCATTGCAACCTTACAGAGATAGAGATTTGTTCCGATACCAGCTGTTGCTGTGATCCCAGTATTTTTCAGAACATCTCGAATCATTTTAATAGCCAACTGATGAGCTGTCATGCGATAGCTCTTAAGATAATCCGTCACATCCATAAACACTTCATCAATTGAATAAATGTGAATGTCTTCGGGAGCGATGTATTTTAAGTAAATGCCATATATCTTTGTACTGTAATCAATGTAGCGAGCCATGTGAGGAGGAGCCGCAATGTAGTCAATAGCCCAATTCTTGTGAGCTTCTAATTCGTTGTGGTAGATGCTCTTTCCATGTAGTTGATGGTCTGTTGAATTATATTTTCGATTGTCGTTTAACTCATGAATCCTTTCGACAACCTCAAAGAGACGCGCCCTTCCTGCTATGCCATAAGCTTTCAATGATGGAGAAACTGCTAAACAGATTGTTTTTTCAGTGCGTGTCACATCAGCCACAACAAGATTGGTATTGAGTGGATCTAATCCACGTTCTACGCATTCTACCGATGCATAAAAAGACTTTAAATCGATTGCTATGTATGTTCTTTCTCGCTGCATTATTACAAAGGTAAGGAAAAAGTGGCATTCTGCAAAATCTAAAACTAATCATGTTTTAAACTGATTAAAATTTGCTTGGTTTCCTTATAATTGCCTTGTATAATTAAAAGATAATGAAACAATTTGTTGTCTGTTATGCTTTTTCTCACTACCTTTGCAGAAAATGTTATTCAAAAAGAATAACCTACAAGAACAAACAGAATTGAACTATGAAGCATCAACTTAGGAGTGCTGTCTGTACAGAAGGCAGAAGAATGGCTGGAGCAAGGGCACTTTGGGTGGCAGCAGGTATGAAACATGAGCAAATGGGTAAACCAATTATCGCTATTGTAAACAGTTTCACGCAGTTTGTGCCTGGACATACCCACTTACATGATGTTGGTCAGTTAGTGAAACAAGAGATAGAGCAACTTGGTTGCTATGCAGCGGAGTTTAATACAATAGCTGTTGATGATGGCATTGCTATGGGACACGATGGCATGCTCTATTCTTTACCCTCACGAGATATCATTGCCGACTCAGTGGAATATATGGTTAATGCCCACAAAGCCGATGCAATGATTTGTATTTCTAATTGTGATAAAGTGACACCGGGCATGCTTATGGCTGCCATGAGGTTAAATATTCCTACTGTTTTTTGTTCAGGTGGCCCCATGGAAGCAGGAAGATGGCGTGGCGAGAATGCCGATTTGGTCACTGCTATGATTAAAGGCGCCGACCCTTCTATCACAGATGAGGAGATGAAAGAACTCGAAAGTAGTGCTTGCCCAGGCTGTGGAAGTTGTTCAGGGATGTTTACTGCCAACTCAATGAACTCACTTTGCGAGGCAATTGGACTTGGTTTACCGGGTAACGGGACTGTTCTTGCAACGCATAAGAACCGCATTCATCTTTTCAAAGATGCTGCTCGATTAATAGTGAAGAATGCCTTAGCTTATTATGAAGATGGGGATGAGCGTGTGCTTCCACGTAATATTGCTACGCGAGATGCTTTTCTTAACGCCATGACTTTAGACATTGCCATGGGCGGAAGCACGAATACGATATTGCATTTGTTGGCAATTGCGCAAGAGGGAGAAGTTGATTTTACTCTCAACGATATCGATCTTTTGAGTCGGAAAGTACCTTGTCTTTGTATGTTGGCTCCGAATACACAACGTTATAGTGTACAAGAATGCAACCGAGCAGGGGGGATCCTTGGTATCATGAACGAGCTGAATAAGGGTAATCTTATTCATAGCGATGTGCTTCGCGTAGATGGTTTGACACTTGATGAAGCCATGAAAGAATACGATATCACAAAGACGACGATTACTCCAAATGCTGATCGCATCTATCATAGTGCTCCCGGACGACGCTTTTCGACAGAGATGGGAAGTCAAGATACGCGTTGGGAGAAGCTCGATACTGACAGAACAGCAGGGTGTATTCGTGACCTTGCACATGCTTATACTAAAGATGGCGGACTCGCTGTGCTCTTTGGAAACATTGCTTTGAATGGGTGCGTGGTTAAAACTGCTGGTGTAGACCCTGTGCTATGGAAGTTCTCTGGACCTGCAGTGGTGTTCGATAGTCAGGAAGATGCTTGCAATGGCATTCTTAGTGGAAAGGTAAAGAAGGGCGATTGTGTCGTTATCACCCATGAAGGTCCTAAAGGTGGTCCTGGAATGCAAGAGATGTTGTATCCTACTTCATATATTAAGAGCATGCATTTAGGTAAAGAGTGTGCTCTCATTACTGATGGCAGATTCTCAGGAGGCACGTCAGGTTTGAGTATAGGACATATCTCTCCAGAGGCTGCTGCAGGTGGAAATATCGGAAAGATTAAGGATGGTGATATTATCGAAATTGACATTCCAAACCGCAGTATCAATGTAAAGCTGACGGATGAAGAACTTAATGCGCGCCCACAACAGCCGTTGAAACGTCACAGAGTGGTGAGCAAAGCGTTGCGCGCTTATGCACAAAGTGTCACCTCGGCCGACAAAGGAGGCATTCGTTTGGTAGAATAAGCCACATCATCACCTTATTATATATATAGACAAGAGTATGACTAAAGAAGTTATTACGGGTTCAGAAGCACTGATGCGTGCCTTGCGTGAAGAAGGTGTTGAAACCATTTTTGGGTATCCCGGAGGTGCAATCATGCCAGTGTTTGATGCACTCTATGGCTATACGAGAGGAGAAAACAAGATGTTTGACCATATTTTGGTGCGTCATGAACAAGCCGCCGCGCATGCAGCTGAAGGATATGCTCGTGTGAGTGGACGGGTTGGAGTTTGTTTAGTGACAAGCGGTCCTGGAGCAACGAATACATTAACAGGCATTGCTGATGCTATGATGGACTCCACTCCGATAGTTGTGATTGCAGGACAAGTAAGTATTGGTGCCCTCGGTTCAGATGCTTTTCAAGAAGTTGACTTAGTAGGCGTGGCACAACCAATATGTAAGTGGGCCTATCAAATACGTAAGCCAGAAGATATTTCATGGGCGGTTAGTCGTGCGTTTTATATTGCAAAATCAGGTCGACCAGGTCCTGTTGTGCTCGACTTACCAAAGAATGCACAGACACATACATGCGAGTGGCAGCCTACAAAGACTACAAAGGTGCGCTCTTATCAGCCTTATCCAGAGCTAAATATGCAGGCAATAACAGATGTAGCACGCCTAATCAATGGAGCCAAAAGGCCATTTGCACTCGTAGGACAAGGTGTTGAACTGGGCAACGCGCATGAAGAATTGTTGCAATTCCTTGAAAAGGCAGATATTCCTGCTGGCAGAACATTGCTTGGTTTGTCGGCGCTTAGTTCACAACACCCATTGAACATGGGTATGTTGGGTATGCATGGTAGCTATGCAACGAATATGAAGACACAGGAATGTGATGTGTTAATAGCCATCGGAATGCGTTTCAGTGACCGCGTAACAGGCCTCCCCGAGACCTATGCAAAGCAGGCAAAGGTCATTCATTTGGATATCGATGCATCTGAATTTGATAAGAATATCAAAACAGATGTCGCTGTTTTGGGAGATTGTAAGCAAAGTCTTCCAGCTATAACTGCTTTGCTGAATAAGGCGGAACATAAGGAATGGATTACTTCCTTCAATGAATATGCCGAACAAGAACAACAGCGTGTTATTGAGAAAGATATTCATCCAACCGAAGGTCCTTTGCTGATGGGAGAGGTTACGCACGTTGTTTCCGAAGCGACCCATGGTAAAGCGATTCTTGTAAACGATGTAGGACAGAACCAAATGATATCGAGTCGCTACTTTAAGTTTGAGCAAAAGCGTTCTATTGTGACGAGTGGTGGCTTTGGAACGATGGGCTTTGGCCTCCCTGCTGCTATCGGTGCATGCTATGGTTCGCCCCATCGCACAGTGTGTTGCTTTATGGGAGATGGTGGCATTCAAATGAGCATACAAGAGTTTGGTACAATAATGGAACACCAAATCCCAGTGAAGATGATTCTCTTAAACAACACATTCTTAGGGAATGTGCGTCAGTGGCAAGACTTGATGTTTGGCCATCGCCATTCATTTACAGAGATGATGAATCCTCGTTATGGCGATATTGCTCGCGGATATGGCATTACCTATGATCTCGTTACTGATAGAAAAGAGCTCAAAGCAAAGGTAAACAAGATGCTTTCTACAGCTGGTCCTTATCTTCTTGAATGTGCCATTAAGCCCGATGAAGACATTGTTCCTATGACTCTTCCCGGTAAAAGTGTCAATGAAATGCTACTCGAACTGCATTATTAATAGTAATAAAGCGTAATCAGATGAGTCAAGAAAAGAAACTTTATACATTACTTGTCTATTCCGAAAATGTCGCGGGAATGCTTTCTCAGATATCCGCCGTGTTCACACGAAGGCAAGTTAACATCGAAAGTATCAATGCTTCGGCCAGTACAATCCCTAATGTCCATAAGTATACGATAACAGCTTGGAGTGATGAAGAGCAGATAATAAAAATCACAAAGGCTATAGAGAAGAAGATAGATGTAGTGAAAGCCGATTTCTATACAGATGAACAACTCTTTATTCACGAAGTAGCGCTCTATAAGATTGCCACTCCTGTGCTCATGAAAACTCCTGAAGTGTCGCGCAATATCCGTAAACACAATGCGCGGATGCTGGAAGTTAATCCTACATATACGACTGTGTTGTTGAATGGACTGACCGAAGATATCATCAGTCTTTATGATAGTCTTGATGCTTTTGACTGCATCTTACAATATACTCGTAGTGGGCGCATTGCTGTAACAAGAAGTTACGATGAGCCGATTTCTGTGTTTCTAAATCATCAAGAACAAAACAATCATGGAGAAACTGAGTAAAATCGGCAGTTATGAACTGCTTGCCGAGCCTTTTCATTGTGATTTCTCACACCATCTTTTCATGGGAAACCTTGGTAATCATCTATTGAATGCTGCTGACTTCCATTCCAACGAGCGCGGTTATGGTATGCATTATCTCAATACCATTCAGCGCACTTGGGTGTTGTCGCGGCTTACTATAGAGATGAATGAGATGCCAATCGCCTATGAACGCTTTAGGGTTGATACTTGGGTTGATGCCGTAGTGCGTTTCTTTACGAGTCGAAATTTCCGAATTTCTAAAGACAATCGAGTAATAGGTTACGGCAAGAGCATTTGGGCAATGATAGATACAGCCACCCGACAACCTGTTGATATCCTTAATATACGCGATGGATTAATCTCGCAATATGTTGATGTTTTAACCCCTTGTCCTATTGAAAAAGGTTCGAGAGTGAAGATATCTGGCGATGCAAAATGCGTGGGTTCAATCGCTACAACCTATAGTGATGTTGACATGAATGGGCATATCAACAGTGTAAAATACATAGAGCACGTTCTTGATTTGTGGTCGCTTGACTGGTATAAACAATATCGTATTAAGCGTTTTGACATTGCTTATGTGGCAGAAAGTCATTGTGGAGACGTGCTGAATTTCTATCTTGAAGAAGAGAAAGAGTATACATACGCAGTACGTATCACAAAAAGTAATAAATTAACGACAAAAGAAATTGAGGTTGTAAGGTGTAAGCTTGTTTTTATAAAAAACTGAAATTAAATTTGTTTATATCTTAATAAAGCGTTACCTTTGCACGCAGATATCGAATAGTTTGAACCGCATTTCCCTTTTTCGGGATGCACATTTTATGATGATATGGCAGAAATGAATTTCGGTGGCGTTATAGAAACCGTTGTCACAAGTAAAGAGTTTCCTGTAGAGAAAGCTCGCGAAGTATTGAAAAACGAAACAATTGCTGTTATCGGCTATGGTATTCAAGGACCAGGACAGGCTTGTAACTTACGCGACAATGGCTTTAATGTCATTGTGGGTCAACGTGAAGGAAAGACCTATGAAAAGGCAAAGGCTGATGGTTGGGTGCCAGGAGAGACATTGTTCTCTATTGAAGAGGCTGTTCAAAAAGGTACATTTATTTGTATGTTGCTTTCTGATGCTGGGCAAATTGCTGTGTGGCCAAAGATTAAACAATATTTGACTCCTGGTAAAACACTATATTATTCTCATGGCTTTGCTATCAACTGGCAAGACCGAACAGGGGTGGTTCCTCCGAAAGACATCGATGTTGTGATGGTTGCTCCAAAGGGATCTGGTACATCTTTGCGTACAATGTTCCGTGAAGGACGTGGCATCAATTGTTCGTATGCAGTCTATCAAGATGTTTCTGGCCATGCTGAAGAGAAGACATTGGCTATTGGTATAGGCATAGGTTCAGGTTATTTGTTCAAGACAACCTTCCAGCGTGAGGCGACATCAGACCTTACTGGTGAGCGTGGTTCACTCATGGGAGCGATGGAGGGACTTTTTGAAGCGCAGTATGAGGTGCTTCGTGAACATGGTCATTCACCTTCAGAAGCCTTCAATGAAACGGTAGAAGAGATGACACAAAGTCTCATGCCACTCTTTGGAGAGAAAGGAATGGATTGGATGTATGCCAATTGTTCAACAACAGCTCAACGCGGAGCTTTAGATTGGGCACCACGTTTCCGCGAAGCAATTAAACCTGTAATGGAATGGCTTTACCTTAGTGTGAAGTCTGGAAATGAAGCTCAGATTGCTATAGATAGTAACTCTAAGCCTGACTATCGTGAGAAATTGAATGCTGAGCTTGAAGCAATGCGTAATAAAGAAATGTGGAAAGCCGGTGTTACTGTGCGCACATTAAGACCCGAAAATAATTAATTTTTTCTCGTACATAATGTTGTAAGGGGCGACTTCCGTGAGGGAGTTACCCCTTTTTCTTTTCATGATATGTAATGAGATATTCCATAGCGTATAATTAAATGAATTGTTGATATCCATAGAGCACCTTTGTAAATACATTCATTTCTTTTTTAATTTACTTTTAAAAGTATACCCTGAGAACTAAAAGGACAATATAAAGGATACTTTGAAAGCAAACAATCATTTGCATTGATTTGGATTTTGTTTCTTTTAATAGCCTCTATTCTAATATATATATAGTCTTTCTGTTTATCATTAAATTCAATTGCAGGATAGGCCGTCCCATCTATATCTTCATCGATTTCTGGGTCATAATCTAAATGAGCCTTTGCAATTCCTGATATGCTATCTTGTAGCCCACGCTTCTTATTTCTTACATATATTTTGTAAAGGATTTCACTTTGACTAAGATAGTTAATTCTTATCATCTGCATTAATGTGTCATTCTCCATCAAATAATAACTTACTCTTTTCTTTTGCGAATGTTTAAAAGATAATGATTGCGCCGCCATTGAAGAATTATTCGTATTATGTATTTGCCAACATTCACTATCCTTTTGAGCAGAAAAACAATTGGTAGTTATAAACAAGATGAAGGATAAAATTAAATATCTCATAATCGTTTTTATTTTGCAAAAATAGATATAATATCGTTATATTGCAAGTGATCTTACACTTTTGCTTGTTTTACTATATAGTTTCTTACTTTTCCCTTTGAATCTCCTTTTAATAGAATTAGGAATGTGTGATTCTAAGGTCAAAAAGAGAATAAAACACGCTTCTGCGAGGCTCTTGACGACATGCTTACCAGCAACATTGCAGGTTTACCAGTTTGTCTTGCCATTGTTTATTAAAGGTTCCACTACTCTTGATACTCAAAGTTTATAACTTTTGCAGGATTAAGGTCAGAGAAGTCTTCAACGAAGTTAGAATAATATATCAATGTAAGTATGTTATTCTTCAATTTTAGTTCTACAGAATACATCATTGGATTATTAAAAGTGAAAATAGATTTCTTTTCTTTTGTGGCAATATTGTATGTGAACAAAGTGTCTGCACTCATGTACAAACAGAACAATCCACTATTGTTAAAACAAACAGCCTCTGAATTTTCGAGATTCTTCTCTATACAATCTGACAATAACTTGTCTGTATTAAAATATTGAATTTCTCCTGTTGTCGAAAAATCATCTACATTTTGATATTTAATAATGGGAATAATAATCCCTGTAGTTCTCGAATTATACCAAATTTTTCCGACAGACAAAATACTATCTATCATATAGACAGTATTTTTGTCTTTGTTTAATTTTAGTCGAAAGTAATTAGTCTCTCCCTTATTCGATTTCACAAGCGGCTGTAAAAAACAACTTGTTCTTTTATTGATATGGATTATCGTGTCTCCTTTTAAATCAATATATGAAACACCAAAGGATTTCAGTAGGGTATCCTTTTCCATAGAGTGTAGAACCTTGACAGTGGGATTATTTCGGAACGAGTTACAACACATGCAACACGTCATTGTGATAATAAACAACAAATATTTCACCATTGATAAAACAAACTACTTTTCTTTGTTAGACTTCTTTTTTGTTCATGCTTTTGTTGCTGTTCTACAGCATTACTATTTATTTTGCAAAAATAGATATAATATCGTTACATTGCAAGTAATCTTACACTTTTGCTTGTTTCTGCACGATGCAGAAAGGCTAAAAAGAGCAAAAACACGCTTCTGCACGGCGCAGAAAGGTCAAAAAGAGAAAAATTACGCTTCTGCACGATGCAGAAAGGCTAAAAAGAAAAAACACGCTTCTGCACTATGCAGAAAGGCCAAAAAGAGAAAAATTACGCTTCTGCACGATGCAGAAAGGTCAAAAAGAGGAAAAACACGCTTCTGCACGGTGCAGAAAGGCCAAAAAGAGAAAAAACATGCTTCTGCACGATGCAGAAAGGTCAAAAAGAGTAAAAACATGTTTCTGCACGATGCAGAAAGGTCAAAAAGAGAAAAAACATGCTTCTGCACGATGCAGAAAGGCTAAAAAGAGAAAAAATACGCTTCTGCACGATGCAGAAAGGTCAAAAAGAGAAAAAACACGCTTCTGCATGGTGCAGAAAGGTTAAAAAGAACAAAAACACGCTTCTGCACGGCGCGGAAAGGCCAAAAAGAGAAAAATTACGCTTCTGCACGGCGCGGAAAGGCCAAAAAGAGAAAAATTACGCTTCTGCACAGCGCGGAAAGGCCAAAAAGGGGAAAAACACGCTTCTGCGTGACGCAGAAAGGCCAAAAAGAAGAATTACGAAGAAAAAAGTGGCTTTTTGAACGCAAAGAGAGAGGGGAGATGTGTAGAAAAGTAGCTTTCTAAAGTTTTAAAGAAGAGTTTTGTGCTTTTGCAGATAGTGGCAAGGCTGCCATAGAAACGAATGTATGAGGGAAATCGTGGGATTGTGGTTATTGCGCTTTTTCTTTATAGAAAGAAAGCCTCTCCTGGCGAAGTAGATGCAGGAGAGGCTTGAATGTCATTATAAAACGTAAAGCACGAGTTTCACACCAAAGTTTCTTCCCATGTTGAAAAGACCCTTTTGACCTGTCGTTGGGTCGGCACCTATATACTTCAATCGGCTGAGATGATTTTGATAAGCACGATTAAAGATGTTGTTAGCAGTCAGATAGAGCGATGCTCTTCGATGTCCATTGAAACGCAAGTCCGTGCCCGCACTGAAGTTTACGAGGGTGTATGATGGGGTTGCGGTTTCTGTATCATTGGCTGCATAGAAGTGGTTTTGTCTCAGATTACATTCCATTGAGGCAGAAACATACGTGTTGTTCAGCAACTGACCATCGCGAACGAGGTCATAACGGAGTTCAGAATTCCAACGTGGAGCAGGTGTCCAAGGCAGATACTTTGATTCACGTGGTTGGTTCAACTGAACGCTATTGACGTATGAAAAGCTGTTTTGGAAGTGCAGACGACTAATCGGATGCAAGTCAACCATAGCCTCTCCACCTACTAATCTGGCGTTACCTTGTGTGTATTTATAGGTGGGACAATTTTGTGTAATGACGCCATTGAGTTTCTGACTAAAGATATAATTATCGATGAAACTGGCGAAAACAGAGACTTGTGCAGACACAAGTTGTGAGGTCATATCCCACCCGGCATCAAGCTGCCAGCTATGTTCTGGCTTCAAATCTGCGTTTCCGAGCATATATTGTTGCGTACCTTCGTGCACACCATTGCATGCAAGTTCGCCGAGGTTTGGTGCGCGGAAGCCGCGTGCCACATTCAAACGCATGTTCATTTTGTCGGTCAGGGCATAGACAGCTCCAATACTTCCCGACACACTTCTAAAGTCTCTCTTGAATGCAGTGAATTGAGTGTTAAGTTCTTTGCTGTTGAGATGACGGTTATCGAAGCGCAAACCACCACTCAAGGTCAGTTGATTAATCTTGTAAGACGTTGTGGCAAATGCACCGAAATCAAACAGATTATAGTTTGGAATCAAGAATTCGTCGCCAAGATTCTTATTGTTTTGTATCATACCATTGGCTCCGAAAGTGAGTTTCCAACCATCTTTCTCTGGGAAAAGATAATGAAAATCATAGTTCACGGTTTGGAGTTTCATGTCTAATCCCGGTTCGATTTCGCTGTCTTCAAACTCTTGTCGGCGATTCTGTTGATAGCCAACGAGGGCATGAAGCGTTCCTTCTCCAATATAAAATGAGTTATCGAGCACAGCCTTATAATGGTGAATCTGTTGGAACGGCAATGCTCTTCCATAGCGGAATGATGTGCTTCGTTCGCCCTCTGCAATGCCGGGAGTGAGATGATAGTAGTCAAGAATGAGATGGCTGTAGCCCCATTGCTTGTTCAAGCCAAGCATGGCATTGGCTGCTTTCTCGCGAAATTGCGTGCCAACCACGTAATTGTCTACCTTATTCTTATAGTCGTGAGCAAGTTTCTGCGACCATCTTCCATCCCAAACAAAGCCATTTTTGTTGCCACTGAAATTGGCAGAATAGCCAAAAAGCCCATTGTTTGTTTGGTATTCTGACGACACATTAGCCTGCATCTTGTTTCTACCCATGACAGGATCTCCATGGAAAATCATCACGCCGGCAAGCGCATCAGAGCCATACATGAGTGAAGCTGGGCCTTTAAGTATCTCTACTGATGAGATACTTTGAGGGTCAATCTCAATGCCATGTTCGTCTCCCCACTGGTTGCCTTCTTGCCGAATACCATCATTTACGACTGCCAATCGGTTGTAACCCAAGCCACGAATGACCGGCTTTGATATGCCTCCACCTGTTGTTATCTGCGAAACTCCAGGCTCATGACTAACGGCATCAATGATGTTTGTAGCCGATGTGGCATGTAATTGCTGTTGAGTGACGACCGAAATTGGCGTTGGTGACTCCTTCATTAGCGTCTTTCCGGTGAGTCCTGTCACGACAATTTCATTGATCATTGCATTCGATTCATGCAGTTTAAAGTCGGCAGTTGATGTTGTTGTTAGATTGATTTTGCGAATCTCTGTTTGGTGACCTAAGTAGCTCACTTGCACGGTAATTGTCTTTGATGGCAAGTCATGCAGGGCATAATTTCCATTGATATCGGTGGTCGTTCCCTCTGAAAGTTCAGGAATATAAATGGTAACTCCGACAAGCGGACTATTGTCTATCGCGTCAATCACCTTTCCAGTGAGTGATGCATTGGTGCCCAACGGCGCTGCAGTTGCCCAAAGACACAGGCTCATGAGCAATGCTAATAGTATTGATTTCTTCATTCTTTTATGCTATTTAAGGGTTATTTATCACGCCTCGACAAGCACGTCGCGACGCGTTTTTAATCATTTATGGATACAAAAGAATGAAGGGTGGGGCGCGCGTAGAATGAGTTTGACCCGTAAAGGACGTTAAGGCTTGCTGTAAAAGAATAAGCGCTTTGGCCTTTACGATGTTGAAGAGGCTCACACCAATTGTCTTTGCACCGAGAAATGGCAGTGAAAGAAACTGGCAAAGCAGGCAATTGTCAACCTGATTGTCAATGGAATTGATGTGCCCATTATGGTGAATATGATGCAGACATGCCGTACATTCGGTTGTGATTTGTGGCATAGCACGATGCACATGAACCGAAGTTAGCAATAACATTGGCGCGAATGCCAACAATAGCAGTCGTGCAGTTATCCTTCTTTTATACCTTTGTCTGTTCATCGCCTGCAAAGTTAAGCGAATTCTTTTGAATCGTCTTGCGATAGCTTATTAAAATAGTTTAATCGTCGTGGATTTCATCTCATGCCATGAATGCATTCCAAGCATAAAACGATTGTCGAGAAAGCCCCTGTGCTTCCATGATAGAAAGGTTTGTGGTTTGCGTCAAATTGAGCCGTGAAGTGACGCAGATTGTAAGGTCGTTTGCCTCAAATTATCGAGTGAAATGCACCGAATTACAATCGTTTTCCATATCAATGGTGGTCGAAAAGCAAGGGGTTACCTTGTGGAGGCAATGATATCGTCACATGATATTATTGATTTTTTCTCGTTTTATCATGAAAAATATCTATCTTTGCACGTGATAAACGTTTATAAAAATCATCATGACAGCTTTGAAGAAATATCTACCTGATGTGTTGGTAGTCATTATTTTCGCAGTAATCTCATTCGCTTACTTCTTCCCTGCGGACTTAGATGGCCGCATACTCTACCGACATGACTCGTCGGCGGGACGTGGAGCAGGTCAGGAAACGGCTGAATACCACGAGCGAACTGGTAAGGTTTCGCGTTGGTCTAATGCCACTTTCAGTGGTATGCCGACTTATCAGACGGCACCATCTTACCAGAGTGTGAGCGTACTTAACCAGGCAGTGAAGGCTTATCACCTATGGCTTCCCGAGAATGTTTGGTATGTTTTTGCTTATCTTTTGGGCTTCTACATCTTATTACGAGCCTTTGATTTCCGACAATCGCTTGCCGCATTAGGTTCTATAGTATGGGCGTTCTCATCGTATTTCTTTATTATTATTGCAGCCGGACATATCTGGAAGGTCATGGCTTTGGCTTATCTTCCACCGATGATTGCAGGAATTGTGCTGGCCTATCGTGGCAAATATCTATGGGGTTTCATTGTAACGGCAATCTTTGCTGCCTTTGAAGTCGATGCCAACCACGTGCAGATGACCTATTATTATCTGTTTATCATCCTCTTTATGATTATTGCCTACCTTGTCGATGCTATCCGAAAGAAGCGTATGGCGCAATTCGTTAAGGCCACAGCTGTGTGTGCTGCGGGGGCATTGATAGGCATATTGATGAATATTTCAAATCTCTATCATACGTGGCAATACGCACAAGAGAGCATGAGGGGCAAGAGTGAACTCGTTAAAAAGGATGCTGCCAATCAAACAAGTAGCGGACTTGACCGCGACTATATAACGCAATGGAGTTATGGAGTGGATGAAACTTGGACGTTGCTTGTGCCAAATGCTAAGGGCGGGGCTTCGGTTCCATTGGCTGCAAACACTGAAGCCATGAAAAAGGCAGACCCAAACTTCATGCAAATCTATCAGCAATTAGGACAGTATTGGGGTGACCAGCCAGGCACAAGTGGCCCAGTTTATGTTGGTGCTTTTGTGCTAATGCTTTTCATTCTTGGGTTGTTTATTGTGAAAGGTCCTATCAAATGGGCCTTACTTGCAGCCACGATATTAAGCATTTTGCTTTCATGGGGACATAATTTTATGCCATTTACCAACTTCTTTCTTGACTATATACCGATGTATAGCAAGTTTAGAACGGTGGCTTCGATATTGGTTATCGCCGAGTTTACAATTCCTTTATTGGCCATGATGGCGTTAAAGAAGATTGTAGATGAGCCAGATTTGCTAACAAAGAAAACTAAATTCGTTTATATCAGCTTTGGACTTACGGGTGGAATAGCCCTGCTTTTTGCCCTTATGCCCACGCTGTTCTTCTCGGATTTCATATCAAGTCAGGAGCTGGAAGCCTTCAAATCAATCCCTGCGGAGTATCTTTCTCCATTGGAATCTAACTTGAGATCGATTCGTGAAAGCATCTTTACGGCCGACTGTTGGCGCTCATTCTGGATTATCGTTATTGGCACTTTGCTGCTCTTCCTCTATAAGTTCAAGAAGTTGAAAGCCGAATATATGGTTGGCGCTATAGCCATTTTGTGTCTCATCGACATGTGGCAGGTGAACAAACGCTATTTGAATGATGAAATGTTTGTAGAGAAGAGCGTTCGCGAACAGGCTCAACCGATGACACAAACCGACCGCCAGATTCTGCAAGATAAAAGCTTAGACTATCGCGTTTTGAATCTTGCCAGCAACACTTTCAACGAGAATGAAACCTCTTATTACCATAAAAGTATAGGCGGATATCATGCAGCTAAGCTCAGAAGATACCAGGAATTGATAGATGCTTACATTAGTCCGGAGATGCAAAAGATGATGCTTGCCATCGCAAAAGCAGGCGGAGACATGACTAAAGTCAATGGAGATAGCCTCTTCCCTGTATTGAACATGCTGAACGCTAAATACTTTATAGTGCCTCTTCAGGCTAATCAGACGGTGGCAATCGAGAACCCTTACGTCTATGGGAATGCTTGGTTTGTAGATAAGGTGACGTATGTGAAGAATGCAAATGAAGAACTTGACACGCTGGGTAAACTCAATCTGCGCCATGAAGCCGTTGCCGACGCACGCTTCCAAAGCCAGTTGGGTGAGTCAAAGAACCAAGATAGTACGTCGATTGTTAAGCTTACAGCCTATGAACCCAATCAACTCACGTATGATGTGCGTAGTGCTACGGGAGGAATCGTGGTCTTTTCGGAGATTTTCTACCCTGAATGGACGGCTACAGTCGATGGAAAGGCAGTAGAGATTGGGCGTGTTGACTATGTGCTTCGGGCGCTTAATGTTGACAAAGGGCATCATAAGGTGGTGTTGACCTTTGATCCTAAGAGTGTGAAACAAACCGAAATGGTAGCTTATCTCTCTTATGGCGTGCTGTTGTTGGTAGTGCTTTTCGCCGTTTACTTCAAGAGAAAAGAAGATAAAAAAGCACAAGCTTAGTCGCGTTTTCAGGCTTTACGTTAATGAATAACGTAGCCTGCGCTATGCAAACAGGCCTTATGAATGTTGTAAAACCATTCGTAAGGCCTGTTTTCGTGAAGGAAATATGGTGCAGTTTCCTTAGCTTCAGCAGTTTTCTTAGCCCTGTTATGTTGGGCTGTTAATCCCTTTCCATTTCTTCATAAAGGCCTGAAGTTTCTCTTTTGTGAGTGCCATGAAGGCTTTATATGCGTCACTGTCAGGGTTGAAAGGCGTGTGATGGAGCGCCTCTTTGATAGGTTTCCACTCGCTAAGCATAGTGAACACATCTTTATGGAAATAGGTTTCAGCAAATCGTTCCCATATATATTCTACGGCTTGTGGGCTTGGATGTAACATGTCTTCTTTGTAAAAGCGATAGTCTCTCAGTTCATCCATCACAAGTTCATAGGCAGGGAAGTAGTCTACTTGAGGCCTTTGTGCCAATGATTCAGCTGCCAACAATAGGACAGCCTTGCTGAGTTGGCTTCCATGAAAGCCGTATTTGGCATATCGAATGGGGCTAACGGTGACGAGAATGTGCATGTTTGGATTGCAACGGAGCAGACATTGCACGGCTTGTTGTAGGTAGTCAGTACATGCTTCGACGCTCAACATACGCTCATCAAATAGTGATTGAGGTCTCTTTTGGCAGTTATCAACAATCTCTCCCGTCTCTTTCAGCACATAAACATGGTTAGTTCCGAGCGTGATAAAGGCTACATCGGGCTTGAAATCATCCGTTTTGCAATGTCGTTCAATGCTATGAAGGATGCTTGCAGGGTTATACATCACGCCATAAGGATTGATTATAGTCGGGAATTGCTCATCTCTGAACTTGCTTCCAATGCTTTCTGCAAAGCAAGAACCAATGAAAAATAAGCGTTGAGCAGGTTTGATTTGCCAGGAAGATGGCTCAATATAGACTTTTGTTCTAAATTCCATACATCATTCTTTGTTGGTTTTTGCAAAGTTACGGATATTCTTTTGAAGGGCAATTTGCTTTTCATGATTTATTGATTCAATTGCTTTGATTTTGAAAATAATGTGTTATTTTTGTGTCAAAGTAACGAAAACGTTGAACCATGGAAGAGAAACTACCGCACGAGTTCAGTCAGTTTTATCTGCAAGATGTGACCTTTGCCAACCTCATGATGCGCAGAATCTACAATGTTTTGATTGTAGCCAACCCCTATGATGCCTTTATGTTGGAGGACGATGGGCGCATAGAAGAGAAAGTTTACAATGAATATATGGAGCTGGGACTACGCTATCCGCCGATGTTCACACGCGTATCGACAACCGAAGAGGCTATGGTGACATTGCAAACTACAAACATCGACCTTGTTATTTGTATGCCAGGAACGGCTGATAACGATGCTTTTAGTGTGGCAAGGTCTATCAAACAAGCCTTTAAAAACATTCCATGTGTGGTGTTAACTCCCTTTTCTCACGGCATAACCAAACGTATGAAGAACGAGGATTTACGTATGTTTGACTATGTGTTTTGCTGGTTGGGAAACACCAATCTCATTCTTTCCATCATCAAATTGATTGAGGATAAGATGAACATTGCACATGATATACGAGAGAGTGGGGTGCAAATGATCTTATTGGTTGAGGATAGTATTCGGTTCTATTCTTCCATTCTTCCCAACCTTTATAGTTATATCCTCGCACAAAGTAAGCGCTTTTCCACTGAAGCATTAAACAAACATCAGGCTACTTTACGTATGCGTGGCAGGCCAAAAGTAGTCTTGGCACGCACTTATGAGGAGGCAATGACCATCTATAATCAGTTTTCTGACAACTGCCTTGGCGTCATTTGTGATGCTCGTTTCCCTATGAAAGAGACCTCAACTGACGAAAATGATAAGCTACCTTCGCCGCTTCGAGACACTGATGTGTATAAAGACCCAGAGGCAGGACTAAAACTTTTGCGTGCAATCCGAGCCAAAGATGAATATGTTCCATTGATAATGGAGAGCTCGGAAAGTGCAAACCGCGAGAAGGCCGAAGCCGAAGGATTTCGCTTTGTGGATAAAAACTCTAAGCAAATGTCCTTAGATTTGCGTAGAATTATGGAGGAACATATGGGTTTTGGCGACTTTATCTTCCGCAATCCAAAGACACATGAGGAGATTGTTCGTATCAAGTCGTTGAAAGATTTGCAAGATAACATCTTCCAAATCCCTAATGATTCCATGCTCTATCATATCTCTCGGAACCACATGAGCCGTTGGTTGAGCGCACGAGCAATATTCCCTGTGTCGCAGTTCTTACGTGGAATCACGTGGCATAAGCTACAAGATGTTGACGCACATCGACAGATAACCTTCGATGCAATCGTACAATATCGCCACATGAAGAACCTTGGTGTCGTCGCTGTTTTTGACAGAATGAAGTATGACCGCTATGCCCACTTCGCACGAATTGGCGAAGGTTCGCTCGGTGGTAAAGGCAGAGGACTGGCTTTTTTGGATAATATCATCAAGTTACATCCTGAGTTTAATGGCTTCGAAGGCGTCAAAGTGCAGATTCCAAAGACGCTCGTGTTGTGCACAGATGTGTTTGATCAATTCATGGAGACCAACAATCTTTATCCTATTGCCCTAAGCGATGCAAGCGATGAAGATATTCTTCAGCACTTCCTTCAAGCGCAATTGCCCGACACAATGATAGCCGACTTCCTCACATTCTTTGATGCTGTGAAGGCTCCTATAGCCATACGATCGTCAAGTTTGCTTGAAGACAGCCACTATCAACCCTTTGCTGGCATCTATAACACCTATATGATACCTTGCTTGGACAATCGAGATGCGATGTTGGAAATGCTTGCTTGCGCTATCAAGAGTGTTTATGCATCGGTTTATTTCCATGATTCCAAGGCCTACATGAAGGCAACCAGCAATGTCATTGACCAGGAAAAGATGGCTGTTATCCTACAAGAAGTAGTGGGAAAACAATATGATGACCACTTCTATCCAACGTTTAGTGGAGTACTTCGCTCGTTGAATTATTATCCCATTGGCGACGAATTGCCCGAAGAAGGCATTGCTTCGTTGGCCTTAGGCTTAGGAAAATATATCGTAGATGGCGGTCAAACGCTGCGTGTTTCGCCTTATCATCCTCATCAGGTGTTGCAAATGAGCGAATGGGATATTGCACTTCGCGACACACAAACACAGTTCTATGCACTTGATATGGCACCCGTTGGCCGACAATTCAAGGTAGACGACGGCTTTAATATCCGAAAACTAAAGGTCAAGGAGGCCGAAAAGGATGGTTCATTGCGTTATATCTGCTCAACTTTTGACCCTTATGACCAGGTGATTAACGACGGATTCTATGATGGAGGGCGTAAGATTATCTCATTTGTAGGCGTACTTCAACATGATGTTTTCCCTCTCCCTGAGTTGTTACAGATGGCAATGAAGCACGGAAGTGAAGCCATGAAGCGACCTGTTGAGATAGAGTTTGCATGCAATCTTAACGACAATGGGTCGGGTGAACTCTATCTGTTGCAGATTCGACCAATAGCAGATGCTCGGCAGATGTTAGACAAAGATTTGTCTAAAGTGCCTGATGAGACGTGCCTGTTACGTTCATATCAAGCACTCGGACACGGCATTTCTGATGATATAACTGACGTAGTTTACGTGAAGTATAACGATGAATTCTCGCCCATGAACAATTACTTTGTGGCCGATGATATAGAGAGATTAAACCGCAAATTCCTTGCCGAGGGCCGCCATTATGTACTCATCGGGCCCGGAAGATGGGGCAGTAGCGACCATTATCTCGGTGTTCCTGTGAAATGGCCAGCTATCTCTGCCGCTCGAATTATTGTTGAAGTGGCCCTTAAAAACTATCATGTTGACCCCTCACAAGGCACACATTTCTTTCAAAACCTCACCTCATTTGGTGTTGGATACTTTACGATTGGCGATACTTCAGCGCGTGGTGGCTTTGTCAGAAAAGACCTTTTAGACGCTATGCCGGCTGTAGAAGAGACACAATATGTAAGGCATGTGCGCTTCGATAAAGCCTTTCGGATTATGATTGACGGCCAAAAACAAGAGGGATTGGTTGATATAAATCAATAAATTACACGTGGAGTTAAATCATGAAGTGAATTGTTTGGAACTATGGTTATTTACCTCTATCTTTGCAATGTGTTTTTCATGGTATTAGATTTAAGGTTAACAAAGGTTGGAGTACAGCGGTACTCCTTTTTTTATGCCTTATTTTTTAAATCGTTAAAAGACACAAATCAAAACTTTAATAAATTGTAAAAGTGACACTATATGAATCAGATTGTTTGGAGATTCCATGCAATCTGTCTAACTTTGTGGCGTGTTTTTCATAGTATTAGATTTAAGGTTAACAAGGTCGGAGTACGGCGGTACTCCTTTTTTTGTGTTTGTTGGCGAGCAAAACCATGTCTGCTTTTGCGTTAATTCAATAGCATTTTTGAGTTAAAACGATAGCCATAGTAAGGCATAGAGGCTTTGTTGGAAAGCAAAACAAAATGTAATGCTAACAGGTTTTGGCTGATTCCTTTTGATGGAAAATCATAGTTGATAAACCAAAATGCGTCATTTCACTCAATGTTTTGACGCAAATCACCGCATAATTAGACTCAGATTATCGGGTAAAGTGATGCAGTTTGTAATGCGATTGCAGTTCAACGCTGAAGGCGTTGTACTTTTTATAGCCCAGGGTTGGCGTCAGCCTACCTTAGGTTATGCGTGTAGTTCCACTCCCTTTTTTATGACTTTTGGTAGCCAACAGAATGCCTAAATATGGGCTTTTCTTGCAACACAAAGGGAAAAAGGACCTAAAAACCTGTCTTTATCACTACAATTAGGTATTGTCATACTAACTAAAATGTTATAATTTTGCACCTGATTAAGAGTGTTTTCAAGTATTCAGATAAGACCATTAGATTAAAATTAATAATACATAAGAATGAAAATGAAAAAGAAAATGATGTTATTGTTAGCGTTGTTGCTAACCATTTTTCCAACACTTCAAGCAAAAACAGCATTAATGATCGTAGCCCACGGCTCGCCAATGGAGTCATGGCGCAAACCCGTTTTAGACTTAGAGCCACTTGTTAAGCAGCAGGTTGCAACAGGAAAGCTAAAGGGAATCGATATCGTTAAGGTTGCTTTGATGGAGTATACTGAGCCATCTGTTGCCTCAATGGTAAAGGCATGTGAGGCTGAAGGCGCTGATACTATATTCGCATTACCTATCTTTATTGCTCCATCGGGGCACACAGAAGAAGATCTTCCCAATATTCTTGGCCACAAATATAATCCTTATGTGCGTGAGGAATTGGCCGAAGAGAATACTGAAATGGTTCATACAAAGACACCAATCATCCTTGGTCCGACCTTCTATTATAGCTATGTGTTGGAGAATAGCATGCTCGATCGCATTAAAAGCCTATCGAAGGATGACGCAAACGAGGCTGTAATATACCTCGCTCACGGTGATGATGAGCGCATAGGCTTTTGGAAAGAGATGCTCAATAATGTCGATAAGTTTACCAAAGAGCATACAAAGATAACGTATGTAGACCATGCGCTTATCGAAATGGGCCATGATTTCGGCAAGGAATTAATGCCTTTGCTGACTAAAGCGGCTCAAAAGAAGAAACGAATCATTGTTCAAGGCGTCTATCTTACATCTGATGTGAAGCGTATGGCGGACCGACATAAGATGCAAGATGTGCAGAAAGACTTGGTAAAGAAGACTGGTGTAGAGATTGTTTACAGCCCTGATGGCATCCTTCCAGCCTCTACTTCTCGCGTTGTTGACTGGATTGTAGCCCAAACAAAGCAATGGGTTGAAAGTAAACGATAAACCAAACGTCACATGAAAAACCTGACTTTATTGAGTCTTTTCATGCTTCTGGGCCTCTTTTTTGCTCCGCAAGAGAGTATGGCTCAGGAGAGAAAACTCTATGGTTACGTAACCGATGCCAGTGATGAACCTTTGGTTGGCGTTACTGTTCGAGTGATGGGAACGTCTGTAACGACGGTAACTGATGTGAAAGGTCGCTATCAATTGAATGGTCATTGGCCTGTAGGCACGTCGATATCTTTTACCTATATTGGTTATACTCGCCAGCAATTGAAGGATAACGGGCGTGAGCGCATGGATGTAAAGATGGAGGAAGCGTCTAATGGAATCGGTGAGATTGTTGTAAAAGCAAAGAGTAACATTAACGCCATTGATTTGCGTTCGAAAGCCGGAATCGTTGAAAACGTGGATATAAAGCGGCTTACTGAGAAGCCAATGATAGACATGGGACTGGCTCTTCAGGGGCTGATTCCGGGCTTAAATGTTATCAACACGGGTGACTTGGGTAGTGCTCCAAAGATTAGAATACGTGGAAACTCGTCGTTTCGGAATGGGAACACGAGCAACGAACCATTGTATGTGTTAGACGGAAAGATAATCTCTGCCGAGACATTCTATAACTTAAATCCACAAGATATAGCCAGTATTAAGGTGTTGAAAGACGCTGCTGCCTGTGCCTTATATGGCATAAAGGCGGCTAACGGCGTATTGGAGATTAGCTCACAACATGGTTATCAAGGCAAGATGACGCTCAATTATAGTATGGATTTGGGCTTAACCTTGCGTGGACGACGCGGTATTCGACTCATGGATACAGACGAAAAGCTTGAGTTGGAGCGTCTGTTGCAGAATCCGGCAGCACCAGGTTATCGTTTCAGTCGTGATTATATAGAACGTAATTACGCTTCAGATCCAAACAAAGATCAGTTGATTGCTGAGGGCGAACAACGCCTTTCAGCACTGAGAAACATTCATACGGATTGGTTTAAAGAACTGATTCATAACAATTTCTATCAGAAACATAACCTTAGTATCAAAGGAGGTAATGGCTCAACAACCTATTATCTCTCAGGAAACTATGCGTATCAAGGAGGTCGTATCGAAGGCAACAACAAGCAACGCTTCAATGTTCGTATGGGAATAGACCAGCAATTGGGGAAGATTGGCTATCTGATGATAGGTGTTTCTGGTGGTTATTCTAAGAGTAAGTCACCCAATGGAACGACTAACGACCCTTCTTCGATGGTGTATAATCTTAATCCTTATGAGCAAAAGACAGGCGAACTCTTTTCTTATCCCAATCAAACCTATTACGATTTAATACATCAATACGAGAGCGATGCTACTGATAAGAATGGTGGAGTGGATGTGAATCTCACGCTGTCTCCTTGGAAAGACCTCACGTTGGCTTATGTTGCAGGTCTTGATTTCTTGCAAAACGATGACCATCACTTTACTCCTGCTTCTGCTTTTTCAGAGCAAAACACTGGTGTTGTAAGTATAGCGAGGGGTATTTATGCCCGTAGCAAGGGAACAACGACTAATCTTTCAAGCAACTTCCGAGCCACTTATAATCATGTTTTTGCCGATGTTCATGATGTGACCTTAGGCGCAAACCTCGATTATTACCTTTATAACTACGATGCAGTAGGTATTACTGGTTATGGCGTTGGTAACGTAGATGCTCCTTCTGCCATAAATAACTCATTGAAAGGATTTAGACAACCCGCTGTAAGAAACCCTCGAGATAAGAATGCTCAGCTTGGAATTGGTATGGTTGCAGGCTATACTTATAACACGATTTACGACGCTTATTTCACTTATAAGGCTGATGCTTCGTCAATATTACCCTCAGATAAGCGTTGGAATTCAGCCTGGGCAGCAGGTATTGGATGGACTCCAACGAACTATTCTTGGTTAAAAGGCAATAAGATTCTATCGAAATTGAACTTTAAAGCGTCTTATGGTGTGACGGCAAATCTTAATGGTGTGACGGTAGCCAGTACTGTTGGGACGTTCATGTTCGGCGAACAAGCTTATGAAAACAGTCGAATCTTGTCGTTGTTATCCTTATATAACAAAGACTTAAAGGCCGAACAAAACAAATCAACGGACTTAGGCGTGTCGATAGAACTATTGAAACGAATCACCTTTGACGTGAATTGGTATAACCGTCGCACGGATCAGGCACTCTTAGATGTGCCTATTGCGACAAGTTCGGGATTCTCTTCATTGAAACGTAACATTGGAGTCTTGCAGAATCGGGGTATAGAACTCGGGCTCAATGCAAGGATTTTAGATGGTTATGACTGTCGTTTGGCAGTGGGAGGAAACATTGCTTATAATAATAATAAGGTAGTAAGTTTATACTGGACTGATAAACTTTACTTGGACGAACAAACCCTTATACCGAACTACGAGGTAGGAAAGTCTTATGATATGCTATATGGTTTGCATTCATTGGGTATCAATCCATTGACCGGTTACCCTGTGTTCTTAACACCGAATGGCGTTGAAAAGCAGGGAACGGAAAAGCTTACACGCAATGATTTCATTGCTCTTGGCCATTTAACTCCACCATATTCGGGTAGTTTCTATGCCAATTTCTCTTATAAACAGTTTGATTTTGACATCTCATTCTATTATGTTTTAGGAGGCAAACAGCGTTTTAACTATCAATATGTACGTGATCAAGATAAGGCAAACTATAACGCAGTGGCCGGTCAAACGTCTAAGATGTGGTTTAAACGAGGTGATGAATACAAGGAGTTTCCAACTCCGTTCTACACACAAAGCATCGCAGAAGAGAACCTTTCGCTTTATCCTAACTCACGAACTATAGGAAATAGCGACTACTTAAAGCTCTCAAGTTTCTCTATGCGCTATCGAATCCCGTCTAACTGGCTTCATAAGGTGGTGCCGTTTGTACAATATGCCAACGTAGGTTTACAGGGATCAAACCTCTTTACATGGACAAACTATAAGGAATCTGACCCAGAAAGCGGAACCTTAGCAGGTACAATGCAACCTGTTTTCACTTTCCATCTCAACTTAACATTCTGATATTAGCGTATGAAACGATATATATTTTCAGTTAAAAGCATTGTAATGGGGTTGCTTTCTGTAGCCCTTGCCTCATGCAATCTTAACATTCCACCGCTTGATCAGTTCTCCGATCCCGACGCAATCAATAATGTTTCGAATGCAAGATCATTGTTGTCATCGGCTTATACGGCTTATCCTCACCCGGAATATGAGTTCTCTTTGCTTGGAAATGACTTCGTTCCGACTTCTCTTTCCATTAAAGATGTTTCGTCTTTGAACTTATATAACTGGAGTGATCGCGAGATTAGCAAGCTCGCTCCAAGCCTTTGGCTGGGTTATTATAATGTAATTGCTCAATGTGATGTCTTGCTTGAGCGCATGGATAATGTGAAAACAAGTAGTACTGAGGAACAAAACGAGAAACAAACGATAACTGCTGAGGCTAAAACATTAAAGGCTTTGTGTTATTTTCAGTTGTTGAAAGTATTTGCACCGGCTTATGATTTGAATCCTGATGCGCCTGGAGTTATCTTGAAAACTCACCTTGGTATAGAGGATAAACAACGCTCTTCAATTCGTGATTGCGTTTCAACCATTCGTAGTTTGCTTAGTGGTGCCGTGCAAATGGATGGCACTTCAAGACACAATGGCTGGCTTTCAAAGACGGCAGTTCTGTATCTTCAGGCAGATGTTGCCCTTTATTCAGGAGACTATGAGACAGCAATTACATCAGGAAATGCCGTGATAGCAAAAGCTAATGATGCCTATTTTACAAGCGAAGGAATCAGTAATCTTTGGGCAAAGGATAGTTATGCAGGTCGTATTTTCGCATTTAACACCAACTCAACTTACTATTCTAATATTCAGTTTAGTATACAAGAAGGTGATTATTTCTGTGTAAATCCGAAGTTAAATGTCGGTACATCAGATCTCCGTTACACTTCTTTTACCTATCCATTTGTAATGAATGGAACGGTCAGAACCTTGCTTGGGAAGTATAATCGATGCAATAAGCTTAATCAAACAACTGCATATATCAATACAATGCGATACGCAGGAGCTTATTATATCGTAGCCGAAGCCTACTGCCGAAAGGGAGAAACCGAAGCTGCTCGAGTGCTTATCAATCATTATTGGCATTGCATTGGTGTTTCAGAAGCACCTGCTGGCATCACGAATCAAGCGCTCTTAGAACTTATTCTCACAGATAAGCAACGCGAATTTGTAGGTGAAGGGGTTAACTTCTTTGACTTAAAGCGCACTCATCTGGCATCGCTTCCACGTTATTCTCAATGGGGAACGAGTGCAAGTAGCTCGATATCATCTACTGATTATCGATGGAATTTCCCTATTCCAGTGTCTGAATATCGGTTTAACAGCGTTGAACAAAATGCTGGTTGGCCATCTAATTAAACTCAACGACAAACGAATGAAACAATTATTAAATAGTTTTCTCATAGCTGCCACCTTCTTCTTAGTTGGTTGTCAGGCTCAAGATGCACCGCAAGAAGCCATGACTAATGGCGTCGAACTTACCATTCCGGGTAATGCAATCTTGTCAGAAGACGACACAACTACAGTGTTTGTACACGCTATGATCGCTTTTGAACCCTCAAAAAAGGAGTCGGTTAAGCTTGCTTTTACAGGCAATGACGACCATGTTTTGAAAGTAGACAGTGATGAAATAGTATTTGAACCTGGGCAAAAAGAAGTGGTTTTCCGTGTTAAATCCAATGGAAAACATTCTCTTTCTGTTGGTAAAACCATCGGGCTTCAGGTTGCATCGTCTTCTAATCCGCTAATAAAGGGCTTTGGAAATGGCGTTCAAATCAAGGTAAACCCTGATGCAGACATTCCTGTTCTGACGGATACGCAGTTGCAATTGATTGCAGATGTAAAGACAAAATATGGCATAGACCTTACTCGTTTGATAGGAAAGGTGCCTGTAGAGACTACAATTACATTTAATAGTAGCGACAAAGAGACGTTCTTTCAAGGTCAATCGCAACGCGTTTACAAAGCCTATAGCATCATAACGCTTGGAGATGATGCCACTGTTGACCATCCAACACTCAAGATGGTGACGAATCCGATGGGACTAACAACGTTCCTTTATGATGTGTTGAAACGCAAAACAGTAAACGATAACGAGTTCTTTATGCAGACTCCTTATGGAAAAGCTGCTGTGAAGGCTATCAACTATGACGAGGCTAAGGAGAGTTTCTCGGCTTCTTTGAATGGTATCGGTATCAATCCGACTAATGATAACGTTACGTTTACAGGTCAAATAGAGAATATTTATGGTGATATGGTCACAGGAATCCCATTCACTTACGACTATTCGGCTTGGAATCGTCTGCTGAAAGAAAAGGAAAAGGGAACTGTTGTGAATATAGAAGAAGAGGGAAGGACTAGGGGTTACACCATTGATGACGACTTCTTGTCTATGGGAGGCTCCTTAAACCCAAGCCGATTCTTAGGAGTTAGTGATATCAGTCGTGATGTGTTTGGAAACGATCCAAGTGATTGGGTAGCGTCTTCAGTAAAACTTGATTTCACGAGGGGTACGCTTTCGTTCACGTTCCCATGGGACTTTGCTGATGGAAATGGCTATGAACAGGTGCATGTTGTCTATACTTTACATCGCTAAACCAAAGGAATAGCATGCAGAAAAAACTGATTAGACATACTCTTTTCTGGGCTATTGTACTCGGACTCCTATTTGTTGGGAGAGCTTTTGCTATACCTTGTTTGCGCGTTAATCCCTATATCACTCTGCCCAATGGCACTGTTGAGGGATACTTGGATAACGGACTGCGTTATATTATCTTGCCCAACGAGTTGCCAAGACATAATATTGAGGTGAGAATGGTCATGAATGTGGGCTCTCTGCAAGAGGAAAACGACCAGCGAGGTGGGGCACATTTCCTTGAGCATAGTGCCTTTATTGGAAGTAAACACTTTCCAAAGCGGGCATTGATTGACTATTTTGAGCGCCAAGGTATGAAGTTTGGACGAGACATTAATGCCTTTACGGGCTTTGATCGCACTATCTATTGGCTCTTTTTGCCTTATCATTCGCAGGACAAAGCAGTGTTAGATACGACTTTCTTAGCCCTTCGTGATTGGCTGTGTGACCTCACTTTTGATGATGAACGCGTGAAAAAGGAACGCGGAGTCATAGTAGAAGAGCTTAGAAGTTACCAGCAAAATGACGACTTCTACAAGCTAAAAATGGGCCAAAATCGCTATGCTGACCGCATACCTTTAGGCACAGAACAAGACATTAACAGTATTGATAGTAACCGCTTAAAGGCTTTCTATCAGCGCTGGTACACGCCTTCTCACGCTACAGTGCTTGTCGTGGGACAGGTGAAGGTGGCAGAAGTGGTTGAAAAGCTACGTAAAACGTTAGGTACAATCCCTGCAAAGGTAGATCAAAAGCCTTTCAAACCGCTGCCGATGACCTATGCTAAGGGAGTTGCTTGGATGCAGTTGGCCGACAGCATGCAGCGTGAAAGCAAGCTGGAACTCATCATTCCACATGCTACAATCGTTGAAAGGGTGTTGCCAGAAGTGGTTAAAAAGCAACAGATGCGTATGTTGGTGCAATGTCTTTCAGAGCGTCTTGCAGCCGATAGTGTAAGGTGTAATGTGTCAAACGATTGGTATTTGGCAGACAAAGACCATTTTGTTTTCTCGTTACGCGGTGCATCTTCAAGTCAGTTGGCACAGCAGTTGGCTGCTACTTCCTATGAATGTCGCCGACTATTACAGCGTGGCGTGGGGAAAGATGAACTGCAACAGCTGATTGATATGCGTCTTGCACATCTACAATCCGATACAACACAGCAGCTTTCTTCTGATTTATGTGATGATTTTGTCGATTATATCATGGCAGGAGATCGTCCACTTTGGCATCCAAAAGATGTGGAGTGGGTGCGCAATCAGGTGAAAATGACAACGAGTGCACAGCTGCAAGCGTGTCTGGAAAGCATTCTTTCAGCCATGAAACGCAGTCGGTTGTATGCCTATACTTACGCTGCTGATGATACAAAAACTGGTCTTCTTGACGCCAAACAGGCTGATAATGCTTGGAAAAAAGGTTGGAAACGTTCCATAGAACCTTATGCTTTTCAGCTGAAAAAAGAGGTAAAAGAAGACACCATTAGCCTGCCTTTGTGTTTGAAGCAAACACCAAAGATGACAAATGAAAGCATTAAATACAGCAAGAAATGGCCGGAACTTGGTGTTGAAGAGATACAGCTGACAAATGGAGTGAAGTTGATTGTGCGTCCAACCTTAGAGGAAGACTCCACTCTTTACCTTGCTGTTATAGGACGAGGGGGCACGGCAGACCTCACTACGCAACAGCAATTGAAACTCCATGACGCTGTAAGTTATGTTGATATGGGTGGACTTTCCAAGGTGCCAAGCGACACTTTGCTGACTGTTATGACACAACAGCAGTTGTCGATGACCGTGGGTGAGGATGCGTATTGGCATCAGTTGTTGGCTTCTTCGCCTGAAAAGCATGCGACGGCACTATTGAATCTTGTTTACGAAAAGATGTGTTTCCCTGGTGTTAACCATGAAGATTTCGCCGAAACAATAGCTTCTGAGCAGGAGAATTTAGGCAAAGAGACGCTCTTAGATAAGCTCTTGGCACACGATTCTGACCGATTAATGACGAACACAATTGACTCGTTAGTGGGGAATGGAACTGCCAATAGTGAACGATTGCTTACAAAAGCCACGCTGAAAGCACTGAATATAGACAGCTTAACCCACTATTACAAGCAGTTGTTTGGTAATCCAACAGGACTCACTGTCATTCTAACGGGTAACTTCAATGTAGGGCATGTGGTGCCAAAAGCTGTTGCAACGTTTGCTCAACTCCAAGCACCAGCAACGCCATTGCCTTTGAACAATGACCCATTTACACCAATTAAGCGGCCTTATTCCAAAGGTTTTGAGGGCGGAAATGACCATCAAACGGTTGTCAACTATATCTTTTCGGGTAACTATGTGCCGTCACTTCGCGCCACATTGGGCATGAAACTGATTCGCGATGTGTTGCAAGACCGCGTATTGAAAGTGCTCCGCGAGAGTGAAAATATTGTTTATTCGCCCTATGTAGACCTATCATATAACGGCATTCCACAGCAGAAATATCACTTCGTTATTAATCTTTCTCTGAAAGACGAGAATCGAAAGAAGGCTGAAATGCTGTTGCAAGAGATTGTCAAAGACCTCAAAGAGCGACCTGTAAGCACTGGAGAACTTAACAAACTAAAGCGCTCTTTCTTAGTCACGAAAGACAAAGTGCTAAATGATAAGTCACCCGCTGAATGGAAAACGGCTTTGATCTCGTTGGTGAAAAATGGTGAGTCATTGCAAGATTTCAATGACTATACGGAATGTTTACATGGCATTACCCCAGAAATGATACAGCAAATGGTGAATGAAATGTTTGATTGGAATCACCGAATCGTTGTATATAAATCACAAAAATAATGAGAATATTAAAGAATTTACGTTTAGTTTGCTGTGCAGTTATGCTGTGCATGGCAACTTATATGTGGGCTGAGAAGCAGCCCGAAGCCTATCGTTTGTATGACAATAAAGGCAAAGCTATTACTTATGACCAGCTGGTGAGCGCGCTTTCTAAGGTAGATGTAGTCTTTGTTGGTGAGATTCATAACTGTGTTATCACGCATTGGTTGGAGTTAAAGCTATTGGAAAGTTTGTACAAGGCTAACGAAAAGCATTTAAAAATGGGCTTAGAGATGTTTGAAAGTGACAACCAACTCATCCTAAATGAATATCTTTCAGGCCAGATTTCAGGCGAACGCTTCGAAGATGAGGCTCGACTTTGGCCCAATTACAGTACAGATTATGCCCCACTGATTAGCTTTGCACGCGAACATCACATGCCAGTGATAGCCACAAACGTGCCACGTCGCTATGCCACTGCCGTGAAAGAGCATGGCCTTGCCTATTTGGATTCACTTTCAACAGAGGCAAAGTCTTACATGGCTCCATTGCCGATTCAGTTCAAAACAAATGAAAACGTGGAACAGGGGTTTGCACTTATGGGCATCATGGGTAAGAATAAGAATGCCAACCCACGACAGATTGCTGAGGCACAAGCAATTAAAGATGCCACAATGGCTTGGCGAATTGCACAGAATTTGCCAGGAAAGTTTATTCATTTCAATGGAAACTTCCACACCGATAGCCGCGATGGAATTATCCCTTACTTATTACAATACAAGCCAAAGGTAACTTATGCTGTTGTGAGGGCTGTCAGACAAGAAGATATTTCGCATTTGGAAGACGACTATAAGGGTATCGCCGACTATTATATTTGTGTGCCAGAAGATATGACAATGTCATACTAAGCAAGCCGATTTGTTGCTTGCGGCATCGCAATAAGTTTCAAAAGGGATAAAAAAACGTGTAAAGTGCAGGCGTGGTTTCGCTTGAAACGATCGCCTGTTTACCACACGTTGCGAAAGCACTAAATAGAAAGTAAAGTGCAGTTCTCATGTTTGCAGCGTGTTTTTCTCATGTTTTTCTATCTCTTTTTTTATCCTTTTATTTTTCAATCTCAGTCGTTGTAATCCCATAAAGTGATGTGTTTATGGTGTGATACGCTTGATTGTATGATAGAGATTGATGCAACTAACAATACCATTTGATGGGTTCACCTCGCTAATATGACTTTTTTTATGCTATAATCTGCGTCATTTCATGCGATGATTAGCGTCATTTCATGCGGTAAAATGACGCATCTTGCAAATGGTTTCCACACAGAATAGCGAACAAAAGAAAATATTTTGCATAACCTTTTGATAGCCAATGTTTTATGTGTAAAGCAGAAACAGCTTTTAATGGAACGATATTAGGGCAATGAGTCGACTTTTATTATTTAATAAACGATGCCGTAAAGGATTATAGTTTCATTTCATTTACTGGCTCTTTTTTGCTATTCCATAGGATAACGGCTATTTTGCGAGGTTAAAATGACGAAGGAAATACGGCGCGATAACTATGATTTTAAGCTGTAAGGAATGTGAAAACAATCAATCGTTAAATAATATTTATTTTCCAATGGAAATTTGTTTGTTTGGAAAATAAATGCTACCTTTGCAACATATTCATTGAGATTTGGACATAAACGATATATTCAACGATAACAAAAGCGTATGAAAAAAACGATATTTTTAATGGCTTTAACGGCTTTGGTAGGGCTAAGTGCTTGTTCTTCTCAAAAGAACAATAAGGCTACTACAGAGACAAAGCAAAACAATAACAAACAAGTAAAGGAGAAAAAAATGAAAGTAACAGAGCTAACTACAGCCGCATTCAAGAAAGAAGTGATGGATTTTGATAAGCATCCTAACGAGTGGTTATTCGAAGGAAAGCGTCCCGCTGTGATTGATTTTTACGCTACTTGGTGTGGTCCTTGCAAGGCAACGGCGCCCGTAGTAGAGGCACTTGCCGAGGCATATGCAGGCAAAGTAGACTTCTATAAGGTTGATGTTGATGCACAAGAAGAACTTGCTTCGTTCTTCGGAATACGTAGTATTCCAACCTTACTCTTTATTCCTCAGGAGGGAAAACCAAGCATGCAAGTAGGTGCAATGAATCGACAGCAGTTGGAAGATGCTATCAAGAAAACATTGCTTAAACAATAATCACACGACAATGAATAGGGAATGTATTTGTAAAATCAGAGACATTTACCGAAATATCACTGCTTTTGAGGCTACGCTTCAAAAGCAGTTGCATTTGAACATGAATGAAGCTGTGCTGCTATGTATCGTAGCTGAGCACGAGAACATTAGCTCGGGAGAACTTGCCGACGAGCTAAATCTCACACCTTCTAATGCATCTAAGGTTATTGCCTCAATGGAAAGTCTGCATCTTATCCGTCGGCAGACCTGCAAAGAAGATAAGCGTTGCATGCGATTCAATATCACTGATGAAGGGAAACAGCTGTTGCAACACCTCAATTGTGAGCAATTTCAACTGCCAGAACAGTTAATGTGTCTGACAAAATAAATAAAAACATAACATAGAAAAGATGAAAAAAAATAATATGAAGAGAGCTTCTACACTGCCTTCTGAGTGTACAACCATCATCGTTGGTGACCAAATGAGCAATGACAGCTCGCATTTTCTTTGCCGATCAAGTGATTTTGATGCCATGATGGCTATCAATTATGAGTTTCATGAAGATACAACCGATGGCCCATCTGAGTTTGTTGCCAAGGATAGTGAATTTAGATGTCCGCTTCCTAAGACGGCTTTGGGCTACACAGCACTGCCAGATTATCAGTTTCCTGGTGAGTGGGGAAGTGCTGGTTTCAATAGCGTTGGCGTGGGAATGAGTTCAACTGAGACTATATTTAGTAGCAATAAAGCGCTTGAATTCGACCCTTATGTGAAGAATGGACTGGCAGAAAACTGCACGTATAATATCGTATTGCCTTATGTTCGCACGGCACGTGAGGGTGTAGAACGACTGGGAAAACTCATAGAAGAGTATGGTTCGGCCGAAGGTTTCGGTATCGGTTTCATCGATGATAAAGAGACTTGGTACCTTGAAAACGCGTGTGGTCATCACTGGTTAGCATGCAAAATGCCACGTGATAAGTATTTTGTTACGGGCAATCAAAGCCGACTTCGCGACTATGATCCTAATGATAAAGAGAACTATTTGGCTTCGGAAGGGTTGATTTCTTTTGCAGAAAAGAACGGACTTTACGACCCAAAGCAAGGTAAATTCGATTTCCATGAGGCCTATTCTCATGATTGTAAGGATGCCGATCGTGATGATTTTACTTATAACTACCCACGTGTTTGGGGCATACAAAAGCTACTTTCGCCCTCGATTAAAAACGATGTAGCCCGTAATACCTTCCCCGTCTTCGCTAAAGCAGACAAGGAAATAAGTCTTCAAACGTTGCGAAATGCGTTTAGATTCCATTATGATGGTACTGCACATGACCCTTATTTGCACAACAATGGCAAGGAACCTTATCGCCCAGTTTCTATCTTCCGAACGACTCAAACGCATATAATTCAAGTGCGACCTAACCTCCCTCAGGCGATAGGTCATATCACTTATGTCGCTCTTGGCATGGCAGATCTCGGTGTATTCTTACCGCTTTATCAAGGTGTTAAGCATGTACCTGAAGCCTATACTCGTGGTCGTAACACAGCAGATCATGAGTCGGCATACTGGAAATTCCGTAAGGTGATGACGTTGGGTATGGTGAATTACAATGCGTATGCACCGATAATCAAAGACCGTTACGCGCAGTTGGAGATTGAAAATGACCGATTGCAGCATGACTTTGAAACGCAATATCTCGTTATTTACAAAGATAATCCACAACGAGCAAACACAATGTTGCAGCAATTCTCTGACCATTTGTTGCATCGTGCACTTGATGTTGCCGACCAATTACTCAACGATTTGTTCACTCAAATGACGTTAGACACGCAGAAAGAGTACTTGTTTCATGGTGCATAAAGAGGCATAAAAGAACGGAAAGTGAAAGAGAAAAGAACATAAATGATTCTGTTTTACTACAAAAAGAAACCGCATCGGGCAGCTAACTCGATGCGGTTTTTCTTATATAATGTGTGACAAAACTTAGCCAATCATGCGCTTCATGTCTTCATCTACGGTCGTTATACCACCTAAACCGAAGTTCTCAACAAGTACTTTTAATACCCCTTCTGAAACGAAAGCAGGCAGAGTTGGACCTATGTGGATATTCTTTACGCCCAAAGACAAGAGTGCAAGCAACACGATTACAGCCTTCTGCTCATACCATGCGATGTTAAACACGATAGGAAGGTCGTTGATATCGTTCGCTCCGAATATCTCTTTAAGCTTCAAAGCGACTACAGCCCATGAGTAAGAGTCGTTACATTGTCCTGCATCTAATACGCGAGGGATGCCATTTATGTCGCCAAGAGAGAGCTTGTTATACTTGAATTTCGCGCAACCGCTTGTCAAAATAACGACGTCTTTCGGTAACTTCATGGCGAATTCTTCATAATAATTGCGGCTCTTCATACGCCCATCACAGCCACTCATGACTACAAACTTGCGGATAGCTCCACTCTTTACTGCCTCAACTACTTTGTCGGCAAGTGCAAAAACCTGTGCATGTGCAAAGCCACCAATAATCTCTCCGTGTTCAATCTCAGTTGGAGCTTGGCACGTTTTGGCCATAGCGATAACCTCAGAAAAGTCTTTGTGTCCGTCAGGTCCAGCCTCTACATGTTTCCATCCAGGGTATCCTGCAGCGTTAGTAGTAAATACTCGATCCTTGTAAGAAGCCTTTGGAGAGGGAGGAACAATACAGTTCGTAGTGAAAACAATTGGTCCATTGAAGGTATCGAACTCCTCTTTTTGCTTCCACCAGGCATTACCATAGTTACCAACCAAGTGCTTATACTTCTTCAACTGTGGGTAGTAGTGAGCTGGAAGCATTTCACCGTGGGTATAAACATCAATACCTGTGCCCTCAGTTTGCTTCAAAAGGTCTTCTATATCCTTAAGATCGTGACCGCTAATCAAGATACCTGGGTTCTTGCCTACACCGATATTGACCTTTGTAAGCTCTGGGTTTCCGTAGACTTTTGTATTGGCTTTGTCAAGCAATGCCATGACATCAACTCCGAATTTGCCTGTTGCGAGCACACAATTGAGCAGTGTTTCCATGCTCGAATCAGGGTCAGTAACCGTATAAAGCGCTTCACTCATGAAGTCAATGATAGCAGAACTATGCTCGCCAAGATGTGAAGCATGCTCATAATAGGCTGCCATTCCCTTTAAACCCAATATCGTAAGTTCTTTCAAAGAACGCACATCAGCGTTCTCTATGCGTAGAATGCCTTCACGTTTTCCTTCAGATTCATAATCATTTTCATTGCCTCCCCATGTCACTTCAGGCCAGTTGGGGAGAGAAACTCCGTCTTCTTTGGCCTTATCTATTAGCTGTTTCTTCAATACAATGCCATCCGTTACCTTACGAAGGATAGCATCATCGTCGAAGTTTGCATTCGTAATGGTCGTGAAAAGAGCATCCGTGATAAAGCCTTCTACAGCAGGTAAGCTCTCTTTTCCAGCCTTTTTGAGACAATGATCGACTGTTCCTATACCGCGAACTACGCTTAACAGCAGATCCTGCCACATGCTTGTATCGGCTGTTTTGCCGCAAACACCTTGAATAGTACACCCAGTTCCTTTTGCTGTTTCCTGGCATTGGAAACAAAACATCTTGTTTTCTGTCATAATGTTTGTATTTGTTTATATCCTAAATTCTGGCGCAAAGGTATATCAACTGTTTGCAATGGCTTGGTAACAATTGTTACTTTGAACACATTAATGATTGTTAAAACAACGAGAGATGCCTCATTTTATCATGCAAAAAATATCAATACATCTCACCGATAAACGAGAAAAAGGTATAATTTTGCATTCAAACATGAGGCTATTTCAGTCGAATCATAACATGGAATGTCAGTCGTCAGCACACCATATATAAATAAGGTGGAGACCAGAGACTTCAAATTATAACAGAAAGTGTTTCAATCGTTGCTCAAATCTCATAGAGATGAGACCATGGAACTACGCAGAAACCGAGATCGTGAGCGTCTACTTGAACTGCATGAACAGCTCATTAACGAAGCAAAAAGTTATTGTAAACAACACCCTTTGACGTTTTCGGCCCAACAAATCAAAACATATTCCACAATAGGGGGCACTCCTTTTCTCGACAATCAATATACCGTTTTCGGAGAAGTTGTTGAGGGTTTAGACGTTGTTGAACGTATCCAACAAGCTAAAACTAATCGAAGTGATCGACCAATCAACGACATTAGCATGACTATGGAAATCATATAACTTGACGATTAAAGGCATTCCATCCTGCACTTTGCATCCTATAAGATGCAATACTTCTATAAAAGGCAAGATGAACGCAAAGAAAATATTTTCCATTTTCTTGCATTTTTTCTTGCTTTTCTAATTTAATTACCATATATTTGATGCGACATTATCTATTAACCCATGAAAGGACTCGAAATAAAAGAACTCAAACAAGTAGTCATTCGCTTTTCAGGTGACTCGGGAGATGGCATGCAACTTGCCGGAAACATATTCTCCTTAGTGTCAGCTACGGCTGGAAACAGTATCTCAACTCTTCAAGATTATCCTGCAGATATACGCGCTCCACAAGGCTCTTTGACTGGAGTTAGTGGGTATCAAGTAAGGGTTGGAGACGATGAAGTGCTTACTCCTGGCGACCAATGTGACGTATTAGTGGCTATGAATGCGGCTGCTTTGAAGACGCAAATCCAGTATGCTTCGCCCTCAGCTACTATCATTTTGAACATTGATTCGTTTAGAGAAGACGACCTACGTAAAGCCGAATTCCAAACGAATAACTATCTAAAGGAACTCGGTATTAACCCTGATCACGTCGTAGCTTGCCCCATAACATCGATGGTAAAGGCTTGTTTGAAGGGCGAAAATGTTGATCCCAAGACGGTGTTGAAATGCAGAAATATGTTTGCTTTGGGCATCGTTTGCTGGTTATTCAACCGAAGTCGCACGAAAGTTGTAGAGTATATTGCGCATAAATTCAAAGATAAGCCACATATTGCAGAGTGTAACATCCGTGTACTTCATGCTGGATACGACTACGGACACAATACACATGCGTCGGTTCCTGCCACATATCGCATTGAGTCTATCCACAAAAAGCCCGGCCGATACATGGATATCACGGGCAATAAAGCCATGGCTTATGGGCTCATTGCAGCCGCAGAGAAAGCTAAAATGCAACTCTTTCTTGGCAGTTATCCCATTACTCCCGCCACAGATATCCTTATTGAATTGTCCAAACACAAGTCACTTGGCATCGTAACCATGCAGTGTGAGGATGAGTTAGCAGCCTGCTCGACGGCTATAGGAGCTTCTTTTGCAGGCTCACTAAGCGTTACTTCCACCTCAGGTCCAGGCATTTGTCTTAAATCAGAGGCTATGAACTTGGCGGTAATGGACGAACTTCCGCTCGTTGTTATTGATGTTACACGCGGTGGACCGTCTACAGGCTTGCCGACAAAGACCGAACAAAGTGACCTGCTTCAAGTGTTGTTTGGTCGCAACGGGGATAGTCCCATGCCCGTGATAGCCCCAATTTCGCCCACCGATTGCTTCCAATCAGCTTATAATGCCTGTCAGATGGCTGTCGAACACATGACACCTGTCGTCGTGTTAAGTGATGCTTACATCGCAAATGGTTCGGGAGCGTGGCGTCTTCCGAATGTAAACGACTTGCCAGAGATACATCCTCACCTTGTCAAACCAGACACTTCAGAGGCCTATACCCCTTATTTGCGCGACCCAAAAACGCTTGTTCGCTATTGGGCTACACCCGGAATGGAAGGCTATGAGCATGTTATTGGCGGATTGGAAAAGGATAGTGACACCGGAGTTATATCGAATAAAGCCGAAAACCACCATCTCATGACGAAGTTAAGAGCCGAGAAAGTGGCGCGCATCCCTGTGCCTGAACTCAAGGTTTTGGGTGATAAAGACGATGCAGACCTATTGATTGTGGGCTTCGGGGGTACGTTTGGACATCTCTATACGGCTATGGAGGAGCTGCGAAAGAAAGGAAAGAAGGTCGCACTTGCCCACTTCCGATACATCAATCCGCTACCCAAGAACACGGCAACTGTACTTAAAGCCTATCCAAAAGTGGTTGTTGCAGAACAAAATGCAGGTCAGTTTGCAGGCTATTTACGCATGAAAATCGACAACTTCTGCCCAAGACAATACAATGAAGTGAAAGGACAACCTTTCATGGTTGACACACTTTCCAAAGCTTTTCAACAGATTATAGACGAATAAATGAATCCCATGGAATACAAAATAAATGATTTTAAGAAAGGAAAGCCACGTTGGTGTCCTGGTTGCGGAGACCATTTCTTCTTGGCTTCAATGCATAAAGCAATGGTCGAATTGGGCATACCACCCCATGAAACCGCTGTTATCTCGGGCATAGGTTGTAGTGGTCGTCTCTCTTACTACGTCAATACATACGCTATGCAGACAATACATGGGCGGGCAGCTGCCATAGCTACGGGCGTGAAAGTAGCCAATCCGCAACTCACAGTGTGGCAAATCTCGGGCGATGGTGACGGACTTGCCATCGGCGGTAACCACTTTATACACGCGCTAAGACGTAATATTGACATCAATATCGTATTACTTAACAACCGAATCTATGGCTTAACAAAAGGTCAGTACTCTCCAACCTCACCGCGAGGCTTTGTTTCTAAGTCGAGTCCCTACGGCACTGTAGAAGACCCTTTCCGTCCAGCTGAACTGTCTTTTGGTGCTCGTGGTCGCTTCTTTGCACGCACAGTAGCCAACGATGGCACACATACTGTCGAAATGCTCAAGGCAACTCAGCGCCATAAAGGGGCCTCGGTGTGCGAAGTTTTGCAGAATTGTATGATCTTTAACAACGGCGCTTACGCCCCCATCTATACGCGTGAAGGTCGTAGTGAGCATGCCATCTATTTGGAACATGGCAAACCTATGCGCTTCGGTAAAGACAAAGAGTTTGGTCTTATGCAAGAAGGCTTCGGATTGAAAGTAGTGAAAATCGGTGAAAATGGCGTCAAAGAAGAAGATATTCTCATTCATGATGCCCATTGTGAAGACAATACTTTGCAGCTGAAACTTGCCATGATGGACAATGAACACGGCTTTCCCGTAGCCTTGGGTGTTATCCGTGATGTCGAAGCGCCTACCTATGAGTCGTGCATTTACAGCCAGATTGATGAGGTAAAAGGCCGAAAGAAATATCATAATTTCACGGAGTTACTCGAAACAAACGACACGTGGACCATTGAATAACGAATGATGTTGCGTGATAAATTCGCGCAACATCACACACAATTCAGCTGCCCAGCACGCTCCGTTATCCTAAAAAGACACTTTCGCATGACATGCCTTTCATTGCTATGTCAATGTTTTCGGCAGACAAAAGCCGTGAGACATACCGGGCAACTGATATTATTTTTATCGTAACAACACAGCTTTGCCATTATTAATGAAAGTAAAGTGGCTTATCATCCTTAAGAATCCAACTTCTTAAGGCATGGTATTTGTGGCACAACCCCTTTGCTTTCAGAAGATGTTTCTTAGTGGAAAAGATGCATAAATAAGGTGTTTGCAAATGGTTTTAATAAGGAAAAGTCTAACTTTTTGCATCCTAAATGCTCAAGATGAATCACACTTCTTTTTATGCTTTGAATGTAACGAATTATCATTACAAATGCTTTCTAAAAACGAGCTTATTTGAAACGAAGTTCAAACTGATAGCAATAATGCGCAGTTTTTGGGCAGTTTGAAAATCATTGACTATCAAAACCTTACGCGCTTAGTACCGAAATATGTTGTGAAATAGCATAAAAATATCGTGTAATCTGTATGAAATAAGGCCATAATATGCTTCATTTCATAAGACGAAAAGCCTGACTTTATCGTGTAATCTGCATGAGATTACATTGCAATCTCTTGGTTTTCATGCAACAATCATCTTAAAAACATGAAAAACAAGCGTTCAAAGGGCGTTCAAATTTCTATTTGGTCGTATCCTGAAATGTTAAAAAATGGCGAATAAACTTTACAAGAACAGGATTCCATAGCCTGTATTTCTAAGTTAAAAATGCCGTAGCTTGTGTTATAAGACGAGAGGACACGGGATGCAAACAAGAAAGATTTGCATCCCATGTCCACTCATATCATGGCGTTTGACACGCGATAATAGTGCCTCACCACACTACCTTTCGGCTGCCATCAGCCTCTTCTGTAATCGTGACTTTAGTCACATCTTCGGGCAATATCTCTTCAATAAGCTCGGGCCATTCAAGGAAACAGAGGCTACCTCCATAGAAATAATCTTCATATCCCATGTCATACACCTCGTCAAGTTTCTTGATTCGGTAGAAGTCGAAATGATAAATGGGACTGCCATCTGCCGCAGTATACTCGTTGACAAGAGCGAAAGTAGGCGATGTAATCACATCGGTTACTCCCAATTCTTCGCAGATTGCTTTGATGAAAGTAGTCTTTCCTGCGCCCATCTTGCCATAGAACGCGAAGACTTTACCCGTTCCCATACCATCCAAAAAGGCTTTAGCGGCCTCACGGATGTTGTCTAATGATTTGATTTTTATTTCCATATTGTTTACTTTTTAATCTCCTTTTGTCATGCCAAGGCATGCAGAGAAGATTCTCATGAATTTGATTTCTAAATATTTTCTGTTGCCTTTCCCCGCATCACGCCTATCGGAATAAGCATCTCTTCCATTGAAACGCCACCATGTTGGAACGTGTCTTTATAGTATGACACATAATAGTTGTAGTTGTTGGGATAGGCAAAGAACGTATCGCCAAGGGCGAAAACATACGATGTTGAGAGGTTGGGCGCAGGCAGATGTGCCTCGTGTGGTCTGCTGATTTCAAACACCTGACGCGATTCATAGTTAAGATTCTTGCCCAACTTATAGCGTAAATTCGTGTTCGTATTGCGGTCTCCAACAATCTTTATCGGCCGATTGGCGCGAATACTCCCATGGTCTGTGGTGACAATCACACGGCAATTGGTGCGGCTGAGCAGGCGAAACAGCTCGGCAATTCCCGAATATCGCAACCAACTTTGTGTGATACTGCGGTATGCGCACTCATTGTTTGCCAACTCACGCACCATGCGTGACTCGGTGCGCGCATGTGAAAGCATGTCAATAAAGTTAACGACTAACACGTTGAAATCATTGTGTTGAAGTTCTGAAAAGTGGCTCAACAGCTGATCAATCGACTGAGATTCGCTAATCTTATGATAGCTAAAGCGATGTTTTCTGCGGTAACGCGCAAGCAAACCCGCTATCAATGCCTCTTCATGTAGATTCTTTCCATCGGCCTCTTCCTCATCTACCCAAAGGTCAGGGAAAAGCCGTTGAATCTCGTCGGGCATCAAGCCGCTGAATAAACTGTTGCGCGCATATTGGGTAACGGTAGGCAAAATACTCATGTAAAGCTGTTCTTCGATGTTGTAACTCTCGGCAAGTTCGGCAGCCAATACACGCCATTGGTCATACCGAAAGTTATCAATCACAAGCAAAAATACCTTTTCTTGCTTATCCAAGAGCGGGAAAACCACACGCTTAAAGACCTCCTTGCTCATCAAAGGACGGTCTTCTTCTCCACTCATCCAAGCTAAGTAATGCTGTTTAATGTACTTGGCAAAGCCATGGTTAGCGTCAGCCTTTTGTGTCTGTAGCACCTCTGTCATGTGGTTTTCGGCTGTACTTAGCTCTAATTCCCACTTCACTAATCTCCGATAAACGGCCATCCAATCGCTCCAATTCTTGCAATCTGCAATTTGAAGTGTAATCTTTTGAAAGTCCTGTTGATAGCCGCTTTGCGTCACTTCGTTAATAATGTCGCGATGATGAATATTCTTTTTCAGCGCAATTAGAATCTGATTAGGGTTTACAGGCTTTATTAAATAGTCGGCAATCTTACGCCCAATAGCTTGATTCATGATATCTTCTTCCTCGCTCTTTGTTACCATTACCACAGGCGTTTCAGGCAGAATGTCTTTTATTCTCTGTAGCGTTTCGATGCCAGTAAGGCCTGGCATCATCTCATCGAGCAAGATAAGGTCAAACGATTCCTTACGACAAAGCTCAATAGCATCAACACCATTGCTCATCGTTACTACGTGATAACCTTTCTTTTCGAGAAAGATGATGTGACCTTTCAATAGATCTATCTCGTCATCTACCCACAATAATTTTCCATTACTCATAGTTAGAATCCATCTAAATCATAATATTCATCGTCTAAGTCAAGCGGTTTAACCGGCTTAACTGGTGTCGCCGGCTTCTTCACCGGTGTTGGTTTATGTGGCTTTTCGGGCTTGGTGGGCTGCTTTTGAGGCTGACCTTGTCCAGCATTTTGCCCCTTTACAGCAGGCGTTATCACCGTGTCAATGGGATAAACATCCTTGTCCTGCTGAATGATTCGATCGAGTTCGCGGTCTATTTCCTCGGCAGTTTGCGGCTTTTCGGGCGCCTTTATTGTCGATGGAACAGGCTCCGTTAGCAGCTGAAGCGTACTGATTCGCAGTGGCGCGAAATGCTTTTGATAGAACAAACTATAGTCATCGTAGCTGTATTGTCGGCCCAAGAGTTCCATGTTTTGTTCGCTAATGATAAATGGTCGCGCCCTTTTCGTGAGCTGCATGATGCTTTGTTGGCGATGTAACTGACGTGCATATTGCAATGCTTCATCATAGTTTTGGAACCCTTTCACCATTATTCTGTGCATGCCCTGTGCGTCTTCAATCTGTATATCGAAGTTTCTGACAAGGTAACTCGTAAAGTTATACTTTGCCAAAGCAAAGAGAAGTTGATGTTCATTGACGGAATCGGGATGGTAAACCAACATGTAAACAAAGCCCACATTGCGTTCAGTGTTGAACTTAACCGACTGAATCGAGTCGCTATCGTTGAGCACTTCACTGCGTCGTTTCCATACATTTGTCATGTCAAACTTAGCCCCATGCAAGGTCTTTCCAGCCTTTACACCATTGATTATCATGCCCGCCATCTCGCCAAGTCGGCTTTCTGGATGCGTGGATAGTAGCGTATTGAGGTCTTGCAAGCATCCTTTTGCATCGCCATCATTAAGCTTGCTCAGCGCCGAAAGGAACAAAAATTTATCGCGATTGGCTCCCTTGGGGAAACGTTTTGCCGACAATTGGGCGTTGGCTAATACCTCATGGTAGCGTGATTCGTTAAAAGCGGTGTAGGAAGCTGCATAGAGTGAGTCTTCGATATGCTTTCCAAAACGCGCATTTTCCTGATAATAGGGGTCGTTAAGCAAGGCTGTCCATTGGCTTTTTGGACATTCTCGGCGCAGGCGAGTGAGGTATTCTTCGGCATGTGTAAAGTCATTTCGCCTTGCATAAAGCAAGTAAAGATGATAGAAAGCCTCGTCAATGTGCGCAAAGTTTGGATAGTGTTGGATGAGTCGAAGCAATGCTTTCTCACTGAGATTAAGGTTATCTAACTGATCCTTAAAGATGATTCCACTGTGAAAAAGCCCATCAGCGAGCACCTTGTTACTGGCAGCTAACTGAGCAGAAGTCAACGGAATCTGGCGCAGATAGTATTCTCTTTGGTGAGGATCTGACGCTGGGTCGTTCACTTTTTGTGGCGTTTCATTTCGCTGTTCGAGGCTATCCGCAGTATCATTTGTTGGTAACGCGACGACCGTTTTATTGATTCTTTGCCAATTATCAATGTTATCTCGCTTGCCCCAACGCCTTTGAAACATCTCCTTTCCACGTGCAACGGTCATGGGATTATAGAAATACCACGTGGCTTGTTGATTGTTGTTATCTGCCGAAGTCGGCGTGTTGAAAGTTGCATTTGTAGGATTTTGTGCCGTCATCTCACCTGCATTAGCGATAGATGAAACGTCATTTTGTGCCTTTTTCTCCTTGTGTTTAAGGGCTAAAATCACGCGGTCAATGGCTACATTTCGGTCATATTCCGACATCTTGGCAAGCAGTTGAAGAGAGTCTTGCAGTTCAACGGCATCGGTATAAGGTACAAGTTGTTCGAGCACTTGTTGTCTTTCGGCCAATTGTTGATAGTCTTTCCGGTCCTTATCCAATAGTCCTATGGCCACATCATAACATCGTTTTGCATCGCCAAACTTATTCCGTTGCCAGTAGAGGTCACCGAGTTTAAGCAGTAAAACACCTTTTTCTATGCCGTTACGTGTACTGAGTTCACTGCCTTTTTCATAGGCTCCAATGGCATGAAGTGTGTCATTTTGTGACAAGAAGAGATTGCCAATGGCGTAATAAACCTGGTCTAAATATTCCTTGTTATTGTCAGATGACGCCATGTGTCGAAGCTTAGCAATCAATTGTTTGGGCTTTCCGTCGACCACTTCTGTCATAGCTATGCGTGCATTAAAAGCCAAATCATAAGGTGGATTGAGTCTAACCACATGCTGAAATGCCTTATAAGCTTCTGCCTTTTGACCTGTTTCGTTGAACAATTGTCCTAAAAGAAACCACTCACGTGCCTTTTGTATGCGTCTCATCTCATGGCTAATGACGCGTTGAAGATAGGGAATTGCCTTATGATAGTCCCCGATATGAATAAAATAATCAGCGTAAGTATAGTCCCATTCCTTTTTAGCCGTCCAATAAATAGAATCTCGTTGCATGTTACGTAGCACGTCTTCAGCTTCATATTGCCATCCCGCTTCGATGTAACTCTTAGCTAACCATGCCTGCGCTCGTTGGTAAATAGCAGGTTGAGTGGCGTAAAGTCGGCTCATATATGCAAAGGTTGATATTGCATCTTCAAACTTTCCTTCATGGAATTGGGCTCTACCCATGAGCAACCAGACCTTCCACATGAACGGATTATACTCCTTTCGGTTGAGCCATTCAATATCTTCGGCAGTCTTCTTTCGGTCTTTATCCCACACGGGATGACGTCTAATGCTGTGCAGTTTGATTGCTTTCTCACACTTTTCTATTGCTTTTTCAAAGCCAGCTTGCCCCAAACCACGACTTGTTTTGTTGCCAATTGTGTACAAAGGAAGCATCTCTGTGAAGTTATCTTTGTTGCTTTTCTCACGCTCTAATGCCCCATCTATGTAAGCCATTGAACCGTTATAATAAACATTATAGCGTGTATTGAAAGCCTGCCACCACCTGGTTCGCGCCGTGTTTTGCGGCGTTGAACAACAACAAAGCATCGTAACAACGAGACAAAGGATAATGGAATATGGTGCGAAATGCTTCACTTTCTCAACAACAACTTTGCAATGGCGTAGACAATGATACTGAAAAAGATGATGGATGCACCCGAAGGAACATTCAACCAATAGCTCATGGCAAGACCAAATAAACAATCTGCCCACCCAATAACAATCGAAAGGAACATCATTCGCTTATAGTTCAGCGTGAAAAGATTGGCAGTCATCTGTGGAATTGTAAGCAAACTGAGGGCTAAGACGATACCCACCATGCGCAAAGTAGATACTATCGTCAACGCAATTAATGCCATCATGCCGTATTCTATCCATCGAACGGGCAGCCCTTGTGACTCTGCAAACGTGCGATCGAAAGCCACACTGAGCACTTCTCTGTAGAAGAAGATCATGCAAAGGATAACAATTACCGAGAGCACACCAAGCAAATAAAGGTCTAATGTGCCTATTGTCAGGATGCTTCCAAACAGGAACGACGGCAAATCGGGCATGAAACCAGGAGATAAAAAGCAACAAATGATGCCCACACTCATACCGAAAGTCCAGAACATTGCAATAGCGGAGTCCTCGCGAACAGCACCTTTTCGTGACATCCATTCAACCCCAAAGGCACTCAATACGGCAAAAATCATGGCCGAAAGGATGGGATTAATGCCCATCAGTACACCCAAACCAATGCCTCCAAACGATGCATGTGTGATGCCACCACTAATGAATACCAAGCGACGGGTTACGATATAAGTGCCTACTATGCCACAAACAACACTGGCAAGTAAGGCGCCAAGCAACGCATTTTGAAAGAAACTATAATGTAAAATGTCAATCATTTACTAATGCAATAAAGTCATCTTTAATCTGATTTGGCATGTTTATGCCACGTAAAATGAGGCTTCTGTTCCAGCCCTTTACCTCATCTGGGCGCATCGTTAGCATCACTTCTGCAAACGCTTCGACCTCTTCGTCAGTGTAATCTTCCGACAAACGACCTCGGAAACGGTCAAGTTCTTCATCGTCATAATATTCAATTTCCTTGGTGGCGGCCTCCATCATACACTCTTGTTCGCACTGATCGTTCTCACCTGTACACGTAGAACACGAGTCGTTTAAGATGAGAGGAGCATCTTCTTCGCCCTTCTTTCGACCCAAAAATGAACCTAATGCCGTGATGAGGCCTAAGAAAACAAGTGCAAAAACCAAATATATCATAACGTGAAACCTGCTGTTTGAAGATCTTTCCAGTAATCGGGATACGACTTACTCACTACTTCTGGGTTGTTAATCTGCAAGCCTTGGCGTTTCAAAGCCACTGGAGCGAAGGCCAAAGCCATGCGATGATCCTCATAGGTTTCAATGGGTTCATCGGATGGTTGGCATCGTTCGCCATCCCAAAGTAGTTCATCATCGCCCACACTTTGAAGCACAAAGCCCAACTTTCTCAACTCCGTTTTCAAGGCTTCTATGCGATCTGTTTCCTTAATTCGTAGGGTAGAGAGGCCTTTAAAGTGGAACTTTATGTTCATATTCACACAAGTTACCACCACAGTTTGTGCCAAATCAGGCGACCCAGTGAAGTCATATTCTAAACGAGGCAATAGACATTTGTGCCGATGTAGCGTCACGATATTGGGCACACCGGGTGCAGTGGTCTCAAAACTTGTCTTTATTCCCAAGAGCGAAAAGATGTATTTAACGACTGAATCGCCCTGTTTCGAACCATCCATCAGGCCTTCCAATCTCACAACGGCCTCTGAATCATCCGCTAATGCCATGATTTCATACCAATAACTGCTGGCTGTCCAATCGCTTTCAATATAATAATCGCGTGCTGAATAGGCTTTGGCAGCGACACGGATAGTGTCAACATCCGTCCAATCGGCTATTGCTCCGAAGTCTCTCATCATGCATAACGTGAGGTCAATATAAGGCCGGGAGATAATTTCATCAGTCAGTTTGAGTTCTAATCCCTTTTCAAGCATCGGACCAATCAATAGTAATGCCGAGATAAACTGCGAGCTAACATTACCCGGAATCTCAATGAATCCTCCTGCCAGTGGATGTCCTTTAATACGCAAAGGAGGGTAACCCGCCTCGCCTTCATACTGAATGTCGGCGCCAAGATAGCGCAAAGCATCTACTAAAACGCCTATCGGACGCTGCTTCATGCGGTCAGTTCCCGTGAGCACATGCTCGCCTTCGCGCACTGAAAGATAGGCCGTCAGAAAGCGCATTGCCGTTCCTGCTGCCTTGATATCTATGGTTTCGCTCTTTGTTTTGAGGGCTTCGACAATGACATTTGTATCATCACAGTCACTAAGATGGCGTGGAACAAGGTTGCCATTTGCCAGTGCTTGGATAATCAGGGCACGATTACTGATGCTCTTACTTGGTGGGAGTTGAATCGTCGTATCAATATGTTGAGGACCTGATAGGGTATATATCATATTGTGAAACTTAACAAATTACTTTCTATGCAAATGTACAAACAAAAACCGGATGACCCTACTTTTGATACAGCTTTATTCGTTTTAACGGATAAAAAACAGTAATTTTGCAGCCAAAACAATAATAATCGTGCATATAGCTATCGCTGGAAACATTGGAAGCGGAAAGACTACACTCACCGAAATGCTTGCCAAACACTATGGATGGGAGCCTAAATACGAGGCAGTAGACTACAATCCGTATCTCGAAGACTATTATAAAGACATCCCAAGATGGTCATTTAACATGGAGGTTTTCTTCTTAAAAGAACGCTTCAAAGACTTGCTTCAGCTCACGCGTTGTAGCAAACAACAAACCATAGTGCAAGATCGCACCATCTATGAAGGCGTATATGTCTTCACAAAAAACAACTACAAGATGGGCAATATGACTGAAAGAGACTTCCATACTTACATGGAACTCTTTGACTCAATGACGCATATCCTGCACTATCCTGACTTGATGATCTACTTAAAATCAGGCGTTTCACACTTGGTAAAGAATATCCAAAGCCGCGCGCGTGACTACGAACAGCAAATGCCTTTGGCTTATCTTGAGAGCTTGAATGAACTATATGACGACTTCATCTATAACAAATATAAAGGTAAAGTGCTTGTTGTTGATGTGAATAATATCGACTATTTACACAGTAAAAAGGACTTTTCGAGCATCATAGATAAGATAGATGCCAACCTGTTTGGACTTTTCTAACCCCAGAATTATATTCAGATTATGCATATAGCAATTGCAGGAAACATCGGAAGTGGCAAGACTACCCTCACCAAAATGCTTGCCAAGAGATTTCATTGGACGCCTCGTTTCGAACCCGTTGATAACAATCCGTATCTCGATGACTTTTATGCTGACATGGCAAGATGGTCATTTAATCTCCAAATCTATTTCTTAAATAAACGTTTTAAGGAGGTAGTTGAGATATCAAAGAGTGCAGATACCATCATACAAGACCGCACTATATTTGAAGATGCGTGTATCTTTGCGCCGAATTTACATAGTATGGGCATGATGAGTGATCGTGACTTTACGAACTATTCTGACTTGTTTGAGCTCATGATTTCACTCGTAAAGTTACCCGATCTCATGATATATATCCGTTCAAGTATACCGACTTTGGTTAACCATATCGGTAAACGTGGGCGCGAATTTGAAAAGAGTATCCGCATCGATTACCTCTCTGGACTGAACGATCGCTATGAAAACTGGATTAAAGACTATAAAGGTCATCTCATCATTGTTGATGGAGATCACACTGATTTCGAGAATAATCCTCAGGATTTTCAAAGGATTACCGACCAGATTGATGCCGAACTCTATGGTCTTTTCCCTATAAAGTAAACGCTGTTTATAACATATCAAGACTAAGGCACTTTGTTTTCATGAGCAAAGTGCCTTTCTCTTTGAGTTCAACAAATGTTGGAAAACGACAAAATATTTGGCCTTCGGGATGATAATATGCTGGAATAAACAAAGCGAAATGATATAAAGTTTTAGCTGAAACTCTTGTTCTTGTCTTCATTTTAGTCAAGAAGTAGAGACTTATATCGTAAAGATTAATGATAGTTTTTTAACACTTCGTGGGGTGATGAAATAGAGCGTAAATCATAGAAAAATAGGGTTTAATCAACGAAGGCTATAAGAAGATGGGGTGTTTTGCGCCATTCGATTCTCTAATTCGGCACAAACGGCGCACACAAATGCTTCATTTCATGCGATGAAATGGTAGAGATGAGGGCATGATTCCATAGAGATTACACGTTGTTTTTATGTGATATCATCATAAATTTTAAGGCCTTTTTCGTAATTGATTGATTGTAAGGAGTTTGTAAAATGCAAGAAAATAGCATGCTGTTGGATAGTTGTGCTAAATGCTTTCATATTGTAAGGTTTTGTTGTTTCAGTTGTAAATTACTTTCAAGACGTTTAACTCATCTTTCGTTTACTATCTTGATGACTTCTCATGAGACAGACTTGATTCAACAAAATGAAAAAAAAGATAAGAAAATATGCTTGATTCTGGATTTTTTCTTTATCTTTGGGGCAAACTAATTAAATAGAAACGATAACATGAAAAAAGGACTTCTAACTTTACTTCTGACTTGTTTTGCATTGACAATACAGGCACAACATTTCAAACATGAATTGAGATGGAGTATCGGATTCGGTGATGAACCGCACTTAAAGAGCGTGAGAAATGACTATATTAGATTGTTTAAGCTTGAAGACGACGCTTCTTTGTTCTCGACACTCAGCAACATTAACTGTTCATTAAATATGGAATATTTCTATCATTTGAATGAGAAATGGGCAGTAGGTGCAGGACTTAGTTATACAGAAGCAGTGGCACAAGGAGCACATGTGCCATTAGAAAAGCAAGTGAATAATGACCCTTTTAGCTTCGTTTACCTTGGACTCATCTATTCAATCATCCCAAATGATGAATTGAAATTATCGAGTAAGGCCTTTACTTTCATGCCTTCAGTGCGCTATTCTTGGTTAGACAACGGGCACTTTGCACTTTATTCAAGAGGAGGTTTGGGGCTAAGTGCTTATCATCTGTCGTCAAATAGCAGCAGTTTCCCTAACATTAAAGAAAATAAAATGAGGGTGGCTTATCAGCTTTCTCCTGTGGGAATAGAGATTGGTTCGAATCATTTGAGATTCACTTCTGAAATTGGTTACGGCCTGCAAGGTATTTTTAATTTCGGTCTTGTGTGGCATTTTGGCAAACAACTATAATATGGTTGTTCAGCAAAATGATGCAAATCGGCTCTCAATAGTAGGCTAATGAATTAGAGAGCCCTTTCTGTTTGCGCAGCCAAATAAATAGATATATACCTTCAAATATATCGATATATACCCTCAAAAGTATTGATATACACCCCAAAAGATATTGATATACGAAAAAAGGTGGGCACTATGAAGTGCTCACCTTTATTATTTTATTCGACCTTTTAGTCGTAGTTTGCTTACAATTGAGCAAGTTTGTTCTCAGAACCAAGCACGTCTGTGATCTTCTCTTTATACATTTCGATCATATAATTGCGTGCAACCTTACCATATTGACGTGGATCAAAGTAGTCAGGATGGTTTGCAAGAGTCTCTCTTACGCCTGCAGTGTAAGCCAAACGAGAGTCAGAATCGATGTTAATCTTACATACAGCACTCTTAGCAGCCCTACGTAATTGTTCCTCAGGTATACCCACTGCATCAGGTAATTTGCCTCCATACTGGTTGATAATATCAACATATTTCTGTGGAACTGAAGACGAACCATGAAGTACAATAGGGAATCCTGGAAGCTTCTTCTCTATCTCTGCGAGAACATCGAAAGCCAAAGGAGGAGGTACTAAGCGGCCAGTCTTCGGGTCACGAGTACACTGTTCTGGCTTAAACTTATATGCACCATGAGATGTACCGATTGAAATGGCGAGACTATCGCAGCCTGAACGCTGTGAGAACTCAATCACTTCTTCTGGTCGAGTGTAGTGAGATTCCTCTGAAGCAACTTCATCTTCTACACCAGCAAGTACACCTAACTCAGCTTCTACAGTCACATCGAACTGATGAGCGTAATCAACGCACTTCTTAGTCAACTCAATATTCTCTTCAAAAGGTTTTGAAGAAGCATCTATCATGACTGAAGAGAAGCCCATATCTACGCAATCTTTCACGAGCTCGAAGCTGTCTCCGTGGTCCAAGTGAAGTGCAATCTCAGGATGAGCACAGCCAAGTTCCTTTGCAAAAGCTACTGCTCCTTCTGCCATATAACGTAGTAATGTCGGGTTAGCATAATTGCGGGCACCCTTTGAAACCTGTAAGATTACCGGTGATTTCAATTCAGATGACGCCGTAATAATAGCCTGAAGCTGCTCTAAATTGTTGAAGTTAAATGCAGGAATTGCATAGCCGCCATTCACTGCTCTCTTAAACATCTCGCGTGTATTAACGAGACCTAATTCTTTAAAACTAACTGCCATAATCTGTAATATTATGTTTATAAATAGATCACTAAATGAATGTTATCTCTTCATCTATTTCTGATTGCAAATTTAACATAATCTTTTGATGACGCAAAATGTTGGTTCTCTTTTTTCAATTCGAAGCAGGTTAAAAAGTTTAATTTTGCGTTAAATTAAGCGATAAGGCGTCAGTTGCAACATGGATATAGCAATGTTACCTCCTATCTTCTGTTGGATTACAATCTCTTTCGCATCAATTCAGAAGCATAGAGCAATACAACGAAGAAGCCAAAGAAAGGAATCAAGAAAGGAATTACAAGGTTTGCATTGTCTGCAATGATGCCCATGAGCAAGAAACCACAGCCTCCAATCGGTGTCATCATTAGCAAAGAAGCTGCACTTTTCTTTAGATTTCCCAGACCATTAAGGCCCAATGAGAAGATGGTTGGAAACATAATAGCCTCAAAAAGATAGTTTATGATGATGGCAACCATAGAGAATCGCCCAATGTTTAATAGCACAACAACCATACTTATGACGCTCGCTACTGCACAAACAAACAGCATTATTTCTGCTCGAATGCGTCGCATGAGCCAGCTACCCACAAATCTTCCCACCATAAAGAAGCCCAAAGCGACGGTCAAAACGATGCTTGCTGTGTTGTCATCTAACCATCCTTGACCCGTAACAAAGTTAATAAAGTAGCTGTTGATTGATATCTCTGCCACCTCATAAGCTAACAAAGCAAAGAGTCCAAAGACAAACATCGGGTGATGACGGAATAGTTTCATGATGCGAGTTCCTTTGATTTTGTCTTCTTCAGTCTCTGCATGTTTGATCTCAGGCAAGTTAATTCGTGAGAAGATTAAAGCGATAACCAACACCAATATGCCTAAAATCGTATAGGGAACAGCCACGTGATTGTCTTCAAAATGACCGCTAAAAAAGAACTGACCAACAACAAATGTTGCGAAGAGACAACCCAAACCATTAAACGATTGCGAAAAGTTTAGCCGACTTGTTGCCGTCTCTTTCTCGCCAAGTTCGGTCACATAAGGATTTGCTGAGGTTTCAAGAAACACTAAACCACAGCCTATAATAAACAGCGCTCCAAGGAAAGCATAAAACGTTCCGACTGCTGCACAGGGGATAAATAACAGAGAACCTATGCCAAAAAGCAACAAACCAAGCACTACACCAAGTCGATAGCCATGACGATTAATAAACCATCCCGCAGGAATTGCCGTCAAAAAATAACCTAAATAGGTAGTCACCTGAATCAAAGATGACTGGGTTATGCTGATATCTAAAGCGTTTTGAAAATGCTTATTGAGTACATCGAGGATAGCTCTTGCAAAGCCCCACAAGAAAAAGAGTGAGGTTACGATGATAAAAGGCATTAAAAACTGCCGGTTTGTAAGATTGTTTCTTTTCATGATGTTGCTGAACTCGCTGTGCTGTTTGCATCTGCACAGCCGCTCATTAGCTAATAAATATTATCGTTTTCAAATGATTTCTTCTACCATTTCAGCCTTCAAGATACTATATCTTATGCGGCTTTGCACTATCATCGGGCATGGTAAATGCGCACTTTTCCGCCTATTTCTCTTCCTTGTAGGCACATATTCGGCGACCTCACCCCTTAAATTGTATGTTAGTATCACTTAATTAAACGTTGGTTTTGCAAGATTATTGCAGCCCATCACTACTTTTCCTTTTCTCATTTTGATAAAGAATATAAAATAAAACCATACAACACAGCCCGTGATTTGCGTCATTTTACCGCATCATTTGCCTCATTTCATCGTGTAATTTGCCTCTAATTACGCAACGATTCGCGTCATATCATTTTATCATTCATTTGAGGATATGAAAAAAGGAAGGCCATTTTCGGGTCTTCCTTTTATGTTATTATGCTTTGTTTTGCGTCAACCTTGCTTGCCGTTTGAGTTTATGCGGCTTGCATATAACTTTGTTTTGACTTTCAAAAAGCAGGGGTTAGAAAGCATAAGAGAGTCCAACACTCAGTACACCTCGGTCAATGTCAGAGACAATCTTATAGACTGTTTCGGCATGAAGATGTAGTTTTGGTGTGATGTTAAACTGAACTCCGCCGCCAAGATTCAAGCCAACACGACTTTCACTGGTGCTAATTCCTATACCATCAAAGTCAGCTCCCACGATGGTTAAACCGCCAGTAGGATATACTTTGAAGCGATGAGTGATAGGAAACAAGTATTGTAAGTTCATGTTTACATCCCAAGCTCTGATATTATTGTCGCCTTCGGGATAGTAGTTGGCTTCAAATTCGGGTCTGAAATGACCGTCAATGTTATATCGTGCGACTGCACCAAATCCCAAATGAGGGTCTTCTGTGGCACAATTCAACTTTATTCCAAGCTCAAAAGTCTTTGCTTGAGCGAATGCTCCAACACTCGTCATCAAGCACATGAGGGTGAATAATAGTTTCTTTATCATGATTTTATCTTATGATATTATAGGAAAATTAGTATCTATCGTTAAGCAATTTGAACACATAACGATGGAGGTTTCCGTCGTTTCCTTTGATTTCAAGTGCTAACTCCTTTTTGTTTAAGGTGTAAGGACCTTCATAATCTTGCTTGCCTATACGCATATATAGCTTGCCTTTTGATAGGTGATAGTGGCCCGTTGCTATCTTTTGAAGATCCTTTCCCATTTTAAAAGCGGAGATTTTTTCTATTCCTGTGAAGGTGATATAGTCCACTGTACCGTTCTCATTGAATTGATAAATGAAATACTCTGGCTCAAAACCTTCGTAGCTTCGAGCTCTTCCCCAGTTTGAACCATTCATAACGGCGTCGCTACTAATGCCCCATGTGCCGGCAATTGAATCCTCGTCGTCTTTACTACTGCAACTCATCAGTGTGTTGAAAGCAGCAAGTGCCAACACGACTACAAACATTTTTAGAATTAGTTTTTTCATTTTTATAACTCTTTTTATTTGAAATAATAGTGAATTCTCTTAAAAGTTGTGATGTCATCAATAACATCTTATGATGCAAAATTAAGAATTTTTGTTCGATAAATATAAGCATTTATTGTTAAAAAGCCTTATGGTCATCAAATAAGGAATATAAAATTACGCTGCAGATGCTTTGATGAGACTAATTCATCTGGGCTTTTTCTGCAGCGTAGGTGCTTTGTTAACTAAAATAAATCTATACTATTTGACGATTCTTTTCATTGTTTTTGTTGTGCCGTCTGAAAAGGTTTGCATGGTGAGCACAAGGCCTTTTGTGTCTTGTTGGCATGCCGTTCCGTCGGGACGAAAGTACTTTGTGCGAATGATTGCTTTGTCAGAAGTTTGCAATTTGTGTATTCCTGCAACAGAAGATGTAGCAGATGGTTCGCTGAATCCTCCCTTTACATTGGCTGAACGCACGCTGTATATAGCATTACTTACGACATTGTTCAGTGTGATTTGATGCGCTTGGGTGATTGTTATCAGTTCATCATTTTTGAAAACTGCATAACATTGTCCCGGTTGTACAGGCGAATTGTCAGTCCAAGAGAGGATGTTTCCATTGAGTTTCACGTTTGGTGAGGTTGCTTGTGCAGCCAACTCAGCTGGTCGCCAGTTGGGAAATACGTTGTCAAGTGAGAACAAACTGACTGAATCTTCACGCATTGTGGTGTTGTAAGTGTAGTTCCCTGTGGCATGCGTAAACGTAACAATGTTTGTTGTTGGCGTCAAAAGGTTGCCATCTTTGTCTTTCGAGCCATACTCCTTAAACTGATATGCTGCGACGTTCATACCTCCAACAGTGAATCGTTTGACGCTCTTTCCGTCTTCAACAGGTGGCTCTGACATCGTTGTTTCAATCCAAGCAAGCTTTGATTTGCCTCCCCAGCTGCGACCAAGTGAGTAACCTCCCGGGTTAAGATTAGTGATTTTACAGTCTTTCATCACGTAACCAAAGCGGTTGTTTTCAGTCGGATAAGGAGCTGCAATGACATCCATTCCGCCATTGTTCAAGCTTCGTAGTTCGTTCACGAAATTCACTTTATGGAAGAAAACGTCTCCACTTCCGCAGAGATAGTCCACAGTTCCGTGGATGTTTCCATCCTCAAAGTAGTATTGTCCCAGTCCATTGCTGTAGTAAGTATCTTGGAATGAGCGCAAGTTTACACGTTTACAAATGGTGTGATTACCTTTATCTTGCAAGGCAACGGCACGTCCGGCAGCTCCACATTTGTAGTAATCGAGCGCGTTTTCTAACGTCAAATCTTGCAGATAAGTGTTATCTCCTGTGATGAGAAGTGTTGCAGTTGTGGCAATGCCTTCATTGCTTTCATGCGGATGATTGCGTATGATGGTGTGCTCAGCAGAGGCTCCAATGAGTGAGATATTATTGCCATTGATGGGTGTAAGCACTGTTTCGCCCAAATCATATACACCATTTGGAATAAAGATCTTTGTCAGTTGGTCTCCTGATTTGACGTTTGCAATGAGCAAAGTATTTAGTAAATGAGTCGCATCTCCAGGCTTAACAACATAGTATCCAGCCTCATTTTGCACGATAGGATCAGCCTGCATATTCGCTATAATGACTTCATGCAGATAGGCATTCTGGTCAAAACAGAGGTGAAGAACATCGGGATTACCTTTATATTCATAGCTGATGATGGCACCATCTGTATTGGCTTTTGCCGGAAGCGAAGCCAATTGGCGACCTTTACTATCCTTAATGATGATGTTTCCTGACGAATATGTGCAACCTTTTAGTAGCAGATAAGCATTTCCTCCGACAAGAAGTTCAACGTCATCTGACTTGCCAAACAGCCAGCCATGTTGTGGATCATGGAACCGAGCAGGGCCTTTGCTGTTGAAAGCTTCATGATCTTGGTCGTAGAAACAACTGTCAGTGAGTTCAAAAGTGTAACGTTTCGTGGCGCTCTTTATTTCTTTTTCGGTTGCAACTGCATAGAGATTGCGATTTGAAGTGATGTTATCTGAGGTCACAAACTTGCGGTTGTGAGGACCTGAAGCAGCTGCAAACCATCCGCGAAAGACCTTTCCTTCGCCCACGATAACCTTTGAAGCATTGAAGGCAAAGGCTGTAATTGGCGCATCTTTTTCTACCTTTTGCGTTCCAATCACCGTCCCATCTGTATTATAATAGGTAAGGGTGAGGTCGGCTTTCCGTACAAAATAGATTACGTAGTCTGTGCTTTTTCCTGCCAAAGCGACTTTAATCGTGGCACAAGTACCCTCGCTTGTAGCCGTATATTTGACGTCTTCTATCGTGCCATTCTCGGCAATAAGGTCGGTCAAAGGATTGTCTTTAGAAATCATTTCTTGGCTTTTCGGCAGTTCAATCGTTGCTTTCAACGTGCCGTCTGCCTGCTCTTTACAGCATGTTTCGGCTGAATAGGTCTTGCCATTTGCCTTGAATGAGCTTAGTAAAGGCTTTGAACTCTGGTCTACTTTGCCATAGATTGACAGCTCAAAGAGATAGGCGTTTTGATTTGAAGTGAGGTTTGTGAAGCGCAAACGGCAGTTTGTTTTGTTCACCTCTACATCCACATCAGCTCCCGAAGTGGGGTCCGCCACACTGTTACTTAACGTTACCCAATCGGCATCTCCGGTGCCTTTTGCCTCGAGTTTCCAGCCTCGTTTGCTCCCCGTTGCACCGTGTTTAAAGTGTACTTTCGTGATGTTTTTTAATACAGAAGTAGTCACTTGGGCAGCCGAAGTCTTTGAAGCCATGAGATAACCTCCCTGCCATTGCGGAAATTTTGCCTTGTTTTTGTTTGTCGAACACACTTCCGTCTCTGTCAGAGAAAACTGCAATGACTCATGACTATATAGCGTTTGAGCCTCTTTTGTGACTGCTGTTGCCGAAGCTTTCGCATCTTCCCAGTCTGTGAACTTTGTACTATAAAGAGGTTTTTCAACACCCACTGTCGGGTTTTCTGGCGTGATTGGTGAAACGAGTTCAACCGTTTTACCACTATAATAGTCTAATCCTGTTGCATTCTTACATTCAGGATAATATTCGTTTACAGCTGTTTCAGCTTGTTGTTGCTGTTTCTTTACTAAGGGTTCTACCAAGCTATTAGCAAACACTTCGAGGTTTGTGTAGTAGCCTTTTGAATCGAGTGAGTACTTAGAAGCATCGCTGGCATCGTTTGGATTGAGTCCGTTTGCCTTCTCCCATGCGTCAGGTAATCCATCAAAGTCACTGTCATAATCTTGTGATCTCTGCCCTTTTGGGAAGTTGTTTTCCGTGTAACCATCGACATCTTTCACGATATCTATAATGCCCGGTCGATGCGTTTTGCTTCCTTCATACGTAGTCGTTCCTGTGCGAGTTTCATGTGCATAGCGCACATCTACATTGTCACGGAAGAGCGAAGCGCCTGCATAGTCGAGCACATTCTCATAGGCTTGTTGTGCCGAATGTGTCGTAATGTCTCCTGTTGGCGCAGGAGTGGTGAGCTTGATAGGGGCATAAGACTTGCCATTTAGCGTTTTGTGCGCCACATTTTCATAGTAGTTTGCACCATCAAGCGTATAAGGTTGTGCGTCGATTTGCTGCACTCCATTATCAAAGGTGACCCCTTTCCAGTCATAATTGGCTGCATTTTTCCCAGCGGCTGCAACGTAGTTGCCTTGGATATAGTATCGACTTGTCATGCCAATCATGTCACCTTGGGTGCTGTTTCCACTATTTCCTACACTGACTTCTGTAACCCTTTGTGTGTTTCTTGTTGCCGGTCCAGCCTTATAATAGTTATTAATGATGTTGATTTGTCCACCACCTGGTCCACCATAACAGCCGTTTCCATCTCCCCAATTGTAGAGAACACAGTTGCGAAAGTCCACATTTTCTGCCGTAACGGTATTGTTCCAATGATACGAATTGAATTGAATATTGTTGCGATATCCGTCCCATTGGTAGCGAGAACCATTGAAACGAGGTGCTCGATTATCGACACTTCCCACGTAGTTATGATGGAAAGAAGCTAACTTTCCGCCCCATATTCCGCCATAACCATGCGCTCCTTTATCATGTCCTGCGTTAGTCAATGCCTCACCAAGCATGCACCATTGCATCGTGAAATTATTGTTATCATAAAACGAGGCCAATTCATCAATACTCCAACTCATTGAGCAATGGTCGATGATGATACTCGTTTGGTGGGCATTCCAGATAGCATCTGCGCCATCATTGACGTCGCGTTCCTGGCCACGTCGAAAGCGAATGAAGCGTATAATGTTATTAGATGACGGCTTAACCGTGTAATATCTAATGGTGATTCCAGGGTAGGGGGCTGTTTGTCCGAGTATGGTTGTGTTCTGACCGATGGTTAGTTCAGAAGCCAAAGCTATGACTCCACCGACATCAAAGACAATCATCTTCTTCCGATTCCCTTGTACTGCTGCGCGAAAAGAACCTGTTCCGCTGTCATCAAGATTGGTAACGTGGATAACTTCTCCGCCTCTTCCGCCCGTGACATAGCGTCCATGACCTTCTGCTCCAGGGAAAGCTGGGGCTTGAGCGAAAAGAGATTGTAACGCAATCATCATGAAGAGACCGAGTAAAATCAGTCTACGAGAATGTTGATGTTTCATTGTTCGTAAGGTAAAATAGATAGTTTTTGTATACAAATGTACTGGTTTATTCTTATATATACTATATGAATAGGTATAAACCTCAATGAAATTCTACGTAAACGTTTACGAGTTTAGGGAATAAAGCCTTAGGTTTTGCGGCATATTTATTGGCATGATAGCTTGTTTGTTGTGCGGATTTATCGTGTAATGCTGTAAAGTTTATTGTGCGAATTTTAACACTTCATGGAGGCTTCAAATAGAAAATAAATCGTCAAAAACCTCTCTTCATAGAGGCATTTTATAGGAATTATGGATTCAAATGAAGTAGTTATTGGTGTAATTTCAGTTAGTTTGTTGTGCAAACCCTATGATTTTGCGAGGTGAGATGAGGGAGTTTGTCTTGCAATTTGAAGCAAATGGAGTCAGAAAATGAAGGAAAGCATTGCTTTTTCGCCCTTGTTTAGCGAAAGGAAAAGCGTGTGAATGCGTAACTGTCTGGTGCATAGTGGATTATGAATGCATTGAAAAACGCGCGTATTTAGACTGAAATGTTGTTGCGTTTTGAATTTCATCGTATTTTGAAAGCAGTTGTAAGATTATTTCGTTTGCATTAACCTATTTCCCGCTGAATAACAAATGAAGTTTTTGTTTTGGGGGAATAAGCTGGCGGAACAAATGATGTTGTGAGGTTAGGGCATGAAGATAATGTCATGGTTAGAGATTAAACGTCTTGTGGTTTGTGATGAAATTGTTTGTTGTTGAATTGTTGTTGGTACATGAAAAAGGGGACTTTTGCCACAAAAAATACTCGTTTGTAGGTATGGATACTCAGGAAGAATGATGAAAATGCTTATACTTTTGCTTATGTTTACATTAAAATCATGCTGATTTTTAACCTAAAACCAAAAGAAAACGGCATATTGCGAGGTTGCAATATGCCGTTTTTCTATGCTGTATTTCTCTCTCCTTATTCAGGAAGACTGATTGCTTCATTAGGACAAACATCAGCACATGTGCCGCATTCTGTGCAAGCATCAGGGTTGATAGCATAGATATCACCTTCAGAAATAGCGCCAACTGGGCACTCATCAATACATGTACCGCATGCAATGCAGTCGTTTCCAATTACGTAAGCCATAAACTTTAATTTATAATTTCATAATGTTTTTGTACCAATTCCAAGCCTTTCAGCTCATGAATCACGATGCAAAGGTATATAATAAATTTCAAAATACCTACTTTTAGGTATTATTTTTTTGTTTTTTTTATACTACTTCTTTTCCTACATGATGCAATATCATCACGTGAAGTGCGTTTTATCAGTAGCATGAAGATAAGAAAATGGAGTTTGATTGCTATGGGTTTAGCCTTTGGAATGGCTGCTATGGCGCAACAACGGACAGTTCAAAATCGCCCGTATACAGATCTTCGACCCTTTCATTTCGGGATTTCCGTCGGCTCACATGTACAAGATTTGGAGTTTGTTAATAGCGGAGAACAGACTGTTGTGGCTGAAAATGGTACATCAACACAACAGATAATATCCACTGATCAGGATCGTTTTGACATGGGTTTTAACGTGGGAGTACTTGGTGAAATGCGTCTTTCGGAGCACTTACAACTACGAGTTGCGCCGACAATGTATTTCGGTTCACGCCATATTGTGTTGCTAAATCATAGTGTGGCAGGCCCAAATCATGAGCCAATATCCTATCGGCAGAACATGAAATCGGTGTATATGGCCCTTCCAGTAGACTTGATTTTTGCTGCACCTCGATTCAATAATCATCGTCCTTACATGATGGTGGGCATGACTCCAGCCTTGAATCTAAGTGGAAAAGATAACGATTATGTAAAGCTTAAGCGTTATGATACGTTTGCAGAAGTAGGACTTGGCTGTGACTTTTACCTGCCGTTTTTCAAGATTCGGCCTGAGTTGAAGTTCATGTATAGCTTGGTTAACAGCCTCGATCAAAAGCATATCGAGCGTATGGAGAATAAAATCATGCTTCCATACGCCCGATCTGTGCGTGATACTCGCTCTAAAATGGTAGTTCTTACTTTTTATTTTGAGTAAGATTGAGCATCAGTTTACCCACGAAAATGGCATTCTTTCCCTCGTGATCTACAGGAACTTCGCGTCCGTCTAAGTCTTTTACATAACGCAATTCCTTAAAGAAGCTGTGAGAATGACCGCCAAGTACGACGTCGATTCCACGCGAACCAGCAATCATCATCTGGTCTCCCATACCTTTATCTTCCCATCCTAAGTGAGAGATACAAATGACAAGGTCGCACTTTTCCTTTCCACGTAGAATCTTTACCATATCATTTGCCACGGTAACGGGATTGAGATATTTGATTGGTCCATAGTTGGCTGTGGCAACAAGTCCTTCAAGTTGAGGGTCGAGAGCAAAGACTCCGATGCGGATTCCCTTGCGTTTCAGCACAATATAAGGCTTTACAAGTCCCTCAAGTGGAGTGCCTCGGAAGTCATAGTTAGAGCAAATGATGGGGAAGTTTGCCTTTTTGAAGAGGCGAACCATATTGTCAATACCAAAGTCAAACTCATGGTTTCCGATGGTACCTGCGTCATAATGCATCCTGTTCATAAGCCCAATCTCAACATCTCCCTTAAATAATGTATAATAAGGTGAGCCTTGTGAGAAGTCACCGCTATCAAATAACAGCAAGTTTGGGTCCTTCTTGCGCTCTTCTTTCAGCATATTGATGCGGCGAATAAAGCCTGCACGTCCTGCAAAGAGCGTGTCGGCAAGATTCTTATTGAGTGGAAGAATGCAGCTGTGGGTGTCACTTGTGTGGAGTATAGTGAGTTGTTTTTGCGCATAAGTTGTTAGTGTTGCACATGCAAACAGCAAGCAACAGAGTGCACGTTTCAAAGCCTTTTGGCGATGATGATATAGATTTCTTTTCATATTCTTGGGTTTAATAGGAGATTATTTTATGATGATTCGCCCCTCAATCTTGCGACTTACGGGTTTGTTCTCAGCCTTTTGTTCACGGAAATAGTCCATGATGATGAAGCGAACATTATTCTCTGGTGTCTGAGGTGATACGAGATTAGTTGCTGATTTGAATGCTTCGAGTTTGTCGTTGCCTTGTGCAAGGTAGTCGAGTGTAGCCACTCTGTAAGCCTTATTGTCGTCGATTTCTTTGCCATTCAACTTACAATCCAACAACTTATGGTCCTTACTGATAACCAAGTTGACGCCATGGCTGACACCTTCTCCACCAGTTGAGGCTATTTGTTCAAAGAGTTCGTGCACCTTTTTGCCTGAAAGCGTGAGGAAACATATCTTGTTTTCGAAGGGTGCAACGTCTAAAACATCACCATAAGTAACGTCTCCTTGGGCGAAGGCGGCACGTATTCCACCCATGTTATATACGGCAAAGTCGGGGCTCTCTTGATAGTTCTTACCTCCCCAAAGCAAAATATCTGCGAGCAGATTTGATAGTGTACTCTCGGGCTTTCGAGCCGACATGTATTCAGAAACCTCACCAACGACGGGGCTCATCAAGCTATCTACCTGATGCTTATAAGGCAAAAGGAAGGCTTCTGCGTCTTTATCGGGGTTAGCATCATACTTATTATCAATCAAGATTCGACTGCGACTGACAGAAGAAAGCTCATAATGCGACTTGCAGGAAGCCAAAGAAAGTAAGGCTGTTGCAGCCCAAAAAGAGATGGTTTTCTTATCCATACATTTGTAATTAGTTGTTACAAAGGTAGTTGTTTTACATGGAAAAAAGAAGAATTTGTGTTAAAAACCAAAGAAAACCAATATTAATGAGGTCGTGATTTGCATTTTTTTTGTACCTTTGCACAGCTTTTCGGCGTAACCGCTGGCAGCAGAAGAGTTGCTTGGTCATGTTGCGTTGGGCACAAACAAAATTTAATTTCAAACAAAAAATGGATTTAATTAAAGTTGCTGAAGAAGCATTTGCAACCGGAAAACAGTTTCCTTCATTCAATGCAGGCGATACAGTTACTGTAGCTTACAAGATTATTGAGGGTACAAAAGAGCGTATTCAGCTCTATCGTGGAGTAGTAATCAAGATCTCAGGTCACGGTGAAAAGAAGCGTTTTACGGTTCGAAAGATGTCGGGAACTGTAGGTGTTGAGCGTATCTTCCCTATTGAGTCACCGAACATCGACTCTATCGAAGTGAACAAACGCGGTAAAGTTCGTCGTGCAAAATTGTACTATCTTCGTGCTCTTACAGGTAAGAAAGCCCGTATTGCAGAGAAGAGAAGCAACACAACAACAGCTGAATAAGCTGCCGTTTCTTCGTAAAGAAATAAAAGAGGTTATGCTCCTTATGGTGCATAACCTCTTTTTCTTTGGCATGATGGTGAAGAGTTTACGGACTGCATAGAACTACTTTGAAAGCAAAAGTTTATCAAAAGTTCTACCGCTTTCTATTGTCTGATGTCCGCAAGTCAAGCTTCAAACATCACGATTTGCGTGTTTTCCTTCCTCCATGAAAGTCTTTTTCAAACTCTCCCAGTCTTGAAACCCAGCGAAAAGTGCCAGCCGGTCGAGTGTTTGTCGTGAGGGTTTCTCAGCTCCAGTGAAGTAGTTTTTGAGCTTCTTCAATGAGTCTGGTGTCAGGTTTACATGGTGAAGAGAAAAGAATTTGGATAACTTTTCGAAATCGTTTCCTGTTTTCGTCATCCTAATCAACTTCTTTTCGGCCTCTTTTAGCAAGGCAACCAATTTCTGTTTCATAACATACTTAGAAATAAAATACCTATGCTGCAAAGTTAATCATTATTTTTTTATTATCTTTGCAAATAGATAAAATTCCCCCAAAGATGAAAGATTTAGCTTTAAAGTATGGTTGTAATCCCAACCAAAAGCCTTCCAGAATTTATATGGAAGACGGAGAACTCCCCCTAAAAGTCATCAACGGACGCCCTGGTTACATTAATTTTCTTGACGCACTCAATAGTTGGCAGCTCGTCAAAGAACTCAAGGCAGCCACTAGAATGCCTGCAGCGGCGAGCTTTAAGCACGTTTCTCCTGCTGGCGCGGCTATCGGTTTACCCCTTAGTGACACATTAAAGAAGATCTATTTTGTTGATGATGTAAAGCTTCCTTTGTCTCCACTTGCGTGTGCTTATGCCCGTGCTCGTGGTGCTGATCGTATGTGCTCGTATGGCGATTTCGTTGCACTTAGCGACGTTTGTGACGCAGTTACCGCCACATTATTAAAGAGAGAGGTCAGTGATGGAGTGATTGCGCCTGGCTATACTGACGAGGCTATTGAGATTTTGAAAGACAAACGAAAGGGTACTTACAATGTAATTCAGATAGATCCTGACTATACTCCTGCTCCCATTGAGCACAAACAAGTGTTTGGAATCACGTTTGAACAAGGTCGAAATGAGGTAAAATTAGACGATCCTTCGCTATTCGATAACATCCCAACAAAGAATAAAATATTCCCAGATGAGGCCAAACGCGACTTGATTATCGCTTTAATCACGTTGAAATATACGCAGAGTAATTCTGTTTGCTATGTCAAAGATGGCCAAGCTATCGGTATAGGTGCTGGACAACAAAGCCGCATTCACTGTACACGTTTAGCCGGAAGTAAAGCTGATACATGGTGGTTGCGCCAGTGCCCAAAGGTGATGAATCTCCCGTTTAAGCCCGGAATACGTCGTGCCGACCGTGATAATACCATAGATGTTTATGTCAGTGAAGAGCATGACGACATATTATGTGAGGGCGTATGGCAGCAGTTCTTTACGGAAAGACCGGCTGTACTGACGAGAGAAGAGAAAAGAGAATGGATTGCAAAAAATAACAACGTGGCTCTTGGAAGCGATGCTTTTTTCCCATTTGGAGACAATATTGAGCGCGCACATAAGAGCGGAGTGCAATACATTGCCCAAGCCGGCGGCTCAATACGTGACGATAATGTCATCGAAACTTGTGACAAATATGGTATTGCAATGGCTTTCACTGGCGTGAGACTATTCCACCATTAAATCATATTTTGAACGTTGAGGTTTGAATGTTGAACGTTCTTTGTGGGCAGAAATTAATGAAAAGAGATTGTAAAATCAAGGTTCAATATTCAAACTTCAAGGTTAATCACGTTTAAATTTCAATCATTTAACCCCATAACCTATGGATGATTTCCAAAGCATCTTAGAGAATGGCATCAGTTTCAAAGGTTCTTCTGGTCCGAAAAAGGAAGAAGATAAGGTGAAAACGAAAGCCAAAAAGAAAAAGTATATCACTGGAGCACACGACTCAGGGAGTGCGCGTCAGAAGGCCAGATATCGTGAACAGCGAGCCAATCGTCATTCACGCAAACGATGAACGATGTATTTTCCCAACCCTTTTACCTATAAAGGGTGTTATGCTTTTTGTCAAATCTTTATCTTGTTTTTAACATTTTGTTTTTCTATCTTTCGTGAATAAACGTATAGAAAGATGGGGGATGTTTTCTGTTTTTTATTCTTTTGTGTTGTTATACATGGTGAATTATTTCATGATTTGACGCATATTACATCGCTGTTTGCCTCAATTCATCGTATAATTTGCTGCTTTTCGCACACTCGTTTGACTTAGATTGCAACATCTTTTGATGAAAAATCAGTTCGCAATTTGAAACTTATTTCGTAATGATTTGAAGCTCAATGATTTGTGAATCGTGTGAAAGTAGGTGATTTTTAGCCTCAAATGCAGCGCCATTTTGTTTTCTCTCAGTATTTTATCCCTATTGTATATTTTTCTGCTTAGATTTAACATATTCATTGGTTTTCACATATTCGTTGTGCAAGCGAAAAGCCTTTGTTGTATAAATGTTGTCGTTTAAGCCAATACCTTATTCTATATTCATGGTCAATTTGATGTGATTAGGGATGAGATTTGCATAAAAAACCGCATACAATCGACTTGCATGCGGTGATAATTTCTTCCAAATGATACTCTCATGTGCCTATTGAATCGGCACAACTTCAAGTTTTCGAGCGTTTCCTGTGACAGGATCGAGGACGATTCTTGTGGTCATTTTCTTACCAAACAGCTCGCCACTAAGCTCTTCTGTGCGTCCAAACTGGGTTGCATAACATTCGGTTTTGGCGCAGAGTTGTAAGCCGTCATAAAGTGAGAGCCTAATTTTTCCGGGCAGATTCACGCAGATTCCACTTTTATCCTTACTCTTTTTACCATCATCGGGGAGGTTAAGTGTGGGCACATAGTGTAGATCTTGCACGCTGATGTAGAACGGGCGACCTGCTAAATCATCGTTGTCAACAAGGCCCAATCGCTTTGAAAAGCGGAACAACACCTGTTTATTTACCTCCTTTGTTGGTATGAAAGTGAGCGTGGTTTCAGTCGTGTCACGTTCGGTTGTGCCTGTAAACATCTGCATGAGCGCACGTTCTTGCTTGTCAAGATTAGCCATCATGATGCGCAATTGCTCACCATCCTTTGGCATATTATCAGCCTCTCCGCGGGTCAATTGATTACGACTGTCGCGTATTTCATAAATCTCTGACGCAATAAGTTCAGCCATTTTGGGAAGCGAACCCGCTGCAAGAATGTCGGCATTCATGTAGTCGTGTGGGTTAAGTGGTGCAGTTTTTGGCGCCGCTACAAACGGATGTGCCGGTTCAGCCTTAGTACCTTCTGCGTTAACAGCCAGTAAAATGCCATTATCATCACGGCTAAGGCTTAGTATACTATGTTTTTTATCCATCACAGCAACATGTTGTTGTGCCGTGTCGGGGATGCCAACAGACTTCATTTCGGTGCTAATGAGGCGGTAGGATGTAGCCGGTTCGGTCGGCACATCAGGCATTTTTAAGTATTTTCCGCTATATGCTGCAAGCTCACCTGGCTTGAAAACCGTCTTTTCAACAAGGATATGAAACTGTATTATCGTTTTCGGTAGGAAATAAGTACAGCCTTCTGTGGGTTGCTGTGCATGTGCTGTTAATGCGAAAAGTCCTAAGAACAGGGTTATAATTTTTTTCATATTCGATGTTGATTTCTAATCTTTGATTCGTGCAAATGCCTTTGGAAGGTATTTAATCAGGTCGCTGGCAATGAGACATTCCTGTCCCAAGTCACGGGCAGCAAGGTCACCTGCGAGGCCATGTAGATACATTCCGACGAGTGAAGCGTCTTTTTGGTTGTAGCCTTGTGCCAATAGTCCTGTGATGATTCCAGTCAATACGTCTCCACTTCCGGCAGTAGCCATGCCTGCATTTCCTGTGGGATTGAAGTATGCTTTGCCGTCGGGCGTGCATAAAACAGAGTAGTGTCCTTTGAGTAAAATGTAGCCATGAAGGCTCTCAGCAAGGGCAATTGCCTTGGTCAATCGGTCGTAACAACCATTCGCCATCGCTCCATCGAGTCTGTCAAATTCCGCAACATGGGGTGTCATGACAATGCCTTCGGGCAGTTGTTGCATCCAAGCGCGGTGCACACCTAATATATTTAGTGCGTCAGCATCAATCACCATGGGACATTGTGTGCGTCGGATTTGGGCAATTAATGCTATGGCCGAGGTTTCGTTCTGCCCCAAACCGGGTCCCATTGCAACAGCTTCGTAGTCCTCAGTATCAACAGGTTCGGAGAAGATTGTTTCCTCTTTGTCAATCTGAAGCACAGCCTCTGGGATGCTTGTTTGTAGGATATTGCAGTTGCGTTTAGGCGTATGAACGATGACTTTGCCTACACCTGCGCGCAAACAAGCCTTGGTTGTCAGAACAGCAGCACCTGCCATGCCATACGAACCGGCAATAACTAAGGCCGTACCCATATTGCCTTTATGTGCAAAAGCATTGCGGTGGCGTAGTCGGCAGCGTATATCATTCTCTTCGAGAATGGTATATGGCGTCTCAGTAGCAGCGATACAATCGGGTGATAGGCGTATGTCGAGCACGCGAACTTCACCTAAATACTGTTGACAATCAGCCATCAGCATACTAAGTTTGAGTTGTTGTATCGTTAGAGTGAGGTCAGCTCGAACAATGTTTTGGCGGATGTTGTATGTATTATCTTCGGTCATTAGGCCAGAAGGCAAGTCAATACTCACAACTTTACATTTGCATTGGTTGATATATTTGACCAAAGAAGCGAAACCACCTGCCAGCGGTTTGTTGAGACCGCTACCGAAAAGTCCGTCAATGACAACGGTGTTGTTGTCCAAACGGGGTGGTTCGAAGTTGACAATCACCTCATTAAAATCCTTAATGCGCTTGCAATCAATGAGCCGTTGTTTGTTCTTCGCACAATCATTAGAAAGGTGGTTGTGAATGTTGAACAAATAAACGCTGACAGTATAGCCGTCTTCAGCCAATAATCTCGCTACAGCCAGCGCGTCACCTCCATTATTTCCTGGTCCCGCAAAGACCACAAAGGGAGATGATTTGGTCCATCTCTGCATGATGGTTTGGGCAATTGCCTTTGCAGCACGCTCCATTAAATCAAGTGAAGCAATAGGTTCGTGCTCTATAGTATATTTATCTAACTCTCGAATTTGAGCGCTGTTGAATATCTTCATGACTTATTGTATAGTGTTGCAAAAATACAAAATTAATGCTAATCGGTGGATGTTGTTTCCCATATTTTTAGTAATTTTGCTACAAATTATTTTATTTCGCACTTATGAGTATTGTTAAAATCAAGGATCTGACGTTCAAAACGTTTATCCCCGAGGCTGAAATTCAACAGCGTGTAAAGGCTGTAGCCGAGAAAATCAATAAGGACTTGGCTGATAAAAATCCCCTTTTCTTGGCCGTGTTGAATGGTTCTTTTATCTTTGCTGCCGACTTAATGCGCAACATAACGATTCCTTGTGAGATTTCATTTGTAAAGCTTGCCTCTTATCAAGGCACCACTTCGACAGGTAAAATCAAAGAAGTTATCGGACTGAACGAGGACCTTGCGGGGCGAACAGTAGTCATTGTAGAGGATATTGTCGATACAGGTTTGACGATGAAACAAATGATAGAGAGTCTTGGAACGCGTAATCCTGAGTCGATACATATATGCTCTTTACTGGTTAAACCCGATAAACTTAAGGTGCCATTAAATATAGAATACGTCGCAATGGAAATCCCGAATGACTTCATAGTGGGTTATGGTCTCGACTATGATCAGCAAGGTCGTCAGCTAAGAGATATCTATACGATAGTAGAAGAGAAATAAATCACAAAGTAATTTATCATTTTATAAAAGAAGAAATAATGAAGAATATTGTAATTTTCGGTGCTCCCGGCGCAGGAAAGGGAACGCAAAGTGACAAGATGATAGCTAAGTATGGCTTCGGACATATATCTACCGGCGACGTGTTACGTAATGAAATTAAGAATGGAACCGAGCTTGGTAAGACCGCAAAGAGCTACATTGATAATGGTCAATTGATACCTGATGCACTGATGATTGACATTCTTGCACACGTTTATGATGGCTTTGGTAAGGACCATAAAGGTGTGATTTTCGATGGATTTCCACGCACTACACCGCAAGCTGAGGCGCTAAAGAAGATGTTGAATGAGCGTGGTCACAAGATAGCTGCAATGATAGAGTTGTCTGTTCCCGAAGAGGAGCTCATGGCACGCCTTATCAATCGTGGAAAAGAAAGCGGTAGAAGTGATGACAATGAAGAGACTATTAAGAAGCGTCTCAATGTTTATCACACGCAGACTGCACCATTAATAGACTGGTATAAGAATGATGGCACACACCATCATGTAGTGGGTTTGGGCTCTGTTGATGACATCTTTGCTCGTATTAGCGAGGTTATCGATTCGCTTTAAGCTTTGTTTGTTAAGGTTTGAACTTTAATTTTAGAATATGTTCTTCTTCTAAAATCAAGGTTCAAACTTTAATTTTATGGTAGAGAAGCCTATTAAGGCGCTATTTTTCAGTCCTTATTTATTACTTCATATTAGAGTTATGGATTCCAATTTCGTTGACTACGTAAAGATATATTGCCGCTCAGGAAAGGGTGGAAGAGGTTCTATGCACTTGCGACATGTAAAATATCAGCCTAATGGTGGACCCGATGGAGGTGATGGAGGACATGGAGGTAGCATCTATCTTAGGGGAAATCACAACTACTGGACACTTCTTCATCTAAAGTATCAGCGTCATATCTATGCAGAACATGGCGGCAATGGAGGGCGTGATAAGTGTCATGGTACTAACGGAAAAGATACTTATATCGACGTGCCTTGTGGCACTGTAGTCTATAATGCCGATACAGGAAAGTATGTTTGTGACGTTACTTATGATGGACAGGAAGTGCTTTTGTTGAAAGGAGGACGTGGAGGTTTGGGGAACTTTCAGTTCCGTTCGGCCACAAATCAGGCCCCTCGATACGCTCAACCAGGTGAACCTATGGAGGAGATGACGGTTATTTTGGAGTTAAAACTCCTTGCAGATGTTGGCCTTGTAGGCTTTCCTAATGCCGGAAAATCAACGTTGTTGTCTGCACTTTCGAGTGCACGTCCGAAGATAGCTAACTATCCTTTCACGACGCTTGAACCCTCATTAGGCATTGTGGGCTATCGTGATCATAAGTCATTTGTAATGGCTGACATTCCGGGAATCATTGAAGGAGCCAGTGAGGGCAAAGGTCTTGGGCTACGTTTCCTACGTCATATTGAACGCAACTCTTTGTTGTTGTTCATGGTTCCTGGCGATACAGATGATATTAAGAAGGAATATGAAGTGTTACTCAACGAACTTCGTCAGTTCAATCCCGAGATGTTAGATAAGCATCGCGTGCTGGCTGTAACGAAAAGTGACTTGCTTGACGATGAGCTTATAGACCTTTTAAAGGATACTTTACCGCAAGATTTGCCCGTTGTTTTTATCTCTTCGGTAACAGGAATGGGACTAAGTGAGTTGAAAGATGTGCTTTGGAAGGAACTGAATAGCGAGAGTAATAAGCTCCAAGAGATAACCGCCGAGGACACACTTGTACATCGTGATAAGGATATGCGCGTCTTTGCAGAAGAACTTTTGGCTGAAGGTGCAGACGAAGATGACATAGAATTTATAGATGATGGCAATGTAGAAGACCTCGAAGATTTTGAATATGACGGCGACACCACATTATGATTGTGCCTGAATTATATGAATATCATCTTGCGAAAGACGTTCGCGCATTCAGCTCTATGCGTCGTGGCGGAGTAAGCACAGGTTCTTTTTGTGCCTTTAATATCAATGAGTTTTGCGGTGATAACTTCGATAATGTTGTTGAAAATCGAAGACTTCTTGCTACCGAATTAGGCATTACACCCGATAATATCGTGATGGTTCATCAAGTGCACGATACTCGTTGCTTGCTTGTTGATGAGGCTTGGTTTCAGTGTTCAGCTGAAAAACGACGACAAGCTGCCGAGGGTTATGATGCTATTCTTACAAAATTACCAAATGTTTGTATAGGCGTTTCGACGGCAGACTGCATTCCTGTACTTCTTTATGACCCTGAACATCGAGCTATTGCGGCTGTACATGCGGGGTGGCGGGGTACAGTGCAGCGTATAACTGAAAAGACAGTGCAACGTATGCAAGAGGTGTTTGGTTCGTGTTCAGATAAACTTCGTGCAGTTATTGGCCCTGGAATCTCTCTTGATGCCTTTGAGGTAGGCGACGAAGTCTATGCACGTTTCAGTGAGGAAGGCTTCGATATGTCGGCCATTTCACGACATGATGAGAAGTGGCATATAGACTTAAGTGCTTGTAATCGACTGCAATTATTGCATGTCGGCTTGCAAAGCGAACATATATTAATGTCTAATGTGTGCACCTTTACACATGTAAATGACTTCTTTTCTGCGCGTCGTCTTGGCATTAACTCTGGTAGAATATTCTCTGGAATTATGTTGAAAGAATAAAAAAGAGCCTGAGATTAAGGCTTAAATATAGTAATAACGATGAATAACACATAGATTATGACAAAGAAACTCAATTTTAAGTACATTGCGCCGATTATCACTTTTACTTTTGTGATAAGTGCTTTCACTCCAGCAAAAGATACATTTACGGCTGCAGAACAACAGCAAATTAGTATTACAACACCTGGACTTTTCTCGCGTTCAAATACATTTAGTATTGATTTGAGCACCTTGAAAGCAGGTGATTACGTTTTTCCCTTGCCTGTTGGAAAGGCAGAACTCACAGACAATAGTCAGGCTTTAGAGATTAAAACTAAAGAAGGTGACGTCATAAAGGCTATGTTTGCCGGTGTAGTTCGACTTTCGCGCAACGTCAACGGCTTTGGAAACGTTGTAGTAATTCGCCATGATAATGGCTTAGAAACCGTCTATGGGAACAACGCCCAGAACTTAGTTAAGGTGGGACAAAAGGTGAATGCCGGCCAGTCTATAGCCATTGTAGGTGGTGAAGGAAGTCGAACCTTCTGTAAGTTCTCTATTATGGTGAACGGAGGACGTTTTAATCCTGAGATGATTGTGGAGCTTCGGAGCCACAAACTGCGTAAGAAGACCTTGCTTTGCACAAAGAATGGTCGTTATGTTGATGTGGCATTGAAAGGTGGAAATGATGTAAACGAGAAAAAGAAGAGCAAGAACGATGATGTTGATCCCGAGAATCCGTTTGAGAATACCAATTCTTTTAAGCTGAATCTTGCTGATTTTGAGAAAGAACGTTGGGCCTATCCATTACCCGGAAGTCATGTCATCAGTCCATTTGGTGGGGCACGTCATCATCCGGGTGTAGACATAAAGACGAAGCCTAACGACCAGATTCTTGCGGCATTTGATGGAGTTGTTGTTAGAAGTAGCCCTTTTGCAGGTTATGGAAACTGTATACGTATCAAGCATCGCTATGGTTTTGAGACGCTTTATAGCCATCAATCAAAGAATCTTGTGAAGGTAGGAGATAGGGTAAAAGCTGGGCAGGTGATAGGTCTAACAGGACGAACGGGCCGCGCAACAACCGAACATCTTCACTTCGAAGTATTCTTTCAAGGCCACCGTCTCAATCCAGCTGTACTCTTTGATCATGCAAATAAATCGCTCCAACAAGTTACATTGACGCTTCATAAGAGTGGAGTGGTGAAGTCTGAACGCAATTATTATGCGAATAAATAGACCTATTCAGCACACTATATATAATAGGGTGTAATACAATGTCTATGATTTATAGCATTGTATGCTGTCATAATGCGAAAAGACCCTAAGCAAAAATAGAAATGCTTAGGGTCTTTTATTTATGAACTTAGACTTTATTGTATTTCTAAATTCAATTATCTAACAATAGCTTTTACCCAACTATTGGTATCTTCAACATTGGCGTTATTATCATTTTCGCCTTCTTTGAATGGCTTAACCTGGTTGAGTGTTGTCTTTTGTGCAGCCGTCATAGTCACCTCTATGTTAGCAAGGAAACCATTATTTGAAGATGCATTGATTTCTTTTAGATTCTGAGAATTTGATGTGTTGATGGTTGTTACTTTTCCACTATAATAGGTTTCCAGCTTTTCTAATACTGGTAAATTGCTTACATCAACTGACTTTAATTCCCCATTATTATTTAAAGTGACAGAAGAAAGCTTGTTATTCCCATTGATAGTAACTTGTTCCAAGCCATTTAGGCTTCGTGCTGTAAGCTGTTTTATATCAAGTCCAGTAACATTTATGCTTTACACTGATGGACAACTCTGTATGTACACTTCGTTAAATCGATATTACCAGTAAGATTTTGATTACCGAATAATTTTATGCTTGTAATATTTTGGAAGTATTGTAAGCCGTTTAACGAAGTAAGTTTATCATTATTACTCAAATCAAGTTCACCTTTCAGTTTAAGTATTCTGTCAAGGTTATATCCTTGATAAATGTTCAGTGAGCTGTCATTTTCAAGCTCTACATCAGAGCTAACTTTTTTAATGGCATCAATTAATCCTTTATCTGTTATCACGTCTAATTTTGCTTTGGCAGGATTTATCGCAATATCTCCCAAAGAATATGATTGTGCACGCTTGATGTCAATAGTGTTAGAGAACTTCACTTGAACTGCTTTCCCATTGTCTAAGATAAAGGCCAGCGTTATCCCTTTAGTGATTTTAACTGCCGGAAGCACTACAAAGTAATCGGTGTTCTCGGCCATTGACGCACCAGACTCAGGCGTATAGATGAGTAAATCATAATCTTTTGTTTGTTTCTTTACCATGTATCTATCATGAAACCTAACTCAAAAATGATGCTTATTCAGTAATAGTTAAGACATGTTCTGCCTTACTTGTTTGAGCGGTTTGACGGGATTTTATCTTGAATACGTAATAAATAAGTCCTACTTTTGTTTTAGAAAGTTTTTGTATTGATAATCCTTCTTGTTGAGAAACAATTAACCTCTCTCTATTTTCTCGGCTACAACGTTATTCTAAATTGGGCTGATTTCCAAATAAATGAAAAAAAGATGATGTAAGAAAACACTCTTTAAATATTCTTTGTACAATGAAATTACGATATAGAAAACAAGTTAGGAGACTGCAATGGAGGCGTATAATTCGCTTGTTGTTTGTAGTTTTTAAGTATGAAATGCATGTGAACCTAAGAGGAATGGAGGGTTATAAGTAGCTCATTCTCTTGCTGTTTGGGTATTGTGCATTTCATTTCGTTTTGAGAAATATCTTCTAATGTAGCATAAAGAAAAGAGGATGTGTGTGAAGAGTCGGTCGTTAGGTAAAGTAAATGAAATGTGATGAATGAGAATAGTGATTTAGGAGAGCTTTTAATCTATTAGAAACGTAAAAATGATTTCGTGCATTTCAGTCGGTAATCTGCCTTAAACTTGTGTGCAAAATAAGGAAGATTATAAAAGAAAATGTTACAATCACATGATGATTTGCTTCATTCTATGGCGTGATTTAATGGTAATTTATGAGGAAAAACATAACATAGAATGTGTTCTTTCCACGTAATAGGCATAAACCTTTTATTTATTGAAGTGGCAACGCTGTAGGCGTTGTACCTTTGATAGCCCAGGGTTGACAAGCGAAAGCGTAGTCTACCCTGGGTTAGTTGTCATTAGTGTTAACAACGCTGTAGGCGTTGTACCTTTTATTCTTTGGTGTTTTATCACGGCATTCCACGCAGAAAAAGCACAACACCTACGGCGTTAATTTTCCAACTATATACATAACCCAGGGTAGGCTGACGCCAACTCTGGGCTAGCAAAAGCGCAACGCCTACAGCGTTGAACAACAAATACATTACAAAATGTGTCGAATAACCATACAATTTGCATCATTTCATACAATGATTTGTATCATTTCATGCGGTAAAATAGGACATGTTGCAAATCCATTCTTGCTATTTTACGAAATAGCCATTTTGTATTTACTTTTCGTAGCATGGGATGTTACATCGCTCTTAGCTTTCTTTATGTGTATACTCTGCTATATTCGAAAGGATAATGTAATAGAAGCTTGCTGATTATTCAATAAAAAAGCATCGCAAATCAACGATTTACGAGGCTTTGATTGTAGCGGGGGTGGGACCCGAACCCACGACCTCCGGATTATGAATCCGACGCTCTAACCAGCTGAGCTATCCCGCCATCACAGACCATTTGTTTGTGGAATGCGGGTGCAAAGGTAGTATAAAGTTTTTAAACTGCAAAATTTTAGCTTAAAAAATCCCTGATATTTTCTCTGTAAGGCATTTATTTTGTGCTGTGTTATCGTTTTAAGCGTGCGATTTTGTGTAAGTTTTGAAGAGCTAAGTAGACAGCCTGCCTGTCGTTGAAAGGCAGAGGAGCTGGAATAATCAGATGAAAGTTGATAAAAAACGGGAAAAAGAAAGGAAATCTGATAAATTTATACTACTTTTGCAAATATATGGAGTGTGTGTGCAAGACACATGAAACAAGACTCTGATGATAAGGATAAAGAAACTCGATATATTTATTGCCAAACAGTTTGGGATGCTCTTTGTGGGCACGTTTTTCATCTGCCAGTTTGTGCTGATGATGCAATTCTTATGGCGATATATCGATGAATTGATTGGTAAAGGGCTTTCCATGGAAGTCATGGCAAAGTTCTTTTGGTATATGGGGTTAATGCTTGTGCCACAAGCTTTGCCGTTGGCTATTTTGCTATCTTCATTGATTACATTCGGTAATTTGGGTGAAAGTAGTGAGCTTACAGCTATTAAGGCCGCTGGAATCTCTTTGATGCAATCTTTTCGTTCGCTGATAGTTATCACGATATTTATTAGTGGATTGTCGTTTGTTTTCCAAAATAACATTGGACCAGAAGCCAATAACAAGATTGCTCAATTGATGATATCAATGCAGCAAAAGAGCCCAGAACTTGAGATTCCTGAAGGCGTTTTCTATGATGGAATCCCTAATAGTAATCTCTATGTACAGCATAAAGACCTGAAGACGGGTAAGCTTTATGGCGTCATGATCTATCGAATGACGGGCAGTTATGAGGACCAAGCCATCATTCTTGCAGACTCGGGAATGTTGCAATCGACTGCAGAGAAGAAACACTTGGTGTTGACTTTGTGGAGTGGGGAATGGTTTGAGAACATGCAAACCGATGCTTTTGGAAATAGTGCAGCGGTTCCTTATCGTAGAGAATCATTCATAACAAAGCGTATTGTCCTTGATTTTGATGCAGGATTCAATATGACCGATGCCTCTGTTTTAACGAATAATGCACGCGGAAAGAGTTTAGCGCAGATATTTAGAGATGAAGATTCGTTGAAGTTAAGCTATGATAGTGTGGGCAGGCAGTATTATGCCGATGCACAACGAGGACTTTATTATATGCCACATGTGAATCAGAGAGATTCACTTTTGGCTGTAAAGGCTGGGAATAAACTAAATATAGACACCATTTTTAATCGCCTGTCATTGCCACAAAAGCAACAAGCCGTAAGCGAAGCAATGAGTAAAGTGCAGGGTGCGGTGAGCGATTTGGACTTCAAAAGTATGTTTACCGATGATGGAGATCGTATCATTCGACAGCATGAAATCGAAGCCGTGAGCAAGTTTACAGTGGCGCTATCGTGTTTGATTTTCTTCTTTATTGGTGCTCCTTTGGGAGCTATTATCCGCAAAGGAGGCTTGGGTATCCCCGTAATCGTTTCTGTATTAGTGTTTATTATCTATTATATCCTTGACAATTCTGGCTATAGAATGGCTCGAAGTGGTATGTGGACGGTGTGGTTTGGCAAAGGACTTGCGCCGGGTGTACTAACACCTTTGGCTATTTTTGTAACGTATAAAGCTTCTAACGACTCTGCCGTGTTCAACTTAGATCAATATCGGGAGATGATGCGTAGAGTGTTGGGACTTAAGATTAAGCGGAATATCACGGGTAAAGAAGTGATAATTGATGAACCATGTTATGCGGAAGATGTGGCGAAATTGGCTGTGATTAGTCAGGATATTGAGACCTATTCAACGCTACATAACTTAAAACGAATGCCTGATCCGGTGAAAGTGTTCTTCAAATACAGACCCGATCACGAGATAGAACGAATCAGTAGTGAACTTGAAAGCGTAATAACTGATTTGTCAAATACACGAGATGCTTATCTCTTGAATGAGTTAAATAACTATCCAGTATTATCGGTTAAGGCACATACCCGGCCTTTCGAGCGTAAATGGCTTAATATTTTGTCGGCAGTAATCATTCCGTTGGGCATATTCTTTTATTGTAGAATGTGGCGTTTCCGTGTGCGGTTACTCCGAGATTTGAAGATGGTGTGCCAAACAAATCAAAACATTGCCAGACGTATTAAAAAGGAAGAGTTAGGATAAATGATTAATTTCACCTTATTATATATATAAATTAAGAGTATCAAAACAAAGAATCTAAACGAAGAAAAGATATGGGAGATTTCAAATTAAATACGATTGAAGAAGCCCTTAAAGACTTTAAGGAGGGTAAGTTTGTTATTGTTGTGGACGATGAAGACCGCGAAAATGAAGGCGATTTGATAATGGCTGCCGAGAAGATTACACCCGAAGCAGTAAACTTTATGTTGAAAAATGCACGAGGTGTGCTGTGTGTTCCTATCACAATGTCACGTGCAGAAGAGTTGAATCTGCCACATCAGGTGTCAGATAATACGTCAATGCTTGGTACACCATTTACGGTTACGGTTGATAAACTTGAGGGTTGTACAACAGGAGTTTCAACACATGATCGTGCGGAAACTATCAAAGCTTTGGCTGATCCGGCTTCAGTGCCACAAACTTTTGGTCGTCCTGGGCACATTAACCCTTTGTATGCACAAGATAATGGGGTGCTCCGTCGCAGCGGACATACAGAGGCTGCGGTCGACTTATGCAAGCTTTCGGGACTCTATCCCGCTGGTGCTTTGATGGAAATTATGAATGAAGATGGCACCATGGCACGTATGCCTCAGTTGGTAGAACGTGCGAAAGAGTGGGGAATGAAGATTATAACGATTAAGGATTTGATAGCATATCGTCTGAAGAAAGAGACCACTATAGAAGTTGGAGACGAAGTAGATTTACCAACAACTTATGGGCATTTCAGACTAATTCCTTTCCGTCAGGCCAGCAACGGACTTGAACACATGGCTTTAATCAAAGGACATTGGGAAGATGGTGAACCTATTCTTGTACGTGTTCACTCTTCATGTGCCACTGGAGATATATTGGGAAGTCGCCGTTGTGATTGTGGAGAACAACTCCATCGTTCAATGGAAATGATTGAGAAAGAGGGAAAAGGTGTTGTTATCTATATGCAACAAGAAGGTCGCGGCATTGGTTTGATGAATAAGATTGCAGCCTATAAACTGCAAGAAGAAGGCTATGATACCGTTGATGCCAATGTACATTTGGGCTTCAAACCAGATGAACGAGACTATGGTTGCGGTGCACAGATGTTGCGACACCTTGGAATTCAGAAGATGAAACTCATGACAAATAACCCTACAAAACGTGTTGGCTTGGAGGCGTATGGACTTGAGATAGTGGAGAATGTACCCATAGAGATTATGCCGAATAAATATGATAAGAAGTATCTTGAAACCAAACGAGATCGTATGGGGCATACACTTCATTTGAAATAAACTTTAGATTAATTTATTCTCCGATAGTATTCGGAGAATAAAAATCAAAAAAAATCGCTGAGATTATTCATATTAAAGAATAAAATGATTATTTTTGTAGTTGATTAATTAACCTGAAATTTAGTGTTATGGAACAACTATCTAATCGTTTGAATCGTCTTGCGCCATCGGCAACACTTGCAATGTCGCAAAAGAGTAATGAAATGAAGGCACAAGGTATTGATGTTATCAATATGAGTGTGGGTGAACCCGACTTCAATACGCCTGAAGCTATCAAGGAGGCTGCTAAGAAAGCCGTTGATGAAAACTATTCAAAATACTCTCCTGTGCCTGGATATGCAAGTCTGCGGAAAGCTATTGTTGAGAAGTTGAAACGTGAAAATAGTTTGGATTATACCATTAACGAGATACTCGTTAGCAATGGGGCGAAGCAGAGTGTGTGTAATACCATTATGGCATTGGTTAATGATGGCGATGAGGTAATTATTCCGGCACCATATTGGGTGAGTTATCCACAGATGGTAAAATTAGCAGGTGGTAATCCTGTTATTGTCGATGCTGGGTTTGAACAGAACTTTAAGATGACTCCCAAACAGTTGGAAGATGCCATAACGCCAAAGACAAGGTTATTGATTTTGTGTTCTCCGAGTAATCCGACAGGTAGTGTTTATAGCCAGGAAGAGTTGGATGCATTGGCTGAAGTAATCAAAAAACACGAGCGTGTAATTGTGATTGCAGATGAAATTTATGAGCACATTAATTATATTGGCAGTCATGCGAGCATTGCAAAGGTTGCTGGTATGAAAGAGCGTTCTGTTGTTGTGAATGGTGTTTCAAAAGCGTATGCAATGACAGGGTGGCGTATTGGTTTTATAGCTGCACCCGAATGGATTGTTAAAGGTTGTAATAAGTTGCAGGGACAATATACGAGTGGACCTTGCTCTGTTAGTCAGAAGACTGCTGAAGCTGCCTATACTTTAGATCAGCATTGTGTGGAAGAGATGCGTCAGGCTTTTGAACGTAGACGGGATTTAATAGTAGAACTTGCTAAGAATATACCGGGTTTAGAGGTAAATAAGCCTGAGGGTGCGTTCTATTTGTTCCCAAAATGTAGTAGTTTCTTTGGCAAATCTGATGGACAAATAACGATAAAAGACTCGACCGATTTCTCTCTTTACCTGTTAGAAAAGGCACATGTTGCTACTGTATGTGGTGATGCTTTCGGTGCTCCTGAGTGCTTCCGAATGAGTTATGCCACGAGTGATGATAACATCAATGAGGCAATGAAGAGAATTAAAGACGCATTGTTAAAATTGAAATGACAATCAAAGAATAAATAAAATAATGTGAGTTGATATGGCACTTTCTATAAGAATTCATCGTTAAAACTTCTTAATTAAGTGCTTAGTTATTCATAAATTGCTATCTTTGCCAAACAAAAAGGTGGACAAATTGTTTGTAATTACTGAATTACTGAATTTATTTGATAATACATTAATATTATAATAACTAAAAAATTAAAATTTTAAATTATGGCAACTACACAAAAAACAGCCAGCCCTAAGAAATCTCAGGGCTTTCAAGGAGTAAGAGGTGCATTCTGGATTATCGTCGTTTGCGCTGCTATCGCTTTTGCATTGTTCTACACATGGTTTGGTGATGCTAGTCACTTCCAGGGTGGAGATTCTAATGGTTCACCTGCAGATGTTTGGGGTACTATCTTCAAAGGTGGTATGATTGTGCCTGTAATCCATACACTGTTGTTAACTGTTTTAGCAATGTCTATTGAGCGTGTACTCGCTATGAAGACTGCTTTCGGTAAGGGTTCTCTTCCAAAGTTCGTGCTTAACATTAAGGCTGCATTGAATGCTAACGATTTTGCTAAGGCTCAACAACTTTGCGATCAGCAGAGAGGTTCTGTTGCAAATGTAGTATCTGCATCTTTGAATGCTTACAAAGACATGGAGACCGGTGCAAACGCTTCGTTGAAGAAAGCACAGAAAATTGCTAAGATTCAGCAGGCTCATGAAGAGGCAACACAACTTGAAATGCCTACATTGACAATGAACCTTCCTATCATTGCAACTATCGTTACGTTAGGTACTTTGACTGGTCTTCTTGGTACTGTAACCGGTATGATCAAGTCTTTCTCTGCTTTGTCTGCAGGTGGTGGTGCTGACTCTGCTGCTCTTTCAGCAGGTATTTCTGAGGCCTTGATCAATACTGCATTTGGTATTTTGACATCATGGTGTGCTGTAGTATCTTACAACTATTTCACAAATAAGGTTGATAAGCTAACATACGCACTCGACGAAGTAGGTTACTCAATTGCTCAGACATACGAAGCTAACCACACAGAAGAGGCTTAATTTTTGCTAACCCTTTAAATATTTATCGCTATGGGTAAAGTAAAAATTAAGAAAAGTGACGTTTGGATCGATATGACGCCTATGTCAGACGTTATGACCCTGTTGCTTACTTTCTTCATGCTGACCTCTACATTCGTTAAGAATGAGCCAGTGAAAGTAAACACTCCAGGTTCAGTGTCTGAAATAAAGGTGCCAGAGAACGGCGTCCTGACCATTCTGGTCAATCCTGAAAAGGATGCGGCCGGTAGGCCAACAGGTGAAGGTCAGGTGTTTATGAGTTTGGACAATACAGACCAATTGGGACAGGTACTTGATAATATGGCCAATAAGTTTGGTATAAAATTGAGTGCTGCACAGAGCAAGGTCTTTAAGACTGAGTCTACATTTGGTGTTCCAATGAAAGATCTTAGTGGTTATTTGGCTTCTTCTCCTACGATGCGCCATAAGATTCTACCTACAAAGGGAATCCCAATGGATAGTATTCATGGAGGTATGAGTGAATTCCAGCAATGGGTTGATGCAGCTCGTACGGTCAATGACAATATTAAGATAGCATTGAAAGCTGACTCAAAGACACCTTATAAGACTGTTAAGAAAGTGATGAGTGAACTCCAAGATATGGACGAAAGCCATTACTATATGATTACACAGCTTAAAAAACAGGAGGACTAATCAATGGCAAAGAAAGAAAGCAAACAAAAGAAAATGACTGTTCGCGTAGACTTTACGCCTATGGTGGATATGCTCATGTTGCTGATCACGTTCTTCATGTTGTGTACATCACTTAGTAAGCCACAGACAATGGAGCTGACGATGCCGAGTAATGATGAAAATGTTACAAAGGATCAGAAGACAGAGGCTAAGGCCTCAGAAGCAATTACCATATATGTGACTGCTGACAATAAGATTTATTGTGGTGAAGGTGAACCCCAGTACAATAATCCTGCTTGGTTGAAGGAAACAACTTGGGGAAATAATGGTATCCGTAAGCTTCTAAGAGATCACGCTACAGCAAATGGTACAAAACCTGTAATTCGTATAGAGCTTGCTGTTAAAGAACTTAATGCAGAAAAAGCTAAGAATCCGAAGATGTACCCAGACAGCATTTATCAGAAGAAACTTAGCAAGCTTAAGGCTGGTGAACTCAAAGATGGTAAGATTCCAACGCTGACTGTTATCATTAAACCTTCAGACAATGCTTCTTATAAGAACATGGTTGATGCCCTCGATGAAATGCAGATTCTAAGTATTGGTACTTACGTCATTGATAAGCTTAACGCTGATGACCTTCATTTGTTGAAGCTTAGAGGAGTTAAACTATAATCGGTGAAGTAACGAAACAATTTAAAAAGGAAACAAATGGCAAAAATAGATTTATACGATCCTAAATGGGTCGATATGGTGTTCGCCGGAAAGAATCAAGCTTACGGAGCCTATAGACTTCGTAAGGGAACTTCTGGACGTAACATCAAGTCGATTGTTATCTTACTTATTGCTGCTTTACTCGTGGGTGGTTTTCTTGCATGGAAAGTAATTTCTCAAAAGAATGCAGAAGCACAACAAGCTTACATGGAAGCTATGCAGCTTGCAAAACTTCAGCAAGAGGCTAAGAAACAAGAAAAGAAAGAGACCATTCAGCCTAAGGTTCAGCCTAAGAAGGAGATTCCTGTAGCGCGTGAGACACAGAAGTTCGTTGCTCCTGTAATTAAGAAAGATGAACTTGTTAAAGAGTCTAACACGTTGAAACAGATGGACCAGTTGGATGATAAGGTTGCTGTAGGTACAGAAACTCATGAAGGTACGAAGGATCGTACTGTTGAGGCTGTACGTAATGATATTGCAGTGGCTACTCCTCCTCCAGCTCCAAAGGAAGAAGTTACACAAAAAGTATTTGACGTTGTTGAGGTTATGCCATCATTCCCTGGTGGTCCTGCAGCATTGTTGCAGTATCTCAGTTCACACGTTAAATATCCTGTTGTGGCTCAAGAGAATGGAATTCAAGGCCGTGTAACAATCTCTTTCGTTGTTGAACGTGATGGTTCTATCACTGATGTTCGTGTAGCAAAGTCTGTAGACCCATCGCTTGATCGTGAAGCAGCACGTGTTGTAAGTAGTATGCCGCGTTGGACACCAGGTAAGCAGAATGGTTCTGCTGTGCGTGTGAAGTTCAATGTGCCAGTACAATTCAAGTTACAATAATTGAAATAAATGAATAAGAATTTATCTTATATATTTATTGGACTATCCCTGTCTTTGGTTTTATTTTCCTCTTGTGGGAAGAAAACCAAAGGCAGTAGAACAGATACTCCTTCATCAGGGACGATTGAATTCGTCTCTGATGAGAGTTTCAGCCCTTTTATAGAGGAAGAAAGACAACAGTTCGAATATGAATACCCTAAAGCACATTTGAAGGCTATTTATGCTGATGATATAACGGGATTCAAAAAACTGCAAGATTTGAAGACTTGTCTCTTCTTTACATCTCGTGATTTGAAACCAAGCGAAGTTGCTTATTTCAAATCAAAAAACTTAATTCCTGAAACATTCCCTATTGGTTATGATGGTTTGGCTTTCATCGTTAATAAGAATAACAACGATACTTGCATAACGGTCAAAGATATTAAGAGAATATTAAGTGGGAAGGTAAATCGCTGGAATGAAATATATCCAGGTTCTAAACGTGGAGGCATTGAAGTTGTTTTCGATAATCCTGCTTCTGCAACACTGCATTATGTTATAGACTCAATTATGGGTGGTAAGAATCTTACTACTAAAAATATTGTTGCAGCTAAGAATAGTAAGGCTGTAATAGATTATGTGAGTAACAATATTAATGCTATTGGTATTATTGGTTCAAATTGGCTGAATGACAAGCGTGATTCAACGAATACTACATTTAAGAAGAATGTTCATGTCATGTCTGTATCCATAAAGGATAAGGCGACTCCTATGAATAGTTGGAAACCCTATCAGGCTTATTTACTTGATGGACGTTATCCATTTGCACGTACTTTATATGCGATAGTTGTAGATCCGTACAGGGCTTTACCTCTGACATTTGCAAATTATGTTGCTGGGCCCAAGGGACAATTAATTCTTTTCAAGACAGGTTTGCTTCCCTATCGAGCAGATATTACGATTCGCACTGTGCATGTAAAAAAATAAATCATTGGCGAAGTTTTTCTTTAGGTTCGCCTTTAACTGCGATATTATTTTAACTAAATAAGAAGAATATGAAAAAGATGAAATATGTAGTAGCAGGATTGCTGATGTTGGGCTTGTCTGTTCCCGCTATGGCGCAAAATGCCAACTATAATGAGATGCTGAAGCCAATAGCACAATCACTCAAAGCAACTCTTAATATGGATGCAAAGGCATTAAAGAACCTGATTAAAGACTACCAGAAAGACTTTAAGAAGGATCCAAAAGCACTTGTCGCCTTAGGAGAGACACTTTTGATGAATAAGCAGTATGACGAGGCTACTAATATTGCTAATAATGTTATTTCCAAATACAAAGATTGCGGTAATGCATATATCCTTTTAGGTGATATTGCTGCAATGAAAGATGATGGTGGAAATGCTGCTATGTGGTATGAACAGAGTATGTCTATGGACCCTAAAAATCCTCAAGGTTACATGCGTTATTCTAACATCTACAGAAAGCGTAGCCCTGAAGAAAGTGAGCGTGCACTTAACCTGTTGAAGCAGAATTGTCCTGACTTCCCCATCGAAGCAGAAGCAGGTAATAATTTCTATATGGCAGGAAACTATGCTAAGGCATACGAATATTTTTCAAAGTCTAATAAAGAAAAACTTGATGAATATTATCTCGTAGGCTATGCCGTTTCTTCTTATATGGCAAATAAAAAAGATGAGAGTCTTGATATTTCTAAATTTGGAATCCAGAAGTTCCCGAAAGACATCACTTTCGAGCGTGTGGCACTTTGGAGCGCAACAGATCTTCAAAAGTTTGATGAGGCAATCAATTATGCAAAGATTATTATATCTACAGATTCTGTAGAAAAGAGTGCACGCGATTATATCTATTATGGTCTTGCACTGAAGGGTAATAAGCAGTATACTGAAGCTATTGAGCAATATCAAAAGGCTTTTGAATTAAAGAAAGATGATTATAAGCCTTATCAATATATGGCTGATACCTATGCTGAAATGGGACAGGAAGATAAAGCATTAGAGTGTAACGAGATTTATATGTCTCATAACCAAAATGCTACTCCATCAGATTATGCTAAACTTGCCAACATCTATGTACAGATGGCTGAAAAGGGTGGTGCAAAGAAGCAAGCAAACCTCGATAAAGCATATGGTATCTATACTCAAATGGCAGAGAAATGGCCAACTATTGCAGCATGGGTATACAATATGGCTGGTATGCAATCCTCTAAGGCTGGTCAGGACGAAAAGGGAGCTGAATTTTTCCAGAAGGCTGTAGATTTATTGGCTAACAAAACGGATCGTCAAGATGATGAAACTTCTACATTGAAATCAGCCCTTGCTAATCTTGGTTATTATTATTGGGTAACGAAAAGCGATCTTGAATCTGCAAAACCATATTATGAGCAGTTGATTAAACTTGATCCCAATGATAAGAATGCACGTGCAGCATTAGGTCTTGATTCAACAGAAGCAGCTCCACAGCAATAAGAAGTAGAGTTATATTAATATATTTATAAGTGGGCAGGAATGTATTTCCTGCTCGCTTTTTATTTTTATAAAAGGGTAGGTTTTGGATTTACTTTCTAATTTTATTCTATCAAACGATTTTTTGTGTGTAGAACAAAATATGTGGAAAAAATCGTTGAAACTATCCCTATGGATGCTCCTTGATAGTTGTAAATCCAAAACCCTGATAAATTCTTATTCCATATCTTTGCAACAACTAAACCCAAACCATTTGGGAAATGACTTTCGCCATGCGCGGAAACACCAAACCATTTGGGAAATGACTTTCGCCGAGCGCGGAAATGCCAAACCTTTCGGGAAATGACTTTCGCCAAGCGCGGAAATGCCAAACCATTCGGGAAACGACTTTCGCCAGCCGCGGAAATGCCAAACCATTCGGGAAATGACTTTCGCCGAGCGCGGAAATGCCAAACCTTTCGGGAAATGATTTTCGCCGAGCGCGGAAATGCCAAACCTTTCGGGAAACGACTTTCGCCATGCGCGGAAACTCCAAACCTTTTAAAAGTGATTTGCGGGAGGCCCGCAAGCGCAAAATCTTTTAAAAAGTGATTTGCGGGAGGCCCGCAAGCATCAAAACCTTTAAAAAGTGATTTGCGGGAGGCCCGTAAGCATCAAAATTTTTAAAAAGTGATTTGCGGGAGCCCCGCAAGCATCAAAACCTTTAAAAAGTGATTTGCGGGAGGCCCGCAAGCAACAAAACCTTTAGAAAGTTATTTGTGGGAGGCCATATAGGCGCGCAAGAAACGATTGAAACTGCAATAGAAATACCCTTGTGGATATTCTTACACCAAAAAGATAAACTCAAAAACAAAATAAAACAGGACCACTTTAAATGATTCTATAGGGCAAATGCAAGAAAAAGGTTGAATTATGTAGATTGATGGTAAGTGATTGAGAATGTGTGAGAAACACGGATTTATGCCGTGAATTGCTTTGAGGATGAAAGTGCAGAAAATGCGGATTTGTGCAAAAGATACGTTACCAAATCGTTAATCAAATGTGAAAGGACGTAGACAGGTAACAGGAAGCAGTTAGCACAATAGTAAGGATTTCTACTGATATGGTGTTTATACACTGAATCACAATGTTTTGCATAGCTGAAAACGCTTCAAAAACGGGTAACTTTGCCCACAAAAACAGAAGCGTATGCAAAAAGGGAAAATGAAGGTGTTGCTCTACCTCAAAAAGAGCGGTATGGATAAGTCGGGGCAAGCTCCGATAATGGGAAGAATAACATATAACCGCACAATGGCTCAGTTCAGCAGTAAGCTATCGTGTAATCCCAAGTTGTGGAATGTGCGTGAGAGTAGACTGAACGGAAAGAGTCGTGAAGCAGTGGCAACTAATGCGAAGTTGGAACAGTTGCTCCTCTCTGTACAACGAGCATACCAAACGCTTTGCGAGCGAGGTATAGAGTTCTCGGCAAAAGATATCAAGGAGCAATTTCAAGGCTCAATGCAGAACCGTACTACGTTCTTACAACGCTACGACCAAATGGTGGAAGACAAAAAGCAATTAGTTGGTGTGGAGATTACGGCACGTTGGCACTCGGTCTATTACATGTTCCGAAAGCATCTGCAAGTCTTTATTTTAGAGCGATACCATACCGCTGACATCACCTTTGGGCAACTAACCGAGGATTTCTTGGACGGCTTGCATCAATACAGCGTGGGAAAACACGGTCATTCACAGAGTTATTACCGCAAGATGGCTTTGGCGGTCAAGAAAGTATGCCGTTTGGCTTTTCGCGAGGGTATCATAGACCGTCCTCTCTTTGACCTTGTCAAGATAGACAGAGGAGAGAGTAAATTGCCCAGAGCTTTGGCCAGGGCTTCTTTGGACAAGATAAGGCAAGTCCGATTAGAAGAGGAGGAAACAGAACTGACACTTGCCCGTAACCTTTTCCTGTTCACCTGCTACGCAGGCACAGCCTTTTGCGACATGATGAATCTGCGCAAGGAACATCTTGTGCAGGATGATGCAGGGGCTATGTGGCTTAAATTCAGAAGACAAAAGACTAATACCCTTTGTCGGGTAAAACTTCTGCCCCAAGCCGTTACTCTGCTTGATACATACCATTCGGATGAACGGGACACGCTTTTACCGACTATCAGTTACGAGACCTATCGTTTCTTCCTGAAAGCTCTGCAACTAAGAGCAGGGATTGCCATTCCCTTGACCGCGCATGTAGGACGGCATACCTTTGCTACATTGATAACCTTAGAGAATGGAGTGCCGATTGAAACGGTGAGTAAAATGCTTGGTCATAGCAAAATTGAGACCACCGAGTGTTATGCCCATGTAACACCGAAAAAAGTATTTGAGGAATTTAATCGCTTTCTCTCTTTCACAGAAGATTTAATCCTTAGCCTTTGAGATTATGCGCAGTACATTCAACATTTTATTCTACATCAATCGCAGTAAACTGAAAGCAGATGGTACAACAGCAATCCTTTGCCGCATTACGATAGACGGCTCAAAAGTCGTGATGTCCACAGGAGAAAACACATCGCCCGGCGATTGGAGTGTAAAGCGACAAGAAACCAACAACAAGCAGCAGAACCAACGCTTGCATTCGTTTCGTGAGAAGATTGAGCAGGGATATAATACGTTGCTCCTGCAATTCGGCGCAGTGAGTGCCGAGTTGCTTAAAAACCATCTACAAGGTGTCGGGGCAAATCCAACCACATTGCTTGCTCTTAGTCGAGAGGAACTGTCAATCGTTCAATCCACAAGAGCTTCAGGTACTTACCAAAGTTGCCGTAGCTATCACAGGCAGTTGGAAAGCTTTGTGGAAAGTAAAGGCGTAGAGGATATTCCTCTATCAACTCTCACAATGGAGTTTTTCAATGATTATCGCATCCATTTCAAGCGAAAAGGCTATGCCTTATCCTCAACGAAACAAAACCTTTTTTGGCTAAGTCGATTAATGTATAGGGCTGTGAGCCAGCATACCATTCGTTATAATCCTTTTGCGGATGCCAAGTATGAGCGAGTGGAGCGAAAGATTCGCTGTTTGAGTAAGACGGATATAGCCCGTCTGTTGGCTATGCCCTTGCAAAATGAACAGGCGGAATTTGTGCGGAGGATATTTCTTTTCTCCGTATTCACAGGTCTGGCTTTTGCTGATGTTAGCAAGTTGCGGTACTGTGATATTCAGACGAACAATGCCGGAATACGCTATATCCGTCAGTACAGAAAAAAGACAGGTGTAGAGAGCATCACGCCCCTGCACCCGATTGCCGAGCAGATACTTTCGCTTTACCCACTGAAAGACAAGAAAGAGGATACCCCCATCTTTGCAACCTCGATGAGTAGAATACAGATAGGTATGCACCTCAAGGCTATTGGTCTGTCTTGTGGTATTCGACAGTCTCTTTCCTTTCATGTAGCCCGCCATTCTTTCGGTGCGCTGACATTGGAGGCAGGCATACCGATTGAGAGTATTGCCAAGATGATGGGGCATGCCTCCATTGCGAGTACACAAATCTACGCTCAAATCACCGATAGTAAGATTTCAAGGGATATGGACAGGCTGATACAACAAAAGAGAGGATAAGGCTAAACAAAAAGGACTTGCTCCGTTTTGTGGAGTAAGTTCTTACTATAACTAATATTGTGTGATGTCACCATTGAAGGCGTGTACTTTTTCCCACAATGGTCCTTTTGCTCCCATTGTGAATGCGATATTGCTACTTCGGATAGCCAATAATTTAGAATGAACTTGTAAACTTAATTCTCTCATCAGATCAGGGGGGAGGCTGATAACTCCTTCTTTTCCTATTGGTAACCAAGTATAACCTCTCCCTTTATAGGTTATCAGTTTGCCCATTGGTAGTGTCTGTTCCCTTAGTTGGGGGCAATCTGTCAATATATGACACAGTTTTGAAGAAGAAAGAAGTGGATAGGTCATTATACAGAAGCCTCCCGTCGCTTTGCTTCCTGTAATCAGAATGATGTTTTCAACATCAGCAAGAGCATATTCATGGATAGCTTGCTTCGGTATCTGAATTGTCAAATCTTCCCGAATATGAGAGATACCGAAGATAAACTTTCCTCCTTTAGATATTTGTGGCATAGCTTTTCTATTTTGGTATAAAATACTGGTATTACACGCATTTTAATTTCCTCCTTAAATCTCTGACATACTTGGCTTGCTGATATTTCAAATAAATCTTCACAAACGGAATCATAAACCATTTCTTAGGCTCAATGTGTTCTGTAAAGTCAATCGTAGCATTCTCTTCATTGCCACAGAAAACACCGACCCAATGTCCTTTCATATTGTCATTCTCCATGTCAAACTCCCAAAGACAAAAATGTTCTTGTCCTGTTACCGTGAAAGTTGTCTTATATCCATTCTTCGTTATTTCTACAAATTGCGTGTCTGATATGACCTCTATCTTTTCAACATCACTTCTCCACGAATAGTCTGTTAGCGATGTTACAACTTGCCAAACGCTCTGTAAATTGCACGGGAACGTGGCTTTTATGTTTGATATTACGATCATAAAGTTTAGTGTTTCTGGAAAATACAACTATCTCACGAACCCTTTTTTGTAGAAATCATACCACAGGTTAATCTGTTCGGGACTGTTGGCTTTCAGCAACAGAAGCATCTCACGAGTGAATTCTAAATGTCCTACACCGTTTGCCGTAACGATATTCTTATCACTGACAGCTTGCGCTTCCACATAGTTTTCTGCGTTAGTGTAACCAGTACCGCCCCATTTTTTGAGTTGGTCAAGACCGTTGCCTGTATGTTTTACGTTGTTCAGGAAGCCGTGCGAACATAGGAATGAAGCACCATTGCATATTGCCCCAATAAATTTACCATTATCCCAAGCCTCTTGCACCAGTGGGACGACAAGTTCCGCTTCGGGGGAATCCCAACGGTTACCACCGATAAGCACCAAAGCGGCATAATCTTTCGGCATATTCTCGAAAGAATAATCGGGTAAAGTCCTGAAACCTCCGATGGAACAGACGGATTCCGATGTCGGGGCAACGGTATGCACTTCGTACTTCACTTCACTGTCCGGTATAACACCCACATGAAGAGCTGTAGAGAGAAAAGCTCCCTCCCAATCGGTATATTCATTCAATAGGATAAATAATACTTTCTGTTTCATTGATGTATCTTTTTTACTTTAATAACTTCGCTGCAAGTTTGTAGGTAAACATAATCCGAGGATTAGATAAATCCCATCGCTCCACTTCTTGCCGTATCAATTCTGTGTGCTTCTTACTTATATCCCTTAAAACGTTTCCTACGGATTTCCTTAGATATTCGCTTTCGTGTGACTTATGTTTTGCGATTAGAGCAATAGCCACCGATGGATTTTCTTTGAAGAACGAGCGACTTGTCCAAATCCTCAACCCCTCCGTTACGGCGCGGATAACATTGGGATTGTTATCATTCAGCCACTCTTCAATGATAGGTAAGGACGCTTCATATCCTCTGGATTTGCAAACTTCATCAAAAGCCTTTGCAAGCATTTCCTGTACACGCCAATTTTCATCAGTGCTTACTTGTTCTTTCAGAAAATGAAGTGCATCATCATCTTCTATTGCCAATTTACCCAAGACTGTTGTTGCCAACATTCGTGCTTGATAGGCTTCGTGCTTAAACAATTCAATAGCAAATTCAAAACACTGTTCCTTTGAGTATGTCGAAAGGATTTCATCAGTCCCATCAAGGATGTGCTGAAAGCCATGTTCAATTTGCAGAATTCGATTAAGTATATTACTTATTTCCATTATTTTCTGACACTACTTCGCTATTTTAAACCATTCTCTTACTTGACTCTGATCATTGTGTCGTCCATTTTGTTGCTATAAGTTTAATAACGCAAATATACTCAATCTATTGCGAAAATGCCGAGTAATCAGCAAAAAAATACCGAGCGAGTGCAATATTGCTCGGTATCTTTTGGGCGATCATTCGGCAAGCTCTTTCTGTATGGCTGCCAAGCGGCAAGAAAACACCTCTTACAAATATTTATCTCCGATAATTCTCTTGCAAAATTCGTTGCAGGTCTGACAATCGGTAAAGAATCTTTCCAGCAATCTGCGTATATGGGAAAATACCTTTGTCCCGATAGTCCTGTAAGGTACGGGGAGAGAGGAACAACCTTTCGCAGACCTCTCTTCCTGTGAGATAGAGTTCTCCCTCGAATAGGGGGCGGTGTGTCTGTGCTGTTGCCCGCACACGCTTTGTGAGGTTTCTGATGCCCGAGATGAGCTGCTTCATTTCGGGCGTTTCTTTGCTGATGGTTTCATATTCCATAGTTCGTTTTATTTATGAGGGTCAGACTTGGCGAGGAGTTTCTCAACATCCTCACGTTTGTAATAGCATTTATGCCCGATTTGAATGAAGGGCAGCACGGAGGTATCCCGATAGTGCTGGAGTGTTCGCTTACTGATATTCAATATTCGGCAAACATCCCCATTGTGCAGGAGGTCGGGCAGTTCGGCAGGTGGGGCGAAATGCTCGTTAAAGCAGTCGGTCAGCTCCACGATGCTCTCTTTCAGTTCCTCCCAAGCGGAGGTGTCAATAGCTGTAAATCTCATTTTTCGTTGTTGTTTTATTTGCGTTATTATTGATTTCTGACGCAAAAGTAAGCAGTGGATTTCGATTCCCGAAGAGGTAGGGAAAAGCAGGGAAGAAGTGGGAAACGGCAGGAAGTCCGCACACCATACATCCATGTTTTTCCCTTTTCAAATTCTCCTGCATCGCCCGAAAAGACATTTGTCCCTTTCGGATAGTGCGAAACCTTGCGAAAGGTTGCAGACCGCACAGTTTTCTTTCGTGCAATCCGCATACTTCTTTTACCTGTTTCTCTTTGTTTTTGTGATAAAAGAGGCTTTCCCATAGTGCAGTAGCAGAGAAAAGTGATGTACTCTGATGCAAGAACACCGCCACATTTGGCTCTGCGAAAAAGGCTACCTAACTTGGCTTTGGCATTCGAAAACGTGCCAAATATCAAAAACAAGTAACAGAAAGCAATCCGCACAATGAAAAGAGAAAACAAAGATAACACTTCAAGGAATACCCAAATAGAAGAATTCCTTTCGGCTCGGTACGATTTTCGGTACAACACCGTGCTAAACCGAGCGGAGTATCGTCCACGAGGAACGGGCGATTACACAGCCATAGACCGCTACCGCATCAACACGCTCAGACGGGCATTGGACAAGGAAGCCGGCGTGCAGACTTCGCCCGAGAACCTGTACAGCATCATCGAAAGCGATTTCTCCCCACGCATCAATCCTGTACAGGATTATTTCCACAGCTTACCGATAATGGAAGAAGCCAAGAAAGGAGCGATTACCGCACTTGCAGACTGCGTGAGCGTAGCCAATCCTGAGAAATGGAAGGAATACCTTACCAAGTGGCTAGTAGCAGTGTTCGCCAATGCGATGGATGACAGGCAGTGCCGTAACCACACCTGCCTTGTACTGACAGGTGAGCAAGGGAAATTCAAAACCACATTTCTTGACCTGCTCTGCCCACCTGCACTGTCAGACTATCAATATACAGGAAAGATATATCCACAGGAAAAGGACGTATTGAGCCTCATCGGGCAGAACCTCATCATCAATATCGATGACCAGCTCAAAGCCCTAAACAAACGAGACGAGAATGAACTGAAGAACCTGATTACCTGTCCACAGGTGAAGTACCGTATGCCTTATGAGAAACACATCGAAGAACGACCGCACTTGGCAAGTTTCGTAGCATCGGTCAATGGCAACGACTTCCTCACCGACCCGACAGGGAGCAGACGCTTCCTCCCCTTTGAGGTGCTTGCAATAGATATAGACCGAGCCAAGACAATCCCAATGGATGCCGTGTATGGCGAAGCCAAAGCATTGCTGAAAGACGGATTTCGCTATTGGTTCAATGATGAGGAAATTGCCGAACTGCACCGAAACAGCGAGGCTTTCCAAGTCTATACGGCAGAAATGGAACTGTTGCTCCGCCATTTCACCTTTCCCACAGAAGCGGAGAAAGCCACCAAGCGTTTCTATATGACCAATTCGGAAATAGTGGGTTATCTCTCTGTCTATACCAGACAGCAACTCTCACCCAAACGGATGGGTGAAGCCCTGCGAAAGGTAGGATATGCGAGAGAATGCCGCAGGGTAAATGGCAATCCCGTATATGTGTATGCCGTCCGCAAGATTTTCCCCGATCAGCCACCATAGCATTCAGTTGTTACCTATCTCCCTTTGTTATACTCCCCTCTCTTTTCTTTCCTATTCTCCTTACTACATTACTACAAACAAGGATAATACAGTGAAAGAAAAAGGATTGCAAAGGGTATTCATCTTGCGACACAGCTTACTACCATCTTTCTACGTTTCTACGAGAGAGAATAAATAAGAAAAGGTGTAGAAAGATAAAACCGAAAGAAGTGTTACACTTTTCTCTTTCATTGTCAATTACTTATCCGAGTGTCGAAAGGTAGTAAGATAAAAAGGGGAAATTCCAAAAATAGAAAACAGAGCGAACAATAAAATATCGAACAATCAAAATTCAACGATAGCAACTATGAACAACGAATATTACAACTTACAAAACATCAAGAATATACCCATAGCGGATTATCTTCATGCCTATGGCATGCAGCCCGTCAAGAAATACGGCAGTTATGCCCTTTACAACGCACCTTATCGGGAAGACCATAATGCCAGTATGAAAGTGGATTTTGCACGCAACCTCTGGTACGATTTCGGTTTGGGCAAAGGCGGTAGTATCATAGACCTTGTGATGTTGTTACAAGGGTGCGATGCTCACGAAGCAATGACCCATTTGGCTGGGAACGCCCTTCCCTTTCACCCGGCAACTCCTCCAAAGGGAAAAGCTACAGCACAGTCCCCGAGTGCAAGGCGCATTCTCGGTATCAGTGAGGAATTGCCTCCACACTTGCAACACTATTTGCAGGAGGAACGCAAGATTGACCTCTCACTTGCCAAACCCTACCTGCGTTCCGTATGCTACGAGGTAGGAGGAAAAACTTACACCGCCATAGGATTTGCCAACCGTGCAGGAGGGTATGAACTTCGGGACGACAAGACATTTAAGGGAACTATCGCACCAAAGGATATTTCTGTGATTGCAGGAGGAACGAACAACACCTCTCACTGTATCTTTGAGGGCTTTATGGACTTCCTTTCCTATCTCACTATGAAAGGAAAAGAAATAGCCCCTTGCCTTGTGCTGAACTCCGTAAGCAATATCCATAGAGCCGTTGCATATCTCCGTGAACATCGTATTGCCTACGTCCGTGCTTTTCTTGACAACGATGAAGCAGGATGGCAAGCCATGCAAATTCTTCATTCGGTAAGAATGAACGTAGAGGATATGAGCCGACATTATGGCGGATATAAAGACCTTAACGAGTACCACGTTTCTCGCCAGAAAGTGATGGAACAGAAACAGAAGAAACCTCAATCGATTGTCAAACAAGGATTTCGCAGATAAGGCAAAAGAGTGCAATCAAAACCAAATATTAATCGGATATCCTTAGAGAACAAAAACGGACAGATGGCTTTGTTTCGAGAGTGATGGCAGTTTTCCCAACTGTAAGTTTCTCCAAAAGAAACTTAGAAACAAAGCCACTGCGCATTCAGAGAATGCAAGCACCACAAAGGCGAGCTTCGGGCAGGGCGGAGCGGCATTTAGCAGAAATGCCATAGCTCATTAGGGCATTTTCTTCACGCTCCACTCCGTTACCGCTGAAAAAGCCCTCCTGAGCCAAGGGACTCCGCCCCTTTGGATACCCCTAAAAGCAACTTTCAACTTATGGGCTACGCTGTATTACACATAGACAAGGCTCGTGGCAACGACTCAGCAATGACCGCCCACATCGAGCGTACATTCGTGCCGAACAACGTCGATGCCACCCGCACGCACCTCAACCGTGAGCTGGTGCAATTCCCTACAAATGTCACCAACCGCACGGAAGCCATAGAACACCGCATTGCCACGGCAAACATTTATCGGAAGGTGGCAGACAATCAAGTCAAGGCTTTGCGATTTATTCTTTCAGGCTCGCACGAGGATATGCTCCGACTTGAAAGCGAAGGGCGTTTGGGTGAGTGGTGCGACAGCACAATGCAGTGGCTTTACTCCACCTTTGGAAAGGAAAATGTGGTGGCAGCCACACTACACGCAGACGAAGAAACACCGCATATCCATGCAACGGTAGTACCCATCGTACAAGGAGAAAGACGGAAAGCCAAGACGGAAGCCGAGAATGGCAAACGGAAGTACAAGACAAAGAAAGACAAGGTACGGCTCTGTGCCGATGACATGCTTACCCCGAAGAAATTGGAAGAGTACCAAACCACATACGCAGAGCAGATGAAGTCTTTCGGGCTGGAGAGAGGGTTGTACGGCTCTGAAGCCAAGCATCGCTCCAATATGGAGTATTACAAGGAACTACTCAAAGAGACTAAACAGAAACAAGTCGAAGAAGCCGAACTTATCGAAAAGATAAGGGAATTGGAAAATCAGGCAGGTAAACTTCGGGTAAAGGGTACGCTCTACTCGCTCTTTGGCAATACGGAACTTGACAAGGCGGAGAAGCGTATCGGAGAGTTGGAAAAGGATATGGAGAATCAGAAGTTCCTTTCAGAAAAGGAAAAAGCTGAAATCCGCAAGGAGGTTATTCTCCTGCAGGATACCGTTGCAGCTAAAGACAAGACCATAGCTGAACAGCAAAAGGAAATCAAGACGTATGAGGAGGAACGGAGTTTTATCAAGCGTTTCTTCCACAGCTTCTACCTCTTGCTTAATATTCGTCTACTGCTCCGCAAGATGGACATCGATGACGACACCTTTGTCAGAATGCACCAAAAGCAAGTTGCGGTACGTAGTACAGCTGATGTGTATTCGGGAATGTACAAGCGTACTTTCACCGAGGAGAATGCCGAACTCCGTATCACGACCAATGAGAAGCGTCAACCAACCCTTATCATCAATGGTCTGTCCGTCCCCGACTGGTGTGAGCAGAAGTGGCAACAACTCATTCACCGCAATCGCTCACAACGGCTGTAATCGCTCTTTCTTTCATCGACAAAGAAGAAAAACGCGAAAGAATGCTCACTTTTCCACCCAAAATATTACCTTTGCAACTGAAACAGTGAGCGTTCTTTAATAACAGAAAGCTTATCCCTTAAATTTTTAGGATTTATTTATAATTAGAAGATGGATGATTTTGACGGTTTTGTGATTTACTCAAAAAAAGATGGGAGTTTCATTCCTTTTGGAGTTACTTCTAGCAATAGCGAATGCCATGCTATATCAAATTATATTCCATCCTCAATAAAAGAAGCTCTTATAGAGATTGAGGATGTTCGCTTTTTTAAACATAGAGGTATTGATATCAAAGCAATTTTAAGAGCTTTAATTGTTAATATAATCGTTGGGCGTATTGTTCAAGGTGGTAGTACTATTACACAACAACTTGCAAGAAATTTACTTAAAGATAACAGTAAAACCATCTTTAGAAAACTCAAAGAGTCTACTTTAGCTCTTAAGTTAGAAAGAAAGTATTCGAAAGAAGAGATTTTAAATCTGTATTTTAATCATATTTACTTTGGAAAGAATCTTCGCGGTATAAGATCTGCTGGGCTTTATTATTTTCAGAAAGAAGTCAATCAACTATCACACGCTCAACTTCTTTTCTTAATTACCATCTTAAGAGGACCAAATTTTTATTCTCAGAATCTCGAACAAACAAAAAGGAGATATTTGTTTATAAGTAAAAAATTGACGACCTTGAATGTTATTTCAAACGGCAAGTTTGACAAATTGATCAAAAATTATCCCCAAATATTCTGTAATCAGTTAGTTATTGTTAGACCAGCATCACTTCCTTTTATTGTGGAAAGGGTAGACGATAAAGCCAAAACGTTATTTTCCAGCATAAATACAGAAATTCAAGCTCTTGTTGTAAAAAATGTAAGGGAATCAAAATACCCAATATCGATCATTGCTATTAGAGATAAAAAAGTTGTAGCATTCTCAAGTTCTTATGGAACTGATTATGCTTTTACAAACAAAACAAATGTAGGCTCCACGTTAAAGCCATTTATATATTGTTTCTTGAGAGAACAGGGCATTAATAAGTATGAAGTATTTCCAACTACATATAATAATCTGAATTGGGACGTTAGAGAAGCTTCTTCCTTTAAAGGTTGTCTCTCAATAGATGATGCCTTATATTTCTCTAATAACAATGTATTTATTAATGCTTCGGGGAAAGTTGGTGTAGAAAAGGTACTTAAATATCTATCAGAGCTCTTGGATAAACCTCTTTCTTCATTTACATTGTCAAGTTTATTAGGAGCTACAGAAAATGGGATCTCTTTATATGAACTCTGCTTTGTATACTCTACCTTTTTTTCTCAAGATATAAACGACGGTATTAAATCTGACTGCCTCAAAATTCTTAATAATGTCTTTAGAGACAAACTGAATATAGATATTAATAACGTATTTTTAAAGACAGGAACTACCAATAATAATACTGAAAGATTCGCTGTTTTTGGTAACACGGAACTTACATTTGCAGTTCTAAGAAATGAAAATCCAATGAATGATTACTCTAAAGATGGAGGATTTATTTATGAAATCAAGAAAATATTCTCTAGTATGTTTAATCTGCAGAAAAAAGGGACAAGAGAATGGATATAGTTACTAAAATACAAGAATCAAGTCCGGAATTAACTACTCTAGTATTTTCTTCCATTATTGTATTTATAACATGGCTTATAAAAACGCTTATAGAAAAGCCTATAGAAAATTCTAGAAACACATTTGTAAAATACTTTGAAAAAAGGGTTCAGATTCTTTCTGAACTTAATGCTAATCTTCATTTCATAGCCTACTTCCCCCTAAATACAGAATTCAAAGAAAATCTGCAAAAGATATTACTTGATGGACTTAAATCTGCCTATATAAGCAAGGAAATATTTGACAATACAACAAGAATCGCAATTGATGAAACGACTAATGAGGAACTGACATTAAAAACAATTAAAAGGATTGAAAATGAACTTGAGGCGTTAGTTTCTAAGATTAGGCAAGAAAATGAATTTTATTACAAATACACAGATATAAGGCCTGTCAATAGAATATTTAAAGTGCTTATGCTATTTCTGATGTATCTGGTTGCTGCGACAATAATATTTTCTTTATTATTATTAATAGGCTATCTGGTTCAGAAAATAGTAACAGCAAACAATTAAACTAATGAGATTAAAACTGCTTAGTTCACAATAAAAATATGTTACATGGTTATAGAAGTGAATAAAATTCAAAAGAAAGTCGTTCTCTTGCAGAACACGGTAAAAGGAAGAGAGGAGTTGGATAAAAAACTTTTTCAGTGGGCTTCTATTAACTTCTGATTCTCCGCCTCATGTCCACAAGATAAACTTTTCGGAGGATAGAATTAGAGGAAATGTATCGCACGGAAATTCCCTAACGAAGTACGGAAAAAGTCTATTTGAGACTATACTATACAAGAGACGTTTTACGGAAGAGGTTTGTGAAATTCACATAATCAAGGATGAGAAGAAATGACCATACCTGACTATCAACGGACTTCTCATTTCCGACTGGTGCTAACGGAAATGGAAATAGCTCATCAATCGTAAACGCTTGCGACGACTGTAAAACCGTAAAGCCTTCTTTTCATTGTTAGATTTCTTCTCGACAAAATTTTAAGAAGAAAGTCACACAAGAACGCTTACTTTTCCTCGTAAATTAATACCTTTGCAAGTAAAATAGTGAGCGTTCTTTGGTTATTCAAAATATTGTGTATCAGTGTACTTCACTCATTTCTAAATCGTTACCTATACGACCTGCATTTTATTACAGAGCCTTGTCCTTTAAGCACTTGTACCGAAATCATATTTTTCTATAGGGCCACTTTGCATGATTACAACAGGGCCAGCTTAAATGAGCCAAAGGGGGGGAGCACTTTAGATGAGTATTTCCAATATAGTTTCTATAATAAGAAAATTCCCAATTATCACGCTGGATAAGTGGGGAATCTCTTTGAACTGTATCGTTTAATCCAAACACTTTTTTATGATTTCATCGCTGATGCCATTTTCTTTCATTCTTTCAGCAACTACTTTTTTATAATTATTTACTTCATGGTAGTGGAATATCATGTGTCCAAGTTCCTCTAAGGCATTTTCTATACGCTTTCTGCCTTGTTCCGTATTCAAGTCAATGTCTGAGAATTTGGAACGCTCTCTGTGAAGGTTGAGATAATAAATGCCACCGATTATCAGGGATGATATGGCGGATATATCAATACCAGTGTCCTTGAATTTCTCCTCATAGATATTGACAAGAGATAAAGTGTGCATTTCCCTGAGCATGGCCGTACGGACTGTGATCTCATTTCCTTCAGCAATCTCCCAGCGTAACAGTTCCAACATCGCTGATTTATCTTGAAGTGCTTTCTGTACATCCTTGAAAATACTGATATAGCCCAATTCTGAATCTGTAGGAAATTGAACACCAGTTAAGATATCCTTAAACCAATAGTCGTATCTCTTAACGAATTCATCATAAAATTCGCTAAGATTATCATATCTGTTATAGAAAACAAGCGGCTCTATTCTGGCTTTTTTAATGAGTTCTGTCACCAACATTGATGCAAAGCCTTTTTTCTTGATCAGACTTTCTGCTGCCTTGATAATGTCTGCCTGTATATCGACGTTTGTCCTTCTGTATCTTTTGGGTTTATTTTCTTCTTCTGCCATCTAAAAAGGAATTGATTTTCTGATTTCCAAAAGAGCAGTCACTAATTGCTCTAATTGTTCTATCTCGTGAGAAGCCAATACTCTAACTCTAAGCCGTGCTTCTTTGGTTCTTACCGCAGGATATGTGATACCGCTTACAAAGATACATCTTTTTTGTAATTCACGTGCTATTTTATACATTTTTCTATTATCATCCTGTTAGCTTGAGTTGCATTTATCCTCGCGCTATATTTCAGTGGGATTTATATTATTTAGGATCTTCATTCCTAATACTCGTCGGAAATATATGCAGAGGTCTCATTTTCTTAATCTTCTTTTTGCATCTTGACTAAAACCTCCATCCTTGCTATGCTACAATAACTCTTACAGCCGAACCTATCTATCTGATTAATGTAGCTTTTGGAGGAAAGTCTCGCTTGATAACTTTCCATCCGGGGTCATCTCAATATTCTCCAATAAAAAGTATATAGGTAAATATAAATAGTATATGAAATTTATAAATAGAATTAATAATAATATAATTTTAGATACTACTATTTAAGTTCTGTCGGATAGCAAAAAAAATAGCAAGAATAAAACTATTTTTTTGTTTTAAACAATATAAATTTGTATATTTGCAGCGTCAAAAAGATAATGAATAGACATGATTATTGAATAGACTTTAATGTACAAAGTAAAGCAATGTTGTCAATATGAAGATGGAATGAGGTCTTTTTTGAAACATTCGCTTTTATAAAATTGTGTAATATGGGAAAATTATTAACTATTTTGATGTTGTTGCTATTATCTGTAAGATTGTCAGCACAAGAGATAAACGGAAGGGTGGTTGACGAGAAGGGTGAACCACTTGCATTTGTAAATGTGGTGCTGCTTTCAAGGCAAGATTCCTCGCTGGTGAAAGGAACGATGACACGTGAGGATGGCACCTTCACGATAGAGCCCTCTGGCAGTGGAGGTATCGTGAAGTTTTCGTTTATTGGCTATCAGACAGTTTATAGAGATTGCAACGAGCGAGAGATGGGTACCATACGCATGAAGATGGATGCCACGGAGTTGAGCGGTGTTATAGTGAAAGGGAAAAGAACTACAATAAAAGTAGGATTGAACAAGATAACGGTGGATGTGGCACATTCATATTTGCAATATATGGGCAAGGTGATCGACGTACTGGGAAGGATTCCTGGTTTGACCTCCGACTTGCAGTTGTTGGAGGGTGGGACGCCCACGTTTGTACTGAACGGAAGACCTGTAGACATGGCGGAACTGAAAGTTATTCCTGCATCGGAAATAAATAAGATAGTGGTAGACTCCAACCCAAATGCAGAATATAGTGCCAGCAATAATGGAGTTGTGTATATCACCACCAAATCGGCATTGGGGAACACACTCTCTTCGGAAATAAGCAATACGTCTGTCTTTGCTAGAGACTATATGAATATAGCGAATGTGACCATCAACGAGAAATATAAGAAGGTGAGCAATATTCTTACGGCAGGGTTCTCGTATGTGAACACAACGCAGATAGACAATACTACCGAGACTGTGTTCCTGCCACAAAAGACTATAGAGAGTGCAAAAGAAAGACATACGCATGGGAATGCCCGGCAGTTCGACTGGTTCTATTCTATGAACTGGGATATCAGCCGACAGCAGTTGTTCAGCTTCCAATATACAGGTAATGTAGGTAACACCCATCTCAACGAACCTACTAGGCAGACGATGGATGGAAACGACATGGCTTTCGGTCAAAAGAAACGAGGAACCGACTTTCTGCACAGTGTCAGCGTGAACTACAGGAACGAAATAGACTCCACACGTACTCTATCATTCATTGCCGATTATGCGCTACGCCGCTCCGATGAGAAAGGATTGGCTGCCACTGTTCCTGCTGTTGCTACAGAAAGTGAAGGAAAATATCATATCGGTGGTGCACGCCTATCATACAATAGCCACCGCAAGTGGGCCGATGTGTCGATGGGACTTTTCTTCTCGGCCATGAGCAACAAGGGTAACTATGCCTACAATACAGATGCAGAGGCGTACGATGCTCACGAGAGCCTATATGGTGCATACTTGTCACTATCGAGACAAATTAAGAACTTTCATCTGCAAGGTGGCTTGAGAATGGAAGCTGACCATCGAAAGCTGGAGACCGACGTATCAGGAGCGTTTGCAGACTCTACAGAATGGAGACTGTTCCCTAATTTGGTAGTTACGAGGAGACTGACTGCTAAGTCATCGGTGGGTCTATCTGTGGGGCAGACCATTGGGCGCCCGTCGTTTGCCAATTTGAATCCTGGGCTTTATTATTATGATGCCATCTCATATAAGGTAGGCAATCCGCAGTTGAAGCCAAATGTTACCACTAACGTGAAACTAAGCTACAACTATGGCGATTTGTCCACCTCGATAGCTTATAATAGAAATCATGATAAAATAGTGGAACTCCCTTTATGGACAGAGACATCAGTTGACAATAAGAATATAAAGTGGATGCCTGTGAACTTCAATAAGGCAGAGAATATTGTGGCTACTGTTATTTATAACTATTCGCTCGGTCCTGTTCGAGGTGACGTAACAGGTTCGTTTACCCAACCTTTTGTCAAGGCAAACTATCTAGGAGAAGAACATTCGTGGAACAAGGCATCCTGGTATGTTGATGCGAATGCGCAGTGGGCATTGAATAACCATTCGTTAGTTGTATTTAATGCTTCTTTCGACAGTGGAGGTACAAGCACGTTGTTCGATCATAAGAGTTCGTGGACTATGAATCTTGCCTACATACTTCGCCTGATGAAGGATAGGCTGAACGTCACAGTTGCAGCTAATGACATATTCCATACCGACAGGTCGAACAACTGGACAATGAAATACAATAATATACGGACAACGATGAATACCAGCGGTGATACCCAACGCCTGATAGTGAAATTGAGTTACAATTTTGGTAAGTTGAAACTCGACAGCAGTAAGAAAATCGCTTCTAAGGAATTCTTAAATAGATTATAACTAATATGGCTTTTCCTCTTTCCCTCTTATGTTCTCATGTTGAGGAGTTGGTTCTAACTCTCTTTCTTCCACCAATTCTATCCAGTCAAGTCTTTTGGTAAGAATATTGGCTATTGATAGATAGTTATACACACTTTCGCCATGCGCGGAAACTCCAAACCATTCGGGAAACGACTTTCGCCATGCGCGGAAACGTCAAACCATTCGGGAAACGACTTTCGCCATGCGCGGAAACGTCAAACCTTTCGGGAAATGATTTTCGCCAGCCGCGGAAACTCCAAACCATTTGGGAAATGATTTTCGCCGGCCGCGGAAACTCCAAACCATTTGGGAAACGACTTTCGCCAAGCGCGGAAACTCTAAACTTTTTGCGGAATGATTTGCGGGAGGCCCGCAAGCACCAAATCTTTTAAAAAGTGATTTGCGGGAGGCCCGCAAGCACCAAAACCTTTAAAAAGTGATTTGCGGGAGGCCCGCAAGCATCAAATCCTTTAAAAAGCGATTTGCGGGAGGCCCGCAAACGTCAAAACCTTTAAAAAGTGATTTGCGGGAGGCCCGCAAGCCCCAAAACCTTTAAAAAGTGATTTGTGGGAGGCCCGCAAGTATCAAATCCTTTAAAAAGTGATTTGCGGGAGGCCCGCAAGCTTCAAAACCTTTAAAAAGTGATTTGCGGGAAGCTCGCAAGCAACAAAATCTTTAAAAAGTGAGTTGCGGGAAGCCATATAGGCGCGTAAGATTCATTAAAAATACGAAGATACTTCATGATGGTTGTACGGGAAATACCAAGTGTGGTAGATATGGAACGTGAGCCATATCCTGAGCCGTAAAGGCCAAACACTTGACGAAGTTTTCAAGCGTGAATGAAGCAGAAGTAAAGGCTTTTGCAACACTTCTGTTTAATCCTCTACTCAATGAAGTATCAAAGATAGCTAAGACAAAAGAAGAGTGCCAGTAGCTAACAGATTATATGATGGCTATGTGGAATAAATCATTGAATAGTGTAATTTCAACTATGTCAAGGGTCTAATCTTTTATACTTCCCTCATCTTATGATACGATTTTAATTGTGTTAACCATGTGAGGAGTCTTTCTTACAAGGCATAATCTCATACTTTGATTTCATTCAAGAAAAAAGACTTATTCCCTAACATATAATGGGGAATAAGCCTTTTTAGATATTTTGTTGTTTATACTTTTATTGTTTAGGTAGACAGAAATAGCCACGATAAAGTCGTTTATTTTTTATGACGGAGACAATTCCCCACACGTTGGTGCCATCATTTTTAATGATCTCAACTTTTGCGGGGGCATAGTGGGTTATTTCTCCATACCATTGTGGGCAGGCGTCTACTCTTGCATTCTCATATACGCCAACAGACTCATCTCCATCGAAGAAAATGCGAATAAATCTATAATCAGAATACTCATAACCAACTCGGTTTTCTGTTCCTACTTTGTGATTGAATGCTGTGAGATAATTATAACGCTCAGGTGTCCATTGCTGTAAGTCTTCATCCCAGAAAACGCGTTTGACATCACTATTCATGATTTCTTGTTTTTCTTCGTCTGTGAATGGGATGTCTGTTTCGTTTACTGTTACTTTTACCTGAGCTGTAAGCCCTGCTGCATCTGTAATCTTGATAGTGGTTTCACCTGTATGAATGCCACGGATATGTACGATAGAGTCTTGTTGTATTGTTACAAACTTTACCACATTTTCATCTCCGCTTTCAACTTCGTAATCTCCATTACCTTTTTTTATGATGATAGTCTTATCACTTAAGTCATGACCGAGAAGTTTCTTGATATTAATCTCATTCGTATCAAGAACGATTGAAGTGTACATGGATTTTACAACTATACGTTTATAGTTATCTGCATCATCAGATAGGATAAATGCTGTAAAACCTTGTTTAAAGCTTTTGATATTGATATTATCTTTATTGATGGTTGCAACAGCTATTTCTGGAGCTTCATTGATAACCTTATAGTTTCCACCACCATTAATGATTTTGGTTGAGGTTTCTTCACCTACAGGAACCATCAGCGTGTCAGATTCTAATTTCAGTTCTGTTTCTTTTGTTGTAATATCCTTCGGATTAACTTCAGGGGTGTTACTGCAAGCGGAGAATCCGCTTGCAAGTAACAATGAAATTAATGATGAATATATTAATCGTGTTTTCATCTTTGTTTATTCTTTAAATGTCTACCAATCTTTTCTATATACACCTGTTTGCAAAACGTTTTCCCCATAGAATGCTTGCGCAACTCGATTGAGAACATAATTTGGAGTACGTTTCGGGTCTAAGCCAAACACCATTGTTCCACCATAGCCATTAGCTTTAATTCTCATGTATACACTTGAAGATGAAGCATATCCACGGGCACATTCAATGGAGCCTAAGATCATGCCACTTTTAGGCATACCCGGATAATTACTGCTCAGGTCGGAAGTCCCACCATAATCATGGATCCCATAGTCAACAAATTCTCCTGGTTGATGGCCATCGACACTATAGAGAGAACCTGTTCCACTATATACATAAACCTCGACAAGTTTATTGGGCATAGCTTTTTTCACCTCATAACACAGTCTTGAAGCATTATTACCAGAAACAAATCCAGGATAATTTCCTCTGCTTGAATACTCATCATCAAAGAATACGCCATCAAGGTTGTAGGCTTCAACCTTTGCTTTGAGTTCTTGTGCGAAATGCTTGCAACCTTCATCAGAAAGATTTGTTATTGCCGCACGATCGTGGTTACCCAATATGCCCAAAATAACTTTCATGCCTTTCTGTTGTAAAGGTTCTAAATACTTCTCTTTGTATTGCAGCACATGAGATATATTTTCATTGTTGTAATTATAAACTTCTTGTGTTTCTAAGTTATAGTTGATATTTCCAGAAAACAAGATAACTTGATCAAAGAGATATTTGCCAGATTGTTCTAATGTGAAACAGAGGTTATAGAGTGGGTTAGTGTCGTTGATTTCCATACAGCTGATTACTTGTAGCCCATTATCTTTATGACAATTAGGCATTTTTGTAATGTCTTGTACGAATAAAATAAACTCACCTTTCTCTTTCGACACATTGTCATGTGTTCCTTTTAGGCGTAATGGAATAGCATAGATTCCATTTTTTTCTAATTCTGCAGCAGTAGTGTACTTCACATTGATAGGTTCAGATGTGTTGTTCCCCGCTTCAATAATGGCCTTTTCTTCAATTGTAACCAGGTTGTTTGGTAAGGCTTGATATCGTGTTTTGTGTTTTGTATTGTAGCTTTCAAGGACAGAAGCGTCATATGAAACAGAATACTCTTGTTTATCTTTCGAGGGAGCTGTTAGGTTTACATAAAACTTTGTAGCCCCTTCAACATTAAATAATAAGGAATCACGCAAGCTAACTCCATACTTATCTGTAAGGAAAGCTAATGGTTTTTCAGGATTATTGTAGCCTGATTCGTCAACACCATTCACATCAATGGTATTAGAACATGCTATTGATAAGCCAGCAATCGCAACACAAATAAAAGTTGCTTTGATGACAGATAGATATTTATTTTTCATTATAATCAGTATTAAAAGTTATTTAGCTGCTGGTAATGAAACATTCTTCCATGAGAGCGTATGATTTGCTTTCAAATCATTTCCATTGCCAGAATAATCTTTTATGACGAGTGATGAATTATCATCAAATTTCCAATAAGCAACCAATCCCGTTGTTGTTGGGTCTACATTATATATATGAGAGGCAATTTCTTCCTGGGTTCTTACCACGTCCCATACTCTAACTTCGGATATACAGCCCTTCAAATCACGGGTATCGTCATAAGATTTTCCTATAAGGAAATTACGATCATAGCCATTACCTTCTAAGTTAATATTGATACTTCTGTCTTCTTCATACATCAATTTACCATTGATATATACTTTTAGAGTCTGATCATCTCCATCATACGTTAATGCCACATGTTGCCATGTGTTTGTTTGGAGTTGTAGTTTGCTGTCTGTAAAGTTGGAATAAGAAGTTGCAATCTGAATTTGATTAGGGGGCAGGCCTGCATCACCTATACGCATAAGGAATTTGCCTTCTATTCCCATAATCGTAGAGATAAGTTTGTCTAATTCCCGAGGATAGACAAGAGCTTCCATGGTTAGTTTATTCATGTGATCAATACGACCTGAAGTTTTCCATGGATAAATTTCCAAATAGTTTCCCTCTATGTCGCCAACAACATTGATTAAGGCACCCGCCTTGAACACATAGTAGTATTCTTTGGCTGAGGATAACAGGTCTATGTCAGTAGTGCGGACACTGATTGGTAGAACATAGACTTTAGAACGATCTAATCCTCCAAGATTTTGGAACTGAATAGCTGCCTCACTACTTTTTACCGAGCCTTTATTGATAGTCATCTGTGATTCTGATATTTTATAACAGCTGTCGGGAAGTAGTTCTGCTGATGTATAATACTTCTTGTTATATAGTTCTAACAATGTGCCGTCATAAGTAATGGCTGCATGAATATCTTTCTCTGTCGGGCGTGCAGTTTTGATAGAAATTGTCTTTACAAGCGTCCCGATGCTTCCTTTTACAATGGTTTCTGAAGTCATTCCCTTGGCATCTATAAAAGCCTTGTTGGAGAAATTATCTTCATCATTGTTCTGACAGGCCACAGTCAAAATAAGAATTGTAGCCCATAGAGGGATAAACTTAAATATATTTTTCATCATTTTTATATTTTAACGATTGGGTTCATTATAGAGATAGCTTCTCTTATCGTAGGATATGCAAACCTTACATGATAGTAATCATTATTGGCATTGTCAATGGCTAACCCTATAATCTGATAATCTGTGTGTTGTTGAGCAGCGAGTTTTGCTGTACCTAAAACTGAAAGAGATTTACCCCAATAGCCAGTCTTCGTATCTGTTTTGTCTTTTGAATACATGGATACTAACGGAATTATCTTATTGTTTGGTACACCTTCTACAACAGCTTTATTGATAGAATACACAATGTCACTTGCGCTCGTAGATGCTTGGCAAGGGATTATAATATATTCACATAGGTCGAATACACTTTTGTCGTCAACATTTTGGGGCTTCCCAGCAAGAGCTAAGACCTTTTCTGGATGGCGTTGTTTCCAGTCTTTTGCTATACCGAGGAAGATATTCTCTAATGTGCGTTGAGCAGTCTTCTCTTTTTCTGTCATATAGAGCTTTGTCTTAGCATAGAAAGTCATAACAACCCCATCATAATTAAATGTACTACACAATTTTAAGCGCTTCTGAACTTTATCGACTAAATAGGTTCTGAAATCCAAATTAAAAATCTTTCCAGCATTATCTGGATTATCTTCGAAAGCTTCTTTTTCTGCATCATAATCCTCTTTGATTCTTATGAAGTTTATTTCAAAGAGTGTATGGATGCCTTTCTTTTCTTTTATCTCTTTCATTTCAGAAAGTTCTCTATCATTGAGATTCTCAGGTAAGGTAAGAACCAAATAGTCTAAACTGTCGGGGACTGCTATAATATTCTGACCTTGTGAAGCAGGGGTCTTCTCACTATTGTCAAACCATCCAAGTACAATCTTGTGTTTCCCACTTTTATATGTGCGTAAGGCTGAGAGATATCGTGCATATAACTCGGGATTTTGATTCGAAATACCTGGTGTTTTGACTTTAACGGGCTCGTAATCTGTGTCACAACTCTCCATGGAGAAAGCCATGAGCAGTGTGCTAATTCCGAAAATGATATGTTGAATATAATATTTCATAATTTTCTCATTATCAATTTTACATTAAAATTTAGCATAGTTCTATTTTGCAATCCATACATCTGTAGCCATATTGTTAGGGCCTCCAAGTAATTGAAGAGCTGCATCATTATTTTCTTTATTATTGAGACGTTCTTCCTGTGGATAGTACAGACGGCGTGCTCCTCGTTCTGAATTAACGATTCCACCACTATTATTTACAACTACAGGCATTAGCTTAGGGAATCCTGTACGGCGATATTCAGTCCAGGCTTCTTGACCTAATGGAAAATTAGCGAGCCATTTTTGGGTAATTATCTTTTCAAGTTTCTCTTCTTCAGATGCACTGTTGCTCCAAGCAATTGTTGCTGTAGAAACAGAACCACTATAAGAATTAAGACCTACAGGGTCATTATAAGGCTCTGGAGTACTGGAATTATCTGAAAGATAAGAGTCTATACCTGTTACTCCCCATTGCCCAAATGACAAACGAATGCCTTGCTCATAAAAGTTTTGAGCTGTTCCTCCCATATTCCAACCACGAAGTGCACCTTCTGCACGTAGGAAAGCTACCTCAGCAGCATTCATCCAAAGTAATTTAGAGTCAGTTGCAACCTTATAGTTCGAATACATATTTGAAACAGCTTGGCTTGGAATACTAATGCCCGAGCGTAAACCATGGAATCCATTAGAAGCATTAGTAAAGGTTGACTGTGTAAATATTGCAGCACGACGAGGGTCGTTGTAGCCATTCATATAGCTTATAATATCAGCCCCTACACGAGAGTCACCGTGATTATTCTCAACTCCATTATACTCATGCATGACCACATAGAATGGATTTGTGCTTGAAATGGTAAGTTCTGCATTGTCAGCGTTGTCTGTAAACACACCAATTGTATGATTCACGGCTTCTTCCGCCATTTGTTTAGCTTTGTCAGGTGAAGCCTTTGCTATGTGGATAGCTAAGCGGAGTTTTAATGAATTGGCAAACTTAATCCACTTCTCTACTTTACCGCCATACACGTGGTCCGCCTTAGGGCTGAAGTCATTTGTGCGATTAGCAGTCAGATTCGTGATAGCACTATCAAGCTGTGAAAACATGAGATTATACACATTTTCCTGCGAATCGTATGGAGCGGTGATTTTACCATCTGCACCTACCTTAGAATAAGGTATTGGTCCATATGCATCGGTAATGCGATGAATGCCGGCAACTTTGATGATTTGTGCTACAGATCGAGGCACAATATCTTCTGTTACATTATATACCTGATTACTATAGATAAAGAGCTTTGGAATAAAATCAACGAATAATACTCTATCCCAACCATTCTCAGGACTATATTGTGCAAAGTTCTTTCCTGCAAAACCGGGGTTAGAGTCAGAGATGTAGCCACCATATGAACCTCCACATAAGCATTCTGTAAATTGGTTAGCATTTACATCGGTTGGTATAACCCAACTTTCAAGGTTTATAAGAGCTGAACTTAAACTGTAAGCATTACGTTGCATCTCCTCTTTTGATACTGCATACGGATCTTGATTATAATCTTCGTAGCTGTTCGTACAACTTATTGTTGTTGTCAAAAGCAGAGCACATAAGCCAACTCCTAAGGTAATATTTATATGTTTCATGTCTTGATACATTAGAATTTAAGTTTAATGTTGAAACCAAGGTTTCTTGAACTTGGTGTCATGAACTTGTCTATGCCCTGATAATAGTTACCTGTTGTAGCTGTTGTTTCAGGGTCAAATGGAGCTTTACAATAAAGCATCAGCAGATTACGACCAACGAGTGAGAATGTAAGTTCTCCAAAGCCAAAGAGTACGTTCTTTTTAAGCGTGTAACCTATGCTGGCTTCTTGAAGGCGAACATTAGTTGCACTATAAGTATAGAATATAGGAATACCATCGCTGGCTCCAATAGTTGTAAACCAAGTTTCAGGATTAATAATGTTCTCTCCATCGTTAATAGGGACTCCGCCTTTATCGCGAATGTTAGCTGTGGTCTTGGATACACCATAGTAATCTAAGTTTGCCTGTGTTGCTGAGTAAACAATTCCTCCAAATCGAGCAGCTATCATCACTCCTATGCTCAACCCTTTCCATGAGAATTCATTACGCCAAGCCATATTACTTTTGGGAAATATTGAACCCAGCTTTATGTCTTCCACATTTGTATTTTTATAAACTTTGCCATCTTCATCAACGTACACTTTCCCATTGCTATCACGTTGAATGTCGGAAAGAGAATATAAATCTCCTAATGTTCCACCTTTTTTGAGGATAAAGTGTGCAGCACCAAGACCTCCTTCGTCGAGTTTATCAACCGTGATTAGTGCTTTTGTTTGAGGATGTACATAGGCTGTTACAAGTTCTTTAATTTTGTTTCGATTCATACTGAATGTATAATTGCTTCTCCATGAAAAATCTCCCCATGTATTATTATATCCTAATGCTAACTCTAATCCTTGATTTCTAACATTTCCTGTTTGAATATACATCTTACTATAGCCAGAAGAAGCTGATATCTTTGGGTCAAAGGTCTGATTGTATGTCTTGGTTAAATAGTAGGTCAGGTCTATATTAAAATGTTTAAACAGCCGTGTCTGTAAACCAAATTCCCAAGAATCAGTGCGCTCTGGTTTTAAGTTATACATTGGATATGTTGTCTGACTGCTCCATTGCTTTTTGTTTTCATCCCATGTGTATTTGGGATTTGCATACCATCGTGGAAATGATAGTCCCACAGAAGCAAATGATGCACGTACCTTTAGGTAATCAATCTGTTGGGGAAGATTAAACGATTCAGAAATAATCCAAGAACTGCCAATTGATGGATAGAAAAAGGACGATTTGTTAGAGTGAGGTCCTGCTAACATTGATGGCCAATCGTTTCTTCCTGTCATTGTAAGATAAAGTTGACTTCTCCAACCTAACTCAACACTGGCAAAAAGTGATTTGGTTTGATCATGGTAACCTGACTGTTCGGGAATGAGCCTGGCACGATTAATCTGTGTCACTGTGAAAACATTCGGAATTAAATTCTCGTCAATAGGTCCTCTGTTACCAAGTTGATTCCATTTAAGATCGGATAATGAAGCACCAACGTTAGCAACAAAAGATAATTTATCTTCAAAGAAGCGTTTATTGATATTTGCTATAACATCTCCATAGGTTTGCTTCCCATCAGATTTCTGTATGTTGTACATTCCATTAGAACTTCCCGTTAGTGTCATGTTTGTTGAGGCATAAAACTTTTCTTCATAAGTATTTATAGAGTTATCAATACGTATACGAGCAACTAAACTTAACCAATCAGTAAACTTATAAGTTAAACCAGCATTCATCATATAGCGGTATTTCTTATTTGTTCGTGGTGTTCGATAGTTAATCCAATAAGGATTTTGGCCTACTAATTCACTGATCAAACCATCCCAATTCTGTACATATATTTTACGTGTGGTATCATAATGTTCATACATTGCCATGTCTTGATAATCATTACCACGTGGAAAGAGATAGGCTGTAACAAGAGGGTTATTATAAACTCCCTGATTAATCATATTTCGATCGTTTTGAATTATGTAGCTCGTACCAACATCCAGTATCATCCTATCTTTCAATAAACTTGTTGTATTGCGTACAGTAAAATTGTAACGATTATACTTATTATTTGGAACAATACCTGCAGACCTCAATGCACTGGCAGATAGAAAGGTTTGATTCTTCTCTGTTCCTGTTGACATGGTGAAGGCTTCTGTTGTCATTACTCCTGTTTTGAAGTAGTCCTCAATAGGATTATATCCCATGAAATTACTTTCATTTAACAGTCGTCCCCAACTATATGATTCGGAACCACTTTCCCGTATGCTAGAGCCTGTACCATATTTATTCTGGAATTTTGGAGTGTGGAAGGCTGTTGATAGCTCTGTATTTTGGGTAATTGTAAATAAAGTGTGCCCCACGTTGCCCTTCTTCGTTGTGATAACTATGGCTCCATTTGATGCTTTCTCGCCATATAAGGCTGCTGCAGCAGCACCTGTAAGGACAGACATTGATTCAATATCTTCTGAATTTAAGTCAGCTATACCTTCGGATGTACCTGATGATGCAAATTCTGTTGAACCTTCTTTCCCTGTATTTAGCATGGGAATACCATCAATAACATATAAAACATTACTTGATTGCATGATGGATCGAACTCCACGCATGACAACTTTAGAGGCTCCGCCAGCTCCTGATGAAGAAGCATTAATGTTGACACCTGCAACTTTTCCATTTAATGAATTGATAAAGTTGGCATCCTTATTTACAGATACTGCGTCGCCAGCAACCTGCTGTACATTGTAGGAGAGTGCCTTTTGTTCACGTTTTATGCCAAGGGCTGTAACAACAACTTCATTCAATTCCTTAGAGTTTTCATGCAGTGTAAGATTTAACTGATTGCTATTTACACGAGCATCCTTTGTAGTGAAGCCTACGTATGAGCATTCTAATATATCACCACGATTGGCACTGATAGTGTAGTTGCCATCAAGATCGGTAACCACTGCATTGTTTGTTCCTCTTACTTTCACTGTAACACCAATCAAGGGATTACCATTTACGTCCTGCACTTGCCCCTTGATGGTTTGCTTTTGGCCCGTTTTCTTTGGCTTTTGGGGTGTAGGTTTGGTTAGGATTACATGGCGACCTGATATCGAATATTCTAATCCTGTCTCCTTCATCATTGCATCAAGCAATGCACTTAATTTCTCAGTTTTAGAATTTACCTTAACTTGTTTGGTCAGGTCTAAGGCATTTTGTCCATAGTCGATAGACAAATTGGTTTGCTTCTCAATAGTGCTAATAAGCTGTTGGACTGTAGTAGTGGTCTTGTCGAGTCTTACTACTTGATGTTGTCCCTTCATGCCTATAGTAGTCATTGAAAGAAACAAACCTAAAAGAAAGGTTGTTCTTTTCACTTTTATTGCTTTAAGGTTAATAATATTTTTATCGTTTTATTCCATTATGAAAGTAAAACGGATTGTAAATGTATTTGTTTAGATTTGATTGCTAAGGTTCTTTCTGTCTTCTTAATGTGTGTCCTCCTTTCTGCTTTGGATAAGCTTTATTGTTTGACCATCTTTATAATATTCTAAGTTGTTTTTCAATTTGGTGATTACTTTCATTACATCATCAATCGTTTCTCTATTGGTGAAGTTCATGGTAAATCTTTGATTTGTTTCTACAGAACGACCAATGTCAAACTTAACTTTATATTGTTTTTCTATTGCCTGGAGTATTTTACCAAGAGGTTGGTTATTAAAAGATAGATTATGAAGCATCCAATAATTGCATTCTGATGCAAGAACAGATTGTTTCGACAATTGTCCATTGGCCCTATTATAGACGATTTGTTCATTAGGGCTCATCATTTCGTTATGGCTTTTATCATATAACTTTACGCTTCCTTTTACTAAGGTAGTTGTAATCTGTTCCTCGTTTGGATACGCTTTGACGCTAAACTCTGTGCCAAGTACTTGAATATTCAACTTTCCTGAATGTACAATAAAGGGATGTTTCGTGTCTTTAGCTACCGAGAAATAGGCTTCTCCTAATAGATATACATCACGATTCCCACTATGTGCATTGAAAGAAGATGGATAAAGAATATTCGAATTTGAGTTAAGAATAACCTTTGTGCCATCAGAAAGAATTAAAGAATCAATCTTTCCTTCTGGAACATAGAACTCAACCAATTGTTTCTGTTCAAAGAATTTCTCCGCATATAGCCATGGAAGCACTGCACTTATGATTGGTAGAATTAGTATTGCTGCCCAGCGTAGTATCTTCTTGCGCTTATTTCTTTGCCGAATCTTGTTCTCATATTCATTTCGATTTGCTTGAAATCGTTGCAAAGCATCTTGAACATTCATGTCCTCTTCATGAAGATTATTCCATATTTGCAGCATGGCTTCATCTTTCTCTTCGACTTGAATATCCTTCATTAGCCAATATCTAATGTAATTTGAATATTTCTTAGGCGTGATACCATCGAAGAAATCGTTGATTATATGGTTTAGATTCTCTCGTTTCATGCTTATATTGAGGTTTATATCTATAAGACACTAAATAACGATGATACACGTAATCAATGATTGTTAATATAAATTAAAACGCGAATTATCGTTTTATTTAATTAAAGTGATTAGTTCAAGTAAGGACATTAACACCAGCACTTTTCTTAAATCACGAAGTGCAAGCATGAGGTGTGTTTCTACAGTACGCTTACTAATATTCAATTTTTCAGCGATTTCGGCATTCGATAATCCTTCTCTTCGACTTAAAAGAAACACATTTCGTCTTTGTGGTGCAAGCTTATTAATCTCTCGATCAATCATAGTCTTTATTTCATCATAGTATAAAAGGTCACATGCAGCACTTTGTTCCTCTACTATCAATGAGCTGTTTAGGCTTATGGTTGAATGGCGAAATGCATCTCTTAGAAAGTTAAGCGTTGTATTTTTCAGTATGGTGAAGATATAACCATCAAGATTTTCAATGCCCATGAGCTTTTCACTATTCATCCAAAGTTGCATAAAGACATCCTGAACAATATTCTCTGCATCGTCTTCGCAGCCACATAAACGACTTGCAAAGCACTTCATCTTTGGGTAGAACTGCTTAAAGAGAAGATTGAAAGCCTCTTCATTTTTCTGCCGAAGCGCAGTAAGTAGAAGTTTGTTTGAAACACTTGTGTTTGTCATGTGGTATGAATAAATAAACTATATTACTGCACAAAGATATAGATTTTACCAATGATGACCAAATTTCTGTTAGAGTTTGAAGTTTTTCATCATGAAATTACTTGGCTAAATAGCTTGTATATGGCTCCCTTTTTCAATGGGAAGATTTTATTTCTAAAATTGTTTGATGATTTATAAAATGTTATTTATATTTGCAATGTCGAATGTAGTGTGAGCTATTCGATGTGATTTTAAGTAACAATTATGGAGATTAAAAACCTAAGTTTCTGTTATCCTAAGCATTCAGATTCTGTGTTTAGTGATTTCAATCTACAGCTTCAGTCTGGCCGAATCTATGGTCTTCTGGGCCCGAATGGCGCAGGAAAGTCCACCTTATTATATATGATGGCTGGTCTGCTGACACCCGATAGGGGACAAGTAATCCTTGATGGTGTAGATGTTCGTAAGCGTCGACCTTCTATAATGCGTGAGATTTTTCTCGTACCTGATGAGTTTGAACTGCCAAATGTAACGCTTCAACAATATATTAAGACAAATAGTGTCTTCTATCCTCGCTTTTCTAAGGACGATATGAACATCTATTTACAAACTTTTGGCATGACACTTGACGTGCAGTTAGGGGCACTTTCGCTTGGTCAACGCAAAAAGATTTTCATGAGTTTTGCCATGGCAACACACACGAAATTATTGCTGATGGACGAGCCGACCAACGGACTTGATATTCCGGGAAAACGCCAATTCCGAGATTTTATCCAGCAAGGTATCAGTTCAGAACGCATATTTGTAATCTCAACGCATCAGGTGAAAGACATTGAAAGCGTGCTGAATCATGTATTACTCATTGATAGAAGTGAAATTGTTCGAAATGAAGAATTAAAAGCAGGCACTGACCTTGAAGCATATTTTGAGGCTGCCATGCAAGGAAAGGAGGTACACCATGACTAATGATTTCTTTGATTCTAAACGATTTTTCTGTTATTTAAGTAAGCTATGGACCGAACAACGGCGTACGCTTCTTATTTCTGCAGCCATACTTTTAGGCATACTTTTCGTAATAGAGTTATGGTCTTGCGTTACATATTATAGTTCTGTTTATTATCCTGATGATGGAAGTAAAGCCTCAGATAGCGTTAAGAATGCGATTTCTATATGGGGAACGTTATTGCTCTACGCAGGAAGTTGCATTTCTGCCACACGATTTTTCACCGATGGTCAACAGAAAGCAGGACGCATTCACGTACTGACACTGCCCGTAAGTATGTTTGAAAATTGGCTTGCTCGCACCTTGTTATTCGTTGTAAGCTATTTGGTTGTGTTTCATCTCATTTTTTATGGACTCGAAATAGTGCGTTTTTTACTATTCGCTCCGGCCCTACCTAAAGTGGATATCGAAATAGCAAGCCCCATTATTTGGATAGTACGGGCGAGTGATATACGAATAAATATATTGATAACTATGGCATGGACCGTCTTTGCTATTTCGTTTTTTATGCTCGGAAGCTTAGTCTTTCCGCGCAAACCTCTATTGGGAACAACGATATCGGCCTTTATCTTAGTTCTTATTGGAGGTCTTTTGTCATTGTTTTTTGCTATGCCAGGCGAGTACTCTTTCTATTTTGTTTCGGCATGGATAGGTATTCTTGGTGTGATGAATCTTTGGCTTTCTTATCGCCGTTTGTGTGAGTTGGAAGTAATAGATCGTATGTAAAGGAAGGAGGAACGGCAATGAAAACAACAACAAAGATAATTATCGGGCTCATAGCAGCAACCTATATGATTATTTTGATAGTATCAACCACTTCACTAAAAGCGCCAACAAAGTATTTCCAAACGAGCACAAGAGGTATACTGAAAACGCAAAACATAACGGCAGTTCAGGCTTTTGTTTCCCTACTTCAATATTCGGATGACAGTCAGGGCTATGTCGTGGAATTAATTCCTGATGATAAAACGAACGAAGTTACTATTGATTATCCTTCAGAAGTCCTTGATGTGAAGATGAAAGGCAGCATCTTAGACATTCTAATAGGGCACGAGTTGGCGAAGTTTAAGGCTGAGAACAAAGACTATGAAATCGTGGAAAATAGGGCTAAACAAACGGAGGCGGAAGAGGAAGCAACATCAGATACTTATACTAATAATGTGATTGTGCGGATTAAACTGCCACGGGCTATGTTGCTCAAGCTGCTTGCTGATGCGAGGAGTCTAAATCTAAATGGTGGGGTTTTGCAATTAGATAACCTTAGCCTTGACACATTCGATTTTCAGCGTGACCTCTATTTATCGCTTAACCATTGTAACTTTAAGCAAGCAACCATATCGGTTGGTTCGCAAACATTAAATTTAAGTCACACCCATATAGGTAATCTCACCTTCTATGGAAAGAAGGCTCATGATACTTATAGTGAGACAAGTATCAGTGAAGAAGAGGGAACGACGATAGATCACCTGTTGTTGAAGACAACAGTGGATATGACTCTTCAGTATTCCTGTTATAAAAGCATTGAGGTTCAACCACTGGGCCATGAGCCTGTGGATATTCACTTGAGAGGTGTTAAGGGGCATTGTAAGTTAAAATAAGCATGAAAGAAACAGACGATAAAGACGAACAGTTCATGCGAAAAGCTCTCTATGAGGCTCAAAAGGCAGCCGACGAAGGAGAGATTCCCATAGGGGTTGTTATCGTATGTAATGATAGAATTATCAGCAGGGCACACAATCTGACCGAGAAACTGCATGATGTTACCGCACATGCTGAGATGCAAGCCATCACCGCGGCAGCCGATTTACTTGGTGGAAAGTATCTTTCCGACTGCACACTTTACGTGACAGTAGAACCTTGTGTCATGTGTGCTGGTGCCATTGGATGGGCACAAATAGGACGCATTGTCTATGGAGCAAGCGATGAGAAGCGTGGCTATCAGCTTTATGCGCCACGTGCCTTGCACCCTAAAGCTGTAGTAACGCGAGGGGTGTTAGAAGCAGAATGTAGGCAAATGATTCAGGATTTCTTCAAACAAAAGCGTTAAATCGTAAGTTGTTTTCTTGCACATCGTTAGAAGACTATTGTGCGAAAATAGTCTTTTAACACACCTTTATAACGATCCTGACTATCGGCACAGAGCACAACAACATGCCGACCATCGCTCAATCTCGGTCCTTCGCACATGCCTTCATAGTTTGCAAAGTCATTATCTACAAGCTGAAGCCACGTTCTCCAGCCTGTAATAAACTGCTTATGTGGGTTGCCTGGCTTAATACGGAAAACCTTATTCATTACCCAGCTATTGATTTTCAGCGGACGAACATAAAGTTCTCGCTCAAGCACCAACAGCGTTCCGTCGTCTAATGCTAATAAATCTGATACGCCATAAGCATGTCGATTGTCGCATTTTGCAGTCGATTCTAAGGGCTCATCAATAAGATAAGAGAATTGTTTCTCTTCTTTTAAGTCTGTCGTGAGTTGCTTCAAACGCATCAATAAACCATTATCTCCTGTGAGAGAAGACTCATTGATGGTGAAGAGTCGATTGCGTTTATGGTCATAAGTGAGGCTTTCTATGCTACGATTCACTTTACTCCGTTGCCGATAATCATCTATAACGGTCGAATTAACAATCTTTTTGCGCTCCATATCATAGTCGATTATCTCAGAAGGAGCCTCATTTCCAATATAAAGATGATGCGTTGTAGGATTATAAGCCACAGCCTCTTCGTCAAGATTTGAACCTGGAAGTGGAGTAAATACCTTGTTGTCTACTCGTTTAATCTCACCATTTTCTGTCAGTGTAATATGGAAAGTGAAGAATCCTTCCTGGCTACCTTTGTCGCTGACAACAGCATAATCGTCATTACCCAGATAGGTAATGCCACTATAATTGCCAGGAGGAATCGTCTTGATAGCACGTTGTCTTAACAAAGTAGCATGCAGCGTGTCACTCATTTCGTTTGTATCAATGGGGCTGAAAATGCCATAACCTTCAGTGAAAAAGGTGATTTGAAGGAGGATGATGATAAATAAAACGACGCGTCTCATGTTCATAAGCAAACCATTTTAATGAAGGTTGTTTTCTGTTATCCTTGCTACCTCTTTGTATGAACAACCTAAAAAGTAATGATGCAAAGGTAATAAAAAATACGTTTTCAGGTGATATATAACTTATAATGATTATTAATTTGTGCAGTTTTGTGTGATGTTTGCTTTATTTTTGAGTGAAAATGCTATCAATTTGCAAATAAATAGGCATCTTGTTCTTTACTTTTTATGTTTTGTCCTGACTTTAGCTTTGATTTAGAATCAATGTGTTTGTTGATTAAAATCTATCGAATGAAAAGGTTTTCTCAATAAAATTGTTTTGCATATCCATAAATCTCATTTCTCTTTCTAATATCGCTTGTATTATTTATTGCCTTAGAAACAATAGGGCGGAGTAATCGTTCATTTCTCTACTTCTCTGGTTCTGTAATGTGTTGAGCATTAGGTGGTTAGGCGAACCAAAAGGGAGGGTGTGCAAAAGTGCATCAATTGGTGTTGTAATCTGCGCCAAAACATGCGATGATAAGCGTCAAATCACTCAATGATTTGCATCGAATTACGATGTAACTTGATAAGAGTTGGTTTATATAAAGAATTTGTTTTTGTGTAGTTGCGTGATAAATTTATTCGCAAACAGCAATAGTTTATCGGATTTTATGCTTACCTTTGTCGCCCGTCAGAAAGGGTTGTTTTGAAATGTGTGAAGCATTTGAGAAAACCTTCTGCCACAGCTATCTTTGTAAGGTATAAAAGATTACTGATAAATTGTTTTCAACTATCAACAGAACGCATACTCAATTCAGGTAAAAAATATTTGTAATGGATCAGCCAGTAAGAACTTTTACGTTGGCAGGTTTGGTGGTGTTTTTTCTTCTTCTCATGCATCTTATGCCGTCAATCAGCATAGATGGGACCGAACTTCGCCATGTTAATATACTCAGTCAGCTATTTCCCAATAATCAAAAGAGTGAAGGTGATGTATTGCCTGCACCCAAAGCACCGAAAGCAATGGTTGCCGTTACCGACCATGGCAAGGTGATTTCGTTTAAGGAAAAGTGGCCGAAAGGCGTAGAACCAATAGTAGATTACTCAGAAGGGAAGCCTGGAGGTATGGCTTTCTTTTATGCACAGCTCGATCGTTCGAAGCAACTTGACAGACCTGTTCGCATTGCTTATTTTGGAGATTCATTCATTGAAGGTGATATTCTAACTGGAGATTTGCGTGCAATGTTTCAGAATCGGTTTGGAGGAGATGGCGTTGGATGGATTGATTGCACAATGCCTTCGTCGACAGTAAGGCGTACTATCAGTCAGAAATCAAACGGAATCACTGCTTATACGGCTATAAAGAAGCCATTTGACAAGGCACACAGGGGATTTCGCTACGCTATTTTGTGGGTGCTGAGGATGCAACAACATCAGCACATGGGTCTAAAGCTCAGCCCCATGTTGACCATTGGACCAATGCAACCTTGTTTTTCAGTTCGCCACAAGCCATGCGGGTGAGTGTTCAAGCAGGCAGTTTGCCTTCTTCTGATTATCTTACCGCGGCGTCAAATGATGTTCAAATGCTCAAGACTAAAGGGAAGATGAGCAGTGTTAGCTATCGTTTCTCGGAGATAACTCCCCATACAACACTCTACGGAATGGCTTTAGAATCGGATAGGGGAGTAATCCTTGATAACCTATCAATGCGCGGAGCGTCTGGTGTTCAGCTTGAAGCAATTCCACAAAAGACATTGACTGGTTTTGCACATTTACGTCCTTACGACCTTATTATCGTTCATTTTGGATTGAATGAAGCTGTTAAAGGCAACACCATTCCTTTGTTAAAGGGCTATATGAAAAGGATGAAGAAGGCTATAGAAGCCCTTCGTTTGGCTTTCCCTGAAGCCAGTATTCTCGTAGTTAGTGTGCCCGATCGTGACCAACGAACAGCAGATGGTATCACCACACTTCAAGAAGTGAAAGACCTTGTGAGTCTGCAAGCGCAGTTGGCTGCCGATTGTCATGTGGGGTTTTATAACTTTTATCAGGCTATGGGCGGTCAAGGCAGCATGAAAAAACTTGTTGATGGCAACCTCGCGAATAAGGATTATACGCATTTAAGCTTTGGAGGTGGGAAGTTAGTAGCCAAGAAAATGTACTCATCTTTTATTGCAGGATTTGATAATTATAAGCGCCGTAAGGCATTAGAACAACAATGATAGAACGTCTTATCAGTCTACTCAGTTACAATCCAAAGGAACCGCTCATCTTTTCAAGCGGACTTTTCTTGATACTTTTCCTTGGATTCTCGTTTATATACATGCTGCTTCGTCATCGTTTGCAGCCACGTCTCGTCTTTGTGACACTCTTTTCTTATTACTTTTACTATAAGAGTAGTGGATTATTCTTCTTTCTTTTAGCTGTTGTTACGGTCAGTGATTTCTTTATTGCTAAGCGTATTCAGCAATTAGATGATAGTTGTCAGAATGATGAAGCACGTAAAACAATAGATCGAAAACGTAAGGCTCTTGTTGTGTTAAGCCTTATAATAGACTTAGGTTTGCTTGGATATTTCAAGTATACCAACTTCTTTGCTGGGATGATATGCCAAATGATAGGGCATAATTTCCAACCATGGGATATCTTCTTGCCAGTGGGTATCAGCTTCTTTACCTTTCAAAGCATGAGTTATACGATTGATGTCTATCGCCGAAGTCTTAAGCCTCTGCCACATCTTCTTGACTATGCATTTTATGTTTCGTTCTTCCCGCAGTTGGTAGCAGGCCCAATTGTGCGTGCATCGGATTTCGCTCCGCAAATCAGTAAACCTATTGTTATCACGAATGATATGTTTGCTCGTGGGGTGTATTTTATCATTATAGGTTTATTTAAGAAAGCTGTTATCAGCGATTATATTAGTCTTAACTTTGTCGATCGAATCTTTGATAACCCTATGCTCTATAGCGGTTTGGAGAATTTAGTTGGGATTTATGGCTACGCGCTACAGATATATTGTGACTTTAGCGGTTATAGTGATATGGCAATCGGTATTGCTTTGTTGCTCGGATTCCACTTTCCACAGAACTTTAACGCACCATATAGGTCGATAAGTATAACAGATTTTTGGAGGCGTTGGCACATTTCTCTGTCCACTTGGATACGCGATTACATCTATATCTCGTTGGGTGGCAACAGAAAAGGAAAGGTTCGGCAGTATATAAACCTGATTATCACGATGCTGTTGGGAGGTCTTTGGCATGGTGCGAGCCTCAATTTTGTGGCTTGGGGAGGTATGCACGGCTTGGCTTTAGCTGTTCATAAGTTCTTTAGTCAACATATTATGCATCATGATCGTAATTATGTGTCGCGTGGAATCAAGAAGGTTTTGGCTGTCGTGCTCACGTTCCATTTCGTTTGTTTCACCTGGATTTTCTTCCGACAGAATACATTTGCTGCAGGATGGACTATGATTAGACAAATATTTATGAATTTCCATCCCGAATTGTTACTGCAATTTGTCAATGGATATAAATATGTATTGGCCTTTATGGTGTTTGGTTTTGTGACGCATTTCTTGCCTGATCGTTGGCAAGAGGCTATCGTTGGAGCTCTAAAACGAAGTAATGTTGTGGTTTATGCTGTACTGATTACGGCCGTGATTTACATTGTTATTCAGGTAAAGAGCTCAACGATTCAACCATTTATCTATTTCCAATTCTAAATGATTTCATCTTGTGCAGAAAGTTTTCTCATTGTTTTTGAGTTAAGTTTCAGTATGAGTGAAATCTTAAATAACACAAAATAGCTTTGTGAATTTCATAAAAAACAATAATAATTCAAAGTATTACTTGTTTTGTATTTTAATAATGTGTACCTTTGCAAGCCTTTTATAATGAGGTAATGCGTATAGAGTTGGTTATCAGGTTATAAAGAAAGAATAAGGTAAGAAGGATGAGACAGCTAAAAATTCAGAAGAGTATTACGAACCGTTCGAGTGAAGCCTTGGACAAGTACCTTGTAGAAATTGGTCGTGCTCCATTGATTTCAATTGACGAAGAAATTGAGTTGGCGCAAAAGATCAAAAAGGGTGGTCGTGATGGTGAGCGTGCAAAGGAAAAATTAGTCACTGCCAATCTTCGATTTGTTGTATCAGTTGCCAAGCAATATCAGCACCAGGGACTCTCTCTGACCGACTTAATTGACGAGGGAAATATAGGACTTGTCAAAGCAGCGGAGAAGTTTGATGAGACCCGTGGCTTTAAGTTTATCTCATATGCTGTATGGTGGATTCGGCAAAGTATACTTCAAGCAATAGCCGAACAGAGTCGTATAGTGCGTCTTCCGCTTAATCAGGTTGGCTCATTGAATAAGATTAACCGCGAGATTAATAAGTTTGAACAAGAATATCAGCGTAAACCTTCGTTGTCAGAGTTGTCACATGCTACGAAGATTGAAGAGGAAAAAATTGATCAAAGCTTAATGGCTGACAGTCATCATGTGAGTATTGATGCACCTTTTCAAGAGGGTGAAGACAATAGTATGGTGGATGTGATGGCTGGAGGTGACGATAGTCGCACGGATAAACAGGTAGATCACGAATCAATGGCACTTGAGTTGGAGTCTGTTTTGCGTAAAGTTTTGAAGGAACGCGAGATTACTATCATACGCGAATGCTTTGGAATAGGTTGTCATGAGAAAGGACTTGAAGAGATTGGAGACCAACTTGGTCTAACTCGTGAACGCGTTCGACAGATTCGTGAAAAGAGTATTGCAAAACTTCGTGATAGTGGTTATGCAAAGATTTTGATGAAATATTTGGGTTAAAACATCGGCTTTAGATGAAAAGATAATAAGAGAGGCTTCGGTCTCTCTTTTTTATTTGTTAAGCAATTGGATTAGAATATCAGTCAAGAATGTTTTAACGCTGTTGTATGTACATTTGAATGGAGAAATAAAAGCATATCAGGTTTGATTCAGTTTGCTTTATATTTAATTAATGTTAATATGTTTTCTAAGCCTTGTTCTTTTGTCCTTAATTTGTAATTAAATGCTTAGTTTTGCAAACTCAACATTACAAAATTGATATGTTAGCGAGTAAGAAAGATAGTATGAGTGTTGAAGAAATCAATTCATTTCAAGCAGTTGACGAAGGATTTAGCATGCGCGAGGCTATTGCTGAGGCTCAAAAATGTTTGCAATGCAAGGTCCCACAGTGTCGGAAAGGCTGCCCGATAGAGAACGAAATTCCTAATTTTATCCATGCATTGAGTATGGGTAATATGGGAGATGCTATGCGCATTATCAATGAAAAGAGTAATCTTCCTGCTATTTGCGGCCGAGTTTGTCCGCATGAAAAGCAGTGTCAAGGGCATTGTGTGATGAATAAGAAAGGACAACCAATACAGATTGGGAAGATAGAACAGTTTATTGCAGACTTTGATACCAAGATGAAGCTGACGCGTGAAAAGCTTCCTCAGAAGGATAGAGGTAAGATAGCTGTTATTGGTTCGGGGCCCGCTGGTTTGACAGTTGCTGGTGATCTTGCCCGTAAAGGTTTCAGTGTAACTATATATGAAGGGCAAAGTGAGCCAGGAGGTGTACTGATGTATGGTATTCCCGAATACCGATTGCCCAAAAAAGTGGTGCGAGCAGAGATTGAAAAAATAGAAGCTTTAGGCGTAAACTTTATATGTAATGTGCTTGTTGGGGAGGATGGTGTAACAGTTGATAGCTTGTTTCGTCAAGGATTCGATGCTATTTTTATGGGTACAGGAACTGCAATACCTCAAGATATGAATAGTACTCCTGGTGCACAATTACGTGGTGTTAGTCAGAGTACTTACTTCCTTCATAATGTAAATAGTTACAATGAGGGCGCTATAGGACGTGATATGGTGCCTTTGAAAGATGGTGAAAAAGTAGGTATTATCGGTGGAGGTAATGTCGCAATGGATGCAGCTCGCACTGCTATTCGCCTTGGAGCGGATGTTACAGTGCTTTATCGTCGCACCCAAGAAGATATGCCTGCTATCAAGGCGGAATATGAACAAGCTGTTAATGAAGGTGTAGAATTCAGATGGAATACCTCTGTAACAGAGTTTATTGCAGGTGAAAACGGTCGTTTATCAGCATGCCGTTTGAATACCCCTAAAGGCGAAACTATAGAACCTTTTGACCGCATATATCTCGCTATTGGTAGTCGTCCAGCTAACAGAATTGTAAGTACTACAGAGGGGATTGAAGTTGATGAGAAAGGCTATGTGAAAGTAGTTGACTTCCCTTTTGGCATGACAACACGTCGTGGAGTGTTTGCAGGAGGTGATGTAGTTCATCGTCCTCAGACAGTTGTTTTGGCTATGAAAGCGGCTAAAGATGTGGCACAAGGTATCGCACAATATGTAGATGCGATTAAGTTACTTGAAGCTGCTAAAAAAGTTGAAGAACAGCATTCAGTGGACAAATAAAATACAATTTTTTGTTGTTTTAGTGGATTCTATCAGCAGTTTTTAGTAACTTTGCTCCCAAATATATTATATATTTCGAAATTATAATGGCTGAAACAAAAAAAATTAAGACCGCGTTGATTTCGGTCTTTCACAAAGATGGTTTAGAGGAATTACTCGCAAAACTACATGAAGAGGGGGTAAAGCTCCTATCAACAGGTGGTACTCATAAGTTTATAGAGTCTTTGGGATACGAATGTCAAACAGTAGAAAGTGTTACAACTTATCCCTCTATTCTCGGTGGTCGCGTAAAGACGTTGCATCCGAAAGTATTTGGTGGTATCTTGGCTCGACGTGAAAATAAAGATGATTTGGCTCAAATAGAAGAATATGAAATTCCATCTATTGATCTCGTTATTGTTGATCTTTATCCTTTTGAGCAAACAGTTGCAAGCGGAGCTGACGAAGCAGACATTATAGAAAAGATTGATATAGGTGGTATTTCACTTATCCGTGCCAGTGCAAAAAACTTCAAAGATGTAGTTATTGTGCCAAGTAAAGCGGAATATAGTGTGTTGCTTGATTTGCTGAAGCGCAATGGTGCACAAACTGAAATCGAAGATCGTAAGTTGTTTGCAGAACGTGCATTCGGTGTAAGTAGCCATTACGATACAGCTATTCATAATTGGTTTGTAAAATAATTAATTAAATATGGGATTTTTTTCTTTTATTCAAGAGATAGCAATGGACCTTGGTACAGCGAACACAATCATTATCAGTGATGATAAGATTGTAGTCGATGAACCTTCTGTTGTAGCCCTTGACCGACGCACTGACAAGATGATTGCAGTGGGAGCCAAGGCAAAAATGATGTACGAAAAGACTCACGAAAACATCAAAACCATTCGACCTTTGCACGATGGAGTTATTGCTGACTTCACCGCTTGTGAGCAGATGATGCGTGGATTGATAAAGATGGTGCATTCAGGCAGACGTCTTTGGTCTCCATCTTTACGCATGGTAATTGGTGTTCCATCTGGTTCTACCGAGGTAGAACTACGTGCTGTGCGTGACAGTGCTGAGCATGCAGATGGTCGTGACGTTTATTTGATTTTCGAACCGATGGCTGCTGCTATCGGAATTGGAATTGATGTGGAAGCTCCAGAGGGTAACATGATTGTTGATATCGGTGGTGGAAGCACTGAGATTGCAGTCATCTCACTCGGTGGTATCGTTAGTAACAACTCTATTCGCACAGCAGGTGATGACTTAACTGCAGATATTCAAGAGTATATGAGCCGTCAACACAACGTCAAAGTGAGTGAACGTATGGCTGAACGAATTAAGATTCATGTAGGTTCTGCATTGTCTGATCTTGGTGATGAGGCTCCTGAAGATTTCATTGTCCATGGACCTAACCGCATAACGGCCTTGCCAATGGAAGTTCCTGTGTGCTATCAAGAGATAGCACATTGCTTAGATAAGACTGTGGCAAAGATTGAAAATGCTGTTCTTTCAGCATTAGAAAATACACCGCCTGAACTTTATGCTGATATCGTTCGAAACGGAATATATCTCAGTGGAGGTGGAGCTTTGCTGCGTGGTCTTGATAAACGACTGACAGATAAGATTAATATACCTTTCCACATTGCTGAAGATCCATTGCATAGTGTGGCAAAGGGTGCAGGAATTGCTCTCAAGAATATAGATCGTTTCTCATTCTTGATGCGATAAAACAAATGTTAAGTGTTGGCAAGTAAAAAGTTCTTTGCTAACACTTAATATTTCATGATAAGGTCTGGTTATGCGTAATCTCTTAGATTTTCTTGTTAAATATAATTATTGGTTCCTGTTTTTATTTTTGGAAGCAGTCAGTTTCGTATTGCTGTTTCAATTCAACAGTTATCAAGGGAGCGTGTGGTTTTCGTCTGCCAACGCTGTAACAGGAAAACTTTATGAGACAAGTTCTGAGATAGAATCTTATTTCCAATTATCTAAAATCAATTCAGAACTGACCCAACGCAACCTCTATTTAGAACAAAGACTCCACAAATTAGAGAAACAAATAGGTGACTCTGCTGCAGATTCAACGATGGAAAAGAGTCTGTTAGTGAAGAGTTTGCAGCCCTATCGACTAATCCCTGCCAAGGTCATTAGTATGACAGTGGGTCGTCTTGACAATCTCATTACGATTAATAAGGGCGAAGTTGACGGCATAAAAAAAGACATGGGAGTGGTCTGTGGAACGGGAGTTGTGGGTATTGTTTACCTCACTTCAAAACATTATTCCATTGTAATTCCAATCTTAAACTCGCAGTCTAACATCAGCTGTGTTATCCAAGGACGAGGCTATTTCGGTTATTTACATTGGACAGGTGGGGATGTTTCTCAAGCGTATGTAGACGATGTACCTCGTCATGCGCATTTCCGTCTCTATGATAATGTGGTTACCAGTGGTTATTCTTCTGTCTTTCCTGCAGGCATTATCGTTGGAAAGATTTTACATGTCTATAATTCCGCCGACCAAATGTCTTATCGTTTGCGGGTCAAACTGTCTACCGATTTTGGCAAATTGCGTGACGTTTGTGTTGTTGATAACTCTGCTTTGTCTGAACAAATCGATATTCTTCGTGCTGCACAAGATTCAATTCGTACGAAAGAATCAGGCAAAGCTAACTAAGAATGATATAAGGAGACACGATACATGAATATAGAATCATTAAGAGAAGCATTGATTTTTGTTGTGCTGTTGCTTGTACAGGTGCTGGTGTTCAACCATATCCATCTGTTCAATTGTGCTACACCATTGCTTTATATCTATGTCGCGTTGTTGTTTCCTCGCAATACTCCCCGATGGGGTGCATTGATATCATGCTTTGTTATGGGCTTACTTGTCGACATATTTTCCAATACTCCAGGAGTCTCTATGGCTTCATTGACATTTCTCGGACTTATCCAACCGCTCGTGTTGAAACTCTTCCTGCAGCACGATAGCGCTGATGACATGAAACCATCAATGCGTACTTTGGGTATAGGGCGTTTCGTTTATTACACCATTTTGATGGTGTTTGTTTATTGCCTGCTGTTCTTTACTCTCGAAACTTTTAACTTTTTCAATTGGATTCAGTGGTTAGAAAGCATCGTAGGAAGTTCAATCATTACAATAATCCTTATCCTAACACTTGCGAATTTCCGTTCACGTTAGCTGTAAGGAACGTGATATTGTCATTCAATCAGTTATAAATATTGGTTTCATTAAGTGAAAGATTATACTCTTGAAAATAGGCGTTATGTTATAGGTGGTGTAGCTTTGGCGATAGTGTTGGTCTATATCATTCGGCTCTTCACGATTCAATTGCTTAGCGATGACTTCAAAAAGAATGCCGATAGTAATGCTTTCCTCAAGAAAATCGATTATCCTTCTCGTGGCGCTATTTATGATCGGAATGGCAAACTGATGGTATATAACCAACCATCTTATGATATTATGGTGGTCATGAACGAGGCAAAAGACCATATTGACACGCTCGAGTTGTGCAAAGCCTTAGGAATCAGTAAGGAGTTTTTCATCAAACGAATGGATGATATCAAGGATCGTACGAAGAATCCTGGTTATAGTCGGTTCACAGAACAGCTCTTTATGACGCAGCTTTCTGATAAAGAATTCAGTGTCTTTCGCGAGAAAATGTTTCGCTTTCCAGGCTTTTATGTCCAGAAAAGAAGCATCCGTCAATACACCTATCCTTATGCAGCACATGTGCTTGGAGATATTGGTGAGGTCTCTCCGGCTAATATAGAAGAGGATGATTACTATCAACCTGGTGACTATATCGGTAAACTTGGTGTTGAGAAATATTATGAAAAAGAACTCCGAGGGGAAAAAGGTGTGCAGATAATGCTACGTGATGCCCACGGAAGAATACAGGGAAGTTATCGTCATGGAAAGTTTGACAGACGCCCTGTTGCAGGTCGTGATCTCACGTTGAGCCTTGATGTGAAACTCCAAGCGCTTGCCGAACGCATGCTTCAAGGCAAGATTGGAAGTGTCGTTGCCATTGAACCTGCCACGGGAGAGGTGCTTGCCATGGCTTCATCTCCTACATACGACCCACGAGCGCTTGTTGGAAGACAACGCAGCAAGGTGCATGTTGCCCTATCAAAGAATGTGTGGAAGCCACTGCTCAATCGTTCTATCATGGGACAATATCCACCGGGTTCGACGTTCAAAACAACGCAGGCACTGACCTATCTAACTGAAGGAATTATCACACCCAATACGATGTTCACCTGCCATCATGGGTTCTCATATCGTGGTTTGCATGTAGGCTGTCACGGACATATGTCACCTTTGAACCTCATCGAAGCCATTAGTACGTCTTGTAATGCCTATTTCTGTTGGGGACTCTATTATATGATGGGCAACCGACGCAAATATCATGACGTGCAGGAGGCCATGAATCGATGGCGCGACTATATGGTGAGTATGGGATTTGGCTATAAACTTGGGATAGACTTACCTGGAGAGAAGCGTGGACTCATTCCAAACGCATCGTTCTATGACCGCGCTTACCATAAATCTTGGAATGGTTTGACCGTCATTAGTATCTCTATAGGTCAGGGAGAGGTTAACCTCACGCCGTTGCAGATTGCTAATCTTGGAGCAACGATAGCCAATCGAGGTTACTATTATACGCCTCATGTTGTGAGAAAAGTACAGGGGCTACCACTTGATACTGCTTTTACGCATCGTCATCGCACGATGGCCAGCGAACGAGCATACAGTGCTGTCGTTGCAGGTATGCGCTCGTCAGCACTCAAAGGCACGTGTAAGGCACTCGGACATCTGCCATTTACAGTCTGCGGTAAGACGGGAACAGCGCAAAACCGAGGTCAAGACCACTCGGTGTTTATGGGATTTGCGCCGATGAATAACCCTAAAATAGCCATTGCAGTCTATGTAGAAAATGGTGGATTCGGTGCAGATTTTGCCGTGCCTATTGCTGGAGTGCTCTTCGAACAATATTTAACAGGGAAACTTTCGCCGTCGGCTGAGCGCATGGCCGAGGCCTTACAGAATCGCAGAATAGCTTATGGTTCGCATAACAGATAAACAACCCAGTGTGCTTCGTTCGCTTGATTGGTGGACGGTTGCCATCTACATAGCACTCCTTATCTTTGGATGGGTGAGCGTTTGTGGGGCAAGTTACACCTATGGGGATACCGATATTTTCAGTCTTTCTACACGTTCGGGAATGCAAATTGTGTGGATTGGCACTTCATTGTTTCTCGGATTAGTGTTGCTTTTGCTTGATGATCGCTTCTATGACACGTTCTCTTATGTCATTTATGGCATCCTTTTGCTCCTGCTTTTCCTAACAATCTTCAATCCACATGAGATTAAAGGTTCGCGTTCTTGGCTCGTATTGGGTCCTCTTCGCCTACAACCTGCCGAGTTTGCAAAGTTCGCTACTGCCCTTGCTATAGCCAAATTGATGGGCTCTTACGGCTTTAACATCCATCGTTGGAAAGACTTCGCCGCTGCATGTGGAGTTGTTTTGCTGCCAATGTTATTCATTGTGGCTCAGAAAGAAACGGGATCGGCCTTGGTATACCTGTCTTTCTTCTTGATGTTCTATCGTGAAGGAATGCCGGGAAGCATTCTGTTCACAGGAGTAGCCATGATTGTTTATTTCGTCGTGGGCATCAAATTTGAAAGTGTTTCATTATTACATACGCCAACATCTCTCGGTGTTTTCATTGTTATTTTGCTTATCCAGACATTCTCATCTGTAATGGTTAACGTCTATTGTCGCAACAAAAAACTGATGTATTACATGTTGGGAGGCAGCTTTGGTGGAACGCTTTTAGCGCTTCTTTTCTCGCTTTATGTACTCCCGTTCAACATTGTTTGGGTGCAACTTATCATCACTGCGGTGATTATTGTCTATCTTTTGGTGGAATGGTTACGCACGCGTTTTTCCAACTATTTCTTCATTTTGGCCTTTACTATCGGTTCAATTGCCTTCTTCTATTCGGCTGATTATGTGCTCAACAATGTGCTTGAACCTCACCAGCGTGTGCGTATCAACGTGCTTTTAGGCTTAGATGACGACCTCAGTGGAGCGGGATATAATGTGCATCAGAGTGAGATTGCAATTGGATCTGGCGGACTTCAGGGAAAAGGTTTCCTCAATGGAACGCAAACTAAGCTAAAGTTTGTCCCCGAACAAGACACAGATTTCATTTTCTGTACTGTTGGAGAGGAAGAAGGTTTCTTGGGTTCTGCAGGCGTACTCCTATTGTTTCTGCTGTTAATTTTACGCTTAATTCATCTTGCCGAGCGGCAACCCTTCGCGTTTGGACGCATTTATGGCTATTGTGTTTTAAGCATCTTCCTATTCCATGTGTTTATCAATGTTGGCATGGTACTTGGACTTACGCCGGTAATTGGAATCCCGTTACCTTTCTTTAGCTATGGAGGTTCGTCGTTATGGGGCTTTACACTGCTGCTGTTTATCTTCCTTCGAATTGATGCCGGCCGTAATCTTGTGCGCATGGATTAGTCGATTGGGGAGCGAGAATGGCTTATATTGCGTTGCATTTGTGCATGATTTGTAATGTGACTTTGTAAAGCTTATTGGCCATTTTTTAACATTTCATAGGGTGAGTAAATAGAAAATAGCATTTGGAAAATCAGCCATTATTTCTCCTTTTTAGAAGATTTGAGCCTTGTTTTCATTGCAATCAAGTCGCCGTTTGCCTCATTTCATAGAACTATTTGCCTTGTTTTATCCTGTGAAAGCATAGCTTTTATGGTGTTAAATGCCGCAAATTGTGATTTTTTTATCATCATTTTCAATAATATTTCGAGGTTAACGCTTTAACCTTTTGATAGTCACTGTGATGCGAAAGGACAAAAAATAGCGCGTATTCAGAACAAGAAGGTGTCTCGTTTAGAATACGCGCGTATAGTAATCTCTTTTGTAAAGCCTTTTGATAAGTATTAACACATCTTCCTTTTCACAGCTATTGAAGATTTGTTTTGCTTGTTAATAAATACCATTCTGAGGCGTTTTGAAGGCATAGTCCAGCCTACCAAAGGCCTTATTTCACTTTAACCAACATAAAACCAATATCACTTATGCCAGGAAGTATCTCGCGTTTCATGTTATGTCTGACACTAACCACGATGCTATCTCCCTTTGCTACGCGGATATTCTTAAGCTTCATATTGTATTGATAATAACTGATTCCGCCTATTCCCTGGCTGTTTCCGTGACGATCCAATAGCTTGCAGTTAATCGTATCACTATCAACGGTGTGTGAAGGCAATGTAGTCTTGTCGATAATCAGGGTCAAGCCCATAAAAGGATAATAGCCATTGATGCGCAATCCCAAGTAGGTTGCGTAGTCACCTGCCGCTTTGAAACGCTCAATATCATCGAATTTAAGCGTATCATTGCGTTCCCATCCTGCCACAGGAGTATGCTGATAGCTGTCGTATACCTTTTGTTTGTTACACGAAGTCAACAGCATTGCTGTCAGAATGACGATGAATACCCCTTTTATCTTCATGCTTTTGCCTCTGGATTGTCTTTTGGTTGCGCCTCATTTTGACGTGGTTGACGCTGACTATCATTGCGTTTTTCGCCATTTTGTTGGCGTTGTTCGTTTCTGTTTCCACGATTGTTGCGACGCACATTATTATTGTTGCGTGGCTGATTGTTATCGCGTGGTGCCTCGTTGTCATTGGCCTGACGAGGTCGACGCTCGTTCTCTGCCCCAGGAGTAGCATTGTTTGGAGTGTCTGTTTCTTTGTTATTACGTCCAGTAGGGCGTTTTTTCTTCTTATGTTTAGCCTTGTCAAAGCGGTTAATATCATCCTCAAGGAGGTCTTTTGGCTTGTTAGGCGTCTTGCTTTTATCATCTTCAAGCAGTGAAAGGGGCTTTTCTCCACGTCGGTTCATCGCAATGATTTGCTGTGCGCGTTGTGCCGAAATAGTCTCTAAATTTGCGGCAAGATGTTTGTCCGTTGAATAGGTAATGAGACCAGCAAGGATATCAGTTTTGAACTGATAATAGTCACTGTCCTGTGTCTGTAGAACGATATCATGAGGCGGAATGCGTTTCCCTGCTTCAACATAATCATCTACTTCATAGTTCAAACAGCATTTAAGTTTGGCGCACATGCCTGCAAGTTTCTGAGGGTTTAGCGATATATCTTGGAATCGAGCAGCATTCGTGCTGACACTAACAAAGTTCTTCATCCATGTGGCACAGCAGAGTTCACGTCCACACGGGCCTGTACCGCCAATGCGTCCAGCCTCTTGTCGTGCACCGATTTGTTTCATTTCAATGCGCACATGGAAAGCACTTGCGAGATCTTTAATGAGTTGTCGGAAGTCAACGCGCTCGTCGGCAATATAGTAAAAGATGGCTTTATTGCCGTCACCTTGATACTCTACATCTCCAATTTTCATTTGAAGGCCGAGACACTTTGCTATCTGTCGGCTCTCAATCATCGTGCTATGTTCACGTGATTTTGCCTCATTATATTTGTCAATATCTACGGGTTTAGCAATCCGATAGATGCGTTTGATGTCATCAGGTGACTTGATATTGGCTTTTTTTATCTGTAATTTTACAAGCCGACCTGTTAGGGTTACCACGCCAATATCATGGCCGGGATTAGCTTCAACGGCTACAATGTCGCCCTTCTTCAAGTCAAGGTTGTTCACGTTATGATAGTAATCCTTGCGTGTATTCTTGAATTGTACCTCTACAAGATCCGTTGTTTCATTGTTCCCCGGCACGTCCGCTAACCAGTCATACGTGTTTAGTTGTCGGTCCTGTCGACTGCAACCTTTGTGACAAAGGCCTCGATCGCAGCCGTTTGCCAATTTGAATTTCATATTTTTGAAGTCCATTTCACTCTTTACTTTCTGATTAATAATACAATCATTTGCAGTGCCAAATCGAAGAAAACGATTCTTGCGTTGGCGTTCTGCCCTATATCTCGTCTTGCCTTTTGCAACAGATCATTGATATCTATCACGTTAGCTTCGTTGATAAATCGTGCGAATTTGCGAGAGAAAGTCTCTTCTTCCAGCGTCATAAAGCATAGTTCTGGCACCTGAAAGTTATACATAAAGTTCTCTCTTATCAAACTCATTGTGTAACTGATAAAGCGTCTTTGCTTCTCACGTCCATATGAAGCAATGACCTCACTCCACTTCTTTAGTTCCCTAATGTCACGCTGATAAGCTAATCGCATGAGCATAATGAACATGTCAAGAAAGGCTCTATTCTCATTGCCTGCATCGAGATTCTCTAATGCGCGAAGCCAGTTTCCGCTGGCAATACGGGCAATTCGGTGTGCATGTTCAGCGTCAATGGCGCGTCGTTCGATAAGCGCTTGCTCTATATCTGCATCATCTATGCGTTTGATGTCAATGCGTTGGGTACGACTTTTGATGGTGTCGAGCAGCAGTTCAGGCTCTTCACACACCATGATAAAAACTGTTTGGTGGGGTGGTTCCTCAAGAAGTTTCAGGAGTTTATTGGCACATTCCACATTCATTCGCTCTGGAAGCCAAATAATACTCACTTTATATCCACCCTGACTTGACTTTAGTGACAACTTCTTTATTAGCTCATCACTTTCTCCTGCGCCTATAATTGCCTGTTGATTTGCCGCTTCCATAGCCGATAACCAGCTATCCATGGTGAAGTAAGGTGACTTTAACAGCATCGCATTCCAACGTGAGATGAAGTCGTCACTTGACATCTTATGGTCGGGTGAAGTGCCTGTAGGTTTGATGACAGGAAACGTGAAATGCAAGTCAGGATGCTCCCATTTAGCCAACATTGCCTCTGCATTTGCGATGGCACGAGGGTTAGAAAGCAATGAAGTTTCGTCGTCACGCTCTCCTAAAAGATAGCTTGCAAAGGCAAGAGCAAGGGCCATTTTCCCACTGCCTGCTGGTCCACAAAGCATCAAAGTGTTAGGAATGCGATGCTCTTTCACTAAGTCTCGCAACCTATTCTTAGCCTCTTCTTGTCCAATTACGTCACTAAACTTCATACTTATAATAGCTTTCTAACGATTTCTCTGACGCTGTCTGCTGCTGAAACCGTATAGAAATGGATGTTATGGAAACCTACTTCATAGAGTTCCCGACATTGATTGATGCCCCATTCTATGCCCAAGTGTTGTGCATCTTCATCGGTTTTACATTTCAAAACCTCACTTGCGAGTTCCTCAGGAAGGTCACATCGGAAGGTGCGTGGCACCACAGTGAGTTGTGAAAGCCGTGCCAAAGGCTTGATACCCGGTATGATTGGAATGGTGATTCCTATCTCTCTTGCTGCCTGAATGAAGTCAAAGAATTTTTTGTTATCATAGAAAAGCTGAGTCACTGCATAGCTTGCGCCCATGTCTTGCTTTTCTTTTAACCATTCCAAATCCATCTTCATGTTGGGTGCTTCCTCATGTTTCTCGGGATAAGCTGCCACACCATATTCGAAAGGTACACCTGGATGATTGATAGAAGTGCCGTCGTTAAACAAGCCCTTATTAAAGCGATTGACCTGCGAAATGAGTTCTGTTGTATGCGAATGTCCACCTGGTGTTGGCATGAATACACGGTCGTCTTTCGCTTTATCGCCACGTAATAGCAACAGATTCTCAATCCCCAAGAACTGCAAGTCAAGCAGTTCATATTCTATATCCTCAGCCGTTATGCCACTACATATTAGGTGTGGAATCACCGGAAGCTGATAACGGCTTTGAATAGCAGCTGCAATGGCCACTGTTCCTGGGCGTCGTCGTATACGGTTTCGTGTGAACTGACCATTTGGAAGCTCCCGATACACAAACTCACTATGGTGAGTTGTGATGTTAATATAAAGCGGATTGAGTTCTCTAAACTTATCAATCGTGGCAAAAAGTGTAGCAGTTCCATTCCCTTTTAGGGGTGGAAGTACCTCAATAGAGAACCTTCTTTGGTCTTTATTTTGTTGGATGATGTCAGTTACTTTCATACATTTTATTCTTTGCAAAGGTAATAAAAAAAATACAACTGACGCAACATTGAATCCAAAAGGAAGTCAAGGAATAATGAATAAAGCTGCAAATGGAATGATTTTTCTTAATGAATCACTTGACGAAACAGAATAAATGTCGTAATTTTGTAGTCCATATTTATAGATAATGGCACGGCATAATGAACTTGGAAAGATAGGAGAAGACTATGCAGCTGAGTTTCTTGAGCATGCAGGTTACGGCATTATAGAGCGCGATTGGCGTCAAGGTCACCGCGATTTAGATATCGTTGCGCGCACGCCTGATGGCACTACGGTCGTCTTTATCGAAGTAAAAACGCGTAGTTCTGACGTTGTTATGCATCCTGATGAGGCTGTAGATGTAAGAAAGATACGCAATCTTGGTCATGCCGCGAATGCCTATGTGAAGGAAAAAAACATTGTAGAGGAGTTGCGTTTTGACTTAATCACGATTGTCGGAACTGCCCCAGAGAACTTTAAACTCGAACATGTTGTCGATGCCTTCAACCCACTTTTAATTTAGATTTCGTATAATTCGTGCAAATGAAGATAACAGCTTGGTTCAAAAAGAAACAGAAACAAAAGGATAAACCCAAGGTGGTGTGGCTCGAAGAAGCCGATTCTACCAATGATGAGATACGCAGATTGGCCGACGGACAGACGCAAAGAATGGTTGTTGTCGTGACAGATTATCAGCGAAAGGGACGCGGTCAGGCGACAAACCGATGGGAGAGTGAGGCCGGAAAGAACTTACTTTTCAGTGTTATGGTCCATCCGTTGATGGTTCCTTTGCGTTGTCAGTTCTTGCTTTCTATGGCAGGTGCGCTTGCGTTGAAAGAGGTGTTAGACCATTATACAAATGATATTACACTGAAATGGCCTAATGATGTCTATTGGAAAGACCGCAAAATTAGTGGCACTTTGATAGAAACCACAATCTCGGCGGGCCATATTAAGGACTGTATCTTTGGCATTGGACTCAATGTTAACCAGCAAACTTTCACGAGTGATGCCCCAAATCCCGTTTCGTTGGCACAGATTTTAGGCCATGAAGTGGAGCGAAAGCAGATTTTGGATGCTTTCCTTGAATGCTTTGATAAGTATTATTCGTGGATTGAAAATGGGCAATATGGTGATGTTTCTGCCTGTTATCATGAGGCACTTTATCGTCGGAAAGGATTTTATCCCTATCGAGATGTCGCTTCAAACGAGGTCTTTGAGGCAGCAATCATTGAGGTTGAAGACGATGGAACCATGGTAGTCAGAGACCGAGAAGGTGTTATTCGAGAGTATAAATTCAAGGAAATAGAGTGCATCAATAGCCAGTCTTGACTGTCATCTCACTTTTATTTGCAAACGAGTGGGAGGGAATAGTCCTACAATCGGCATCAAATCAAACAATAATATTGAAGAAATTCAATCGTTAAATCATAAACTCAAGTCTCTTTTTTCTATTTCATGATAAACAGAAGAGGCTGTTATTAAAAAATATATGAGATTCAAACGTATTCTACTTAAATTGAGTGGTGAGAGTTTAATGGGTGAACAGGGATTCGGAATCGACCCACATCGTCTCTCAGACTATGCTCAACAGATTAAGGAAGTCCATGAAATGGGCGTTCAAATTGGTATTGTTATCGGTGGCGGTAATATCTTTCGAGGTCTCAGTGGCAGTCAAGAGGGCTTTGATCGCGTAAAGGGTGACCAGATGGGTATGTGCGCAACAGTCATCAATTCGTTAGCGCTCAGTAGTGCTTTAGGTGCGATTGGTGTCAAAACAAAAGTCTTAACGGCTATTCGCATGGAGCCAATTGGTGAGTATTATAGCAAGTGGAAGGCCATAGAAGCAATGGAAGCAGGCTATGTTTGCATCTTCTCTGCAGGCACAGGAAGCCCATATTTCACCACCGATACAGGCAGTTCTTTGCGTGGAATAGAGATAGAAGCCGACGTGATGCTTAAGGGAACACGCGTTGATGGCATTTATACTGCCGACCCAGAAAAGGATGCTAACGCTACAAAGTTTGCCGATATCACGTATGATGAGATTTATACGCGTGGACTGAAAGTGATGGATCTCACTGCAACTACAATGTGCAAGGAGAATAATTTACCTATTTATGTGTTCAACATGGACGTATATGGCAACTTAAAACGCGTGCTTGACGGAGAAGAAATAGGTACGTTAGTGCACAACTAACATTCATTTTTTGCACAACATTCCATTGGTTCGTGTCGGAAGATGACGTGAATTATATCACAAACTGCATCATTTTACCCGATAATCTGAGTCAAATCACACGATGATTTGCGTCAAATTATCGTGTGATTTGATGCTAATTGCCTGGCAAAATGCAGCACTTTGTTAAGATAAATATTATCGTGTTGGGAGCGCAATGTTATGTTCCACGATGAGGGAGAAGCTGTATGAGGGAATGATTGATATGGAAAATCATTAGTGTTTGCATGACATTAGCGCATATTATGATGGTAGTATCTATTTAAGTGGAGGAGGAAAACCATGCGATTCATGTTGTTAAATATTATCGAATAGTGGTGTTTCCCATTCTTTTTTATTAGTTTTGCAATGTATTAATTGGTTAAATCAAAGGAAAAGACATGACAATCATCTTTGTTTTTTATGCAATTTGCATGTACTTCTTTATAAAAAAGAATAATGATTCGCCTACTTGGTTGAAGTTCTATGCCTTGTCTCCATTGGTGCCTACACCATTATTACAATTTATATCCATTTTCTTTCTTGACGCACCAACTGATTCTTGGAAACCCTTTGCAGCGTTTTTGTTGGTCAATAGCCTTCCTTTGTTTATCTTTATTGGTGCATTTGTGGCGTGCAAATGTTATCGGAAAGGATATAAGCAGTGTGCACTTGTGCCTCCAGCACTATTTATTTTGCTTGAACTTTCAGCCTTTGCTTTTCTCTTTTTGGTATAAAACACCTGTTTAGGTGAGGCTTGTTTATTGCTCTTCTACGTAATCTACGTATTCACCTTCATTCTTTTTGAAAATCTTTTTGTTTGCATCCTGAGGCTCACGAGTGTCAAAGACCTGACCATTTTGACCATAAGTGCGTCGTTGTTGATTGCCTTGTTGGTGCTGACCGAAGCCTTGTGAACGCCTATTAAATTTGTTCATATTGCTACGAAACGTGCTGATGAAGCGGAAAGCAGTAAGCAAAATGAAGATAAAGAATGCTATGAAAAGCAGGAAAATGAATTTTATTAAAAACATAAATAAGCCTCCTTGAATACAAAAATGTGTTGAGTAGTGCCTCGGTTAGTTAGGCTCTGGCTCTCCACCAAAGTAAAATTGAACCGAGAAGATACAGGGAAATGATAATCCACCAAGCCTCAAAGATACCAAAAACGACAAGACAGATGAGCGAAAGTGCTGCAAAGCAATATTTAACTTCATTGCCTTTCCATCCCCAATGCTTGAATTTCAGTGCAAACATTGGTAGTTCTGATACTAACAAATAGCAGCTGATGGCCAACATTACCAATAGAATGGCGAAGGAATATGATGTACCTTCAATCCATGAAGGGTTGCTAACGATGAGCGAACCCCAAAATAAAGCATTCGCCGGTGTAGGCAAACCAATGAATGAAGTGGTTTGTCTTTCGTCGAGATTAAACTTTGCAAGGCGCAAAGCGGAAAAGGCAGCCATGAGGAAAGCGACATAAGGAATGAAGTCCTTAATGCCGAGTAGTGGGCCAGGATACTCCAGAACATTAAGCTCTGAGAATAGAATCGTGGCAGGAGCAACGCCAAAAGTGACGTCGTCGGCTAAGGAATCGAGTTCCTTTCCTATGGGAGATGACACATTCAACAGACGTGCCGACATCCCGTCAAAGAAGTCAAATACCGCGCCGATTACAATCCAACAGAGTGCTAATTTGGCATCTCCGATGAAGGCAAATGTCGTGGCAATACATCCTGAAATGAGGTTACAGCAAGTGATACTGTTAGGAATATGTTTTTTAATACCCATAGTTTTAGTTGACCAATTGTCTATTTTAATTTTGCAATTATCGTCTGGTCGCCAGTTGTAGTCTGTCCCATCTTCACGCAAACTTCCGTTCCTATGGGCAGGAATACATCTACTCGACTTCCTAATTTGATAAATCCTAAGTGCTCATCTATATAGCAATCTTCGCCTTCTTTGGCATAAGTGACGATGCGACGAGCCATGGCTCCTGCAATCTGTCGACAGAGAATGTCTTCTCCATCGGGTGTAGTAATCATCGTATCAGCACGTTCGTTCTCCTCACTTGCCTTTGGTAACCATGCTTTATGATAGTTTCCGTCTTTATGATGCACAAACTTTACCTTGCCATCAACGGGGAACCAGTTGGCATGAACATTGAAAAGGCTCATGAAAATGCTAATCATCAGGCGACGATCATGGAAATATTCGTTCTCATCTACTTCCTCAATAACGACAATTTTGCCGTCAGCGGGAGCGACAACTACCTTTTCTGTTTCGTCGGTTTCAGAGAAACGGCGTAAAGGACAGCGGTAGAAGTTGAGAACAACTCCATAAACTGCGCCGAAAATTACAAGGAAAGACCAAAAGAAAAGCTTGTTATCTAACCGGTATAATAATAGGGCAATTGCCGCATAGGCTATGAAACTATAGAGAAGAGTGTCTGTCCCTTCGCGATGAATACGTATTTTCTTGAATTTCTTTATCTTCTTAATCATAGTCGTTTTGATGCAAACTAATTAATGGCAAAGGTAATTATTTTTTGTTTTATGAGCAAATATCTAAAATAAAAAACCACGTTTTATTTTGTAATCCCTGTTTTTTGCAGTACCTTAGCAACCCAAATTATTATCTTATGCAAGACTTTATACACCTTCATGTCCATACATATTATTCGATACTTGACGGACAATCCAAGATATCCCGACTCGTAGATAAAGCTGTTGAGAATGGGATGAAAGGCATGGCTCTGACAGATCATGGCGTGATGTTCGGCATAAAAGAGTTTGCCGACTATTGTGCCGGTGTCAATAAAAAGCGTAAAGCTGAAGGACTTGAACCCTTTAAACCGATTTTTGGATGTGAGATGTATGTGGCACATCATAGACTTCATGATAAAGTTAAAGAGCATGGAGACAACTCTGGCTATCATCTCATCGTGTTAGCAAAGAACTATAATGGTTACAAAAACCTCATAAAGTTAGTTAGTAAGTCTTGGATTGACGGATATTATTACCGCCCTCGCACTGACAGAACAGAGCTTGAAAAGTATCATGAGGACCTGATTGTGTGCTCAGCATGTATTGCTGGTGAGGTGCCTTCAAAGATAATAAAAGGTGATTTGGAGGGGGCACGCGAAGCTTGTGAATGGTATCATCGTGTGTTTGGAGACGATTATTATCTTGAATTGCAGCGACATGAAGTCAAAGATCCTACAATTCTCGCGAATCGTGAAGCTTTTCCATTGCAGCAAAAGGCTAATAAAGTCTTGTTAGAATTTGCAAAGGAGTATGGCATTAAAGTCATTTGTACAAATGATGTGCATTTTGAGGACAAGGAAACTGCCGAGGCACATGACCATCTTTTGTGTCTTTCCACTGGCAAAGAACTTGATGATCCCAACCGAATGCGATACAGTAAACAGGAGTGGTTTAAGTCTCGTGAGGAGATGAATGAAGTCTTTTCAGATGTTCCCGAGGCTTTAACGAATACGCTTGAGATATTAAATAAGGTTGAACACTATAGCATAGAGCATGGTCCTATCATGCCTTTCTTCCCGATTCCAGAATCATTTGGTACAGAAGAAGAATGGAAATTGAAGTTCTCAGAAGCTGATCTTTATAAAGAATTTACCTCAGATGAAAACGGCGAAAATCAGCTTTCACCTGAAGAAGGTCAAAAGGTGATCAAGCGACTTGGTGGCTATGATAAAATCTATCGCATCAAGTTTGAAGCCGATTACCTTGCAAAGTTGGCACATGATGGTGCTAAGAAGTTGTATGGAGACCCCATTCCATCCAATGTTCAAGAGCATATTAACTTCGAACTTCACGTCATGAAGACGATGGGTTTCCCGGGATATTTCCTCATAGTTCAAGACTTTATCAATGCTGCCCGCACTGATTTGGGTGTCATGGTAGGCCCTGGGCGTGGCTCTGCAGCAGGCTCTGTAGTGGCTTATTGCTTAGGAATTACGAAGATAGATCCATTGAAATATGACTTACTTTTTGAGCGTTTCCTGAATCCAGACCGTGTAAACCTACCAGATATTGATACCGACTTCGATGATGATGGGCGTGGAAAGGTGTTACGATGGGTTATGGATAAGTATGGACATGAGAACTGTGCACACATTATTACGTATGCAAGCATGGCCACGAAAAACTCAATTAAGGACGTTGCTCGAGTTGAAAAGTTACCTTTAGAGAAATCAAACTTCCTCTGTAAAGCTATCCCTGACCGTCTGCCCGATGGCTTAAAGATGAATCTTACGAATGCCATTAAGTGCACACCAGAGCTTCGTGAGGCCGAAGTTTCACAGGATTCACGCGAGCGAAACACGATTAAGTATGCGAAGATGCTTGAGGGAACTATACGTGGAACGGGTATACATGCGTGCGGATTCATTATTTGTCGTGATCCAATTAGTAACTGGGTACCAGTTTCTACGGCTGATGATCCCGATTATCCAGGCTTTAAAACGGCCGTAACTCAATATGATGGACACGTCATTGAGTCTACAGGTCTCATCAAGATGGACTTCCTTGGGCTCAAGACTTTATCCGAGTTGAAAGAAGCTTGCAAAGTTGTTAAGAAGACGAAGAATATAGATGTAGACCTCGATACTATCCCTATTGATGACGAACTGACTTATCAGCTATACCAACAAGGGCGTACCATTGGAACGTTTCAATTCGAATCACCTGGTATGCAGAAGTATCTTCGCGAGCTACATCCTACCGTTTTCGAAGATCTTATCGCCATGAATGCGCTCTATCGGCCAGGTCCTATGGACTATATTCCTGACTTTATTAAGCGTAAAAACGACCCAACTCAAGTGTCTTATGATATTCCTTGTATGGAGAAATACCTCAAAGACACTTATGGAATCACTGTATATCAGGAGCAAGTGATGTTACTTTCTCGTCAGTTAGCTAACTTTACGCGAGGTGAAAGCGATGCTCTTCGTAAGGCAATGGGTAAGAAGAAGAAGGCCATTGTAGATGCAATGAAGCCTAAATTCATTAAACAAGGAACGGAAAATGGCCACGATCCCAAGATATTAGAAAAGATTTGGGGAGATTGGGAGAAGTTCGCTTCTTATGCATTCAATAAGTCTCACGCTACGTGTTATTCGTGGGTAGCCTATCAAACGGCTTATATGAAGGCGCATTTCCCTGCAGAGTATATGGCAGCTCTTATGACTCGACGCTTCAGTCAGATAACAGAGATAACGAAATTAATGGAGGAATGCCAGAGTATGAAGATAGCAACTTTGGGGCCAGATGTTAATGAAAGCTACTCCGAATTTGGCGTAAATAAGCGTGGAGAGATTCGTTTTGGCCTCTCGGCCATTAAGGGAATGGGTGAAATGGCAGCGCAATCTATCGTTAAAGAGCGTGAAGCCAATGGCCCATTCAAGGATATTTACGACTTCGCACAACGCATTGATTTCAGTAATGTCAATCGAAAAGCGTTTGAATCTTTAGCACTCAGCGGTGGTTTTGATGGCTTTGAATATCGTCGTGAGCAATATTTTGCACCAGGAATGAAGGGGGATGTTTTCTTAGATACACTCGTTCGTTATGGTCAGCTCTATCAACAAGAACAGCGAGAAGCCCGCAATTCGCTCTTCGGAGGCGAGAGTGCAGTCGAAATTTCGCGTCCAATCCCAGGGAAATTCGAGGAATGGAGTACGATAGAGCGACTGAACCGAGAGCGTGATTTGGTTGGAATCTATCTCAGTGCTCACCCATTAGACGAGTACGGAGTTATCTTAAAGTCGCTTTGTAACACGCATTGCACGGAGTTAGATAAAAAAGATGAGCTCGTAAAGAAAGAAGAAATATCTATTGGAGGCATAGTAACAGGCGTGAAATCCAAGTTTACCAAGACCGGAAAACCATGCGGTTTTGTCACCATAGAGGACTTCGAAGGTAGCGGAGAACTGGCATTCTTCGGTGAGGAATGGGGGCGTTGGCGCGGTATGTTGACTGAAGGTTGCATCGTATATATAACAGCTAAGTGTCAGCAACGATACAGAGACAGCAACTTTTACGACCTTCGCGTGCAAGATATTCAATATATGCAGACGATAAAGGATTCGCGTTTGGAAAAGATTACGATATCCATTGATAGCTCAGAACTAACAGAAGACGTTGTCAATGACCTTACAACACTCGTTGAAAAGAAGCCAGGCAAGGCGCAATTCTATATACAAGTGGTCGATAGAGAGCATAATGTCAGCCTGATGTTGCGGTCGCGTAGTCACACCGTAGACGTCACTAAGGAGTTGATTAGCTATGTAGAGAGCAATCCATACATATCATATCACATTAATTAATAAGGCTCAAGGCAGACTGAATACTGTTTTTTGGCATAACGTTTGCTTTTATCAAACTGAATGCTTACTTTTGCAAAAGTAAATAAGATTAATAACATTAGAATACAATAAGATGGAAGTTAAAATCACAAACGAGAACTTTGAAAGTTACAAAAATGGCGAATTACCATTGGTAGTGGACCTATGGGCAACATGGTGTGGCCCATGTCGCATGGTCGGTCCTATCATTTCTGAACTGGCAGAAGAGTATGATGGCAAAATTGTTGTAGGCAAATGCGACGTTGAAGAGAATGATGATGTGGCAGCAGAATATGGTATTCGCAACATTCCTACTATCCTTTTCTTCAAGAATGGCGAGTTAGTTGATAAGTTTGTTGGTGCTGCAAGCAAGGCAATTCTTGACGAAAAGTTTAAGGCTTTGCTTTAATCAGCACGCTATTTAACATTTAGCAGTTATTCAAAAAATATGATATAGTCTGTCAGTTCATGAGAACTGACAGACTTTTTTTATTTTGTTTATACTCCATATTGATTGCTAAGTGAGGCGTTTTCCATGTGTTTCTCGTCATTTTCTGTCTTAAAACAAGGCCTTTTCTCGGTCCTTTCTCAAAGAAAAATGAGACTTGCCAGTGTTGAAAGTGAGGGAGCTTGTGCAATGGGGAATAGGGAATGTTTACTTTGTTGATAATTAAAAGGAAAATGATTTAAGCCAAATCGCTTGAATTGTCTGCATTATTTTACATGAGTGTTTGTCCATTTTACACCATGATTTTATAGTGATTTATGAGAGAAAGCACTATACTTATAGCGCTATCTCCATGCAATAGATACTAACTTTGTATTTATCGAGGTGGCAACGCTGTAAGCGTTGTACTTTTGATAGCCCAGGGTTGACAAGCGAAAGCGCAGTCTACCCTGGGTCAATTGCCGTTAGTGGGAACAACGCTGTAGGCGTTGTACCTCTTATTTATTGGCTTTTTATCGCGGCATTCCATACATAAAACGTACAACACCTACGGCGTTGACCTTCTCATTACATGCGTAACCCAGGGTAGGCTAACGCCAACCCTGGGCTATCAAAAGTACAACGCCTTCAGCGTTGAACTACAATCATATTACAAACTGCATCACTTTATCTGATAATCTGAGTCTAATTACTCGATGAAATGAGGTAGATTACAACGCAATATGACGCAAATCATTTTTTGCTTCCACATCCGTTATATTCTTCTTTAAGCCATCCTGCTGATAGAAGGATAGCAAACATATTGCAGAACGCATGAAAAACCATTGCTTTTATAGATGTTTCATTATCACATTTCAAGTATGTTTTGTTCAATATGCTATCCCATAACTTCATGAAGTGTTAGAAACCAGGGGCTAAATTCAAGGATATTTGTCAATGGTTAGCGTTCATTGATTCTATTATTCATGCCATATCTTACTGATTCCTGCAATAGTTTGTGTGCTATCTTCTTGCATTTTTAGCGCTAATTCATAGTGAACAGAGTCAATCTTTTGCTTGAAATTGTGCGTATAAAAGCATACGATTCCGCGGTGAGTCAAATAGTTTTCTGAGACAAAAGAGGTCTCCGCGTCTACTTCTATGTCTGTATAAATTCGATTGACAACCTTCTTTGGCAATATCTTTTGCCAGTTTTTATAGTCTAATTGCTTAGCAAGGCTTGGCAAACAAAACTCATTTGCAACCATCTTTAATGAGCTTACATCGATAGGTTTCAATTGACATTCGTGTATCCATGACCTGAAAAACTCGGCCACGGTATCCGATTCGTCCATCTCTATCTTTAGAACTTTCTTCTTCATCCTGCCATCTTGTCCATAGAAGAGCGTGTAAAACCAGCATGCATCGCTTTCAGGGAAGCAGTTGCTAATGCCAATCTGAGCCGTTGTTCGTGTGATAAGATTGACCCAGGCGGGGTAAAGTTGTAGGTAAGGTTGAGGCTTTTTATGCAGATTTTTGGTTGTAATCTCTTGCCGATCCACTAATAGTTTGCCGTTTTTATAAAGCGTAATAAGAACTATTTTGTCGTAGAAGTCTTCGTTTTTCACTTTATATGGGGCATCGGCCGATTGCAAAATGATGTGCCAACCAGCGCAGGTGGTATCGGCGTCTGTTGTTAAATTCTTATAGGATTTAGTGAGTTTAAGCGCCTTAATCGTTTGTTTGGGCTGAGACTTTCGGTTTGATTGTGCCACTGATTTTGTTTCTTTGCACGCTGATAACAATAGGATTATTGCACATGTAGCAAGCAACAAAATACTCAATAGCGGTGAATGTTTTGATTTCATGTGTCAAAAGGTGTTGTTATAGGGGCAAATATAGTGCAAAAACCAATATGTTCAAAACATTTATATAACTTTTTTTAATAACCCGTTCAGGCTTTATCTCGTGCTTTTTCCTTATCTTTGTCAACATAAGGTCGTGAAGATCAAACTTAAACAAACACTTAATAACTATTTCAAAAATTACTAATCAAGAAATAATCTGACAGCAACGATGAACAAACTGCTTTGTATCTTGCTTGCGATGATGCCCTTAACAGTGGCCGGGCAATATCGATCGAGGGTGTGGTGTGCCGATAAAGGCAACGGCACCTATGTCAATCCTGTGATCAATGCCGATTATAGTGACCCCGATGTTGTGGCAGTTGGTGATGACTATTACCTCACTTCGAGTTCTTTTAATTGTGTTCCTGGACTGCCGATTCTACATTCTCGTGACCTCGTTAATTGGGAGATAGTTGGTCATGCGCTTGAGCGTGTGTGGCCAGACAGCCTATTTGGGGGGCTTCCTGCACACGGAAAGGGCGTCTGGGCGCCCTGTATTCGCTATCATAATGGTTCATATCGCATCTATTGGGGCGCCCCCGACCAAGGTGTTTTCATGGTAAAGGCGCAGCGTCCTGAAGGACCTTGGGAGCCACCACGACTGATATTGCCTGGTAAAGGCATTATCGACACGTCGCCATTATGGGATGATGATGGGCGATGTTACCTCGTAAATGCGTGGGCTAACAGCCGAACGGGCTTTGCAAGTGTTATCACTGTGCGTGAGATGGATGCCGATGGAACGCGTGCTATCAGTGATCCCGTGATAGTGTTTGATGGGAATGGCACGGAAAACTGCACGTGTGAAGGGCCTAAATTCTATAAACGTGATGGGTGGTATTGGATATTTTGTCCTGCCGGAGGAGTGTCAACAGGATTCCAACTGGCTTTACGTGCGCGGTCACCCTTTGGCCCTTATGAGGCAAAAAAGGTGTTGGCGCAGGGCAATACGCCTGTAAATGGGCCACATCAAGGGGCTTGGGTGCACACGAAATATGGCGAAGATTGGTTTGTTCACTTTCAAGATAAGGGACCATATGGGCGTGTTGTGCATCTGCAACCACTTACATGGAAAGACAATTGGCCCATCATTGGCTGTGTGCCTCAGCGTGGTTATTGTGGAACACCTTATTTATCATATCGCAAACCAAAGGCTGAAAGCCGCTTGATAGTAACTCCTCTGGAGAGCGATTCATTCAATTTGCCTCGTTTGGGCCGTCAATGGCAGTGGCAATCTAACTATAATCCTTCGTTCGGAATGCCTACTTCGTTGGGCTTTTTCAGGCTCTATACGTATAAAACCAACGACAATTTTTGGAATGTTCCCAATCTTTTATTGCAGAAAACTCCTGCAGATCGCTTCACCGTTACAGCCAAATTAACCCTTATAAGTAAGGCAGAAGGTCAGTTAGGTGGACTCATAATGATGGGTATAGACTATTCTTCTTTGGTGGTAAAGCGCGTGGGTGATGGCTTTGTTTTGCAACAAATGACTTGCCGAAATGCCGATAAAGGTGGGGCGGTTACAGTCACTCCGTTGGCTCATCTGGCAAAAACGGGGCAGGATGATAACGATTATCAGTTTGCAATCTATGAGGAAGTGTTCCTTCAAATGAAGGTAGATGGTGGTATAGTTCGATTCGCTTTCAGTCGTGATGGCAAGCATTTTAAGGAAGTAGGTGAGCCATTTAAGATGCGAGAAGGTAAGTGGATAGGAGCAAAGATGGGCTTTGTTGCACAAGAACCCAACGTGAAATCAAATCGCGGTTGGATAGATATTGATTGGTTTAATGTTACAGATTAATCTATAAAAAACAAACAACTTAATAACAATGAACAAATTATCATTATTGATTTTCTTCGTATTCTTTCCGTTGTTCGCATTGGGCGATGGTTGGAATGAAAGCGAATACCAAGCTATTGAGCATGCTATTGAGCAACCAAGGATTGCCGATAGGTCTGTAGTTATCACGAAATTTGGAGCAAAGACGACGGCCTCGGCGGCACAAAATCAGCGTGCTATCCAGAAAGCTATAGCCTTTTTAGCTCGTCAAGGCGGTGGAAAAGTGGTCGTTCCTGCAGGAAAATGGCATACGGGGGCATTGCGTTTATCTTCTGGAATCGAACTTGTTGTGAGCAAAGATGCTTTACTTCAGTTTGTGTTTGAACGTTCACTCTATCCGTTAGTAAAGACATCTTGGGAAGGAATGATGTGCTGGAATTACAGTCCTTGCATTTATTCTTTTGGCTCAGATGACGTTGTTGTGTCGGGAGAAGGTACGATAGATGGCGGTGGTTCGAATGAAACGTGGTGGCCAATGTGTGGAAAAGAGGTCTTCGGATATGTCAAAGGAGTTACTAAGGAGGCACAAGTGTTAGGCTCACGCAGACGACTTCAGCAGATGGCCGAAGACGATGTACCCTGGGATGAGCGTCGTTTTGGGTTGGGATATGGGCTTCGTCCCCAGCTCATTAACTTCGTAAAAGGAAACCGAGTGCGTGTTTCGGGCGTTACTTTACTAAATTCTCCTTTCTGGGTTATACACCCTTTACAATGTAAAAACGTGACGGTTGATGGCGTAAAGATATGGAATGAAGGACCAAATGGTGACGGATGTGACCCTGAAGCGTGTGAAAACGTGCTCATTCAGAATACACATTTCCACACAGGGGATGACTGTATAGCCATTAAAAGCGGTCGAAATAACGACGGAAGACTTTGGAATCAGCCTTCAAAGAACATCATTATACGACGTTGTGTGATGGAAGATGGCCATGGAGGTATTGTGATTGGGAGTGAGATTTCAGGCGGATGTATGAATGTTTTTGCCGAAGATTGCACGATGGATTCACCTCATTTAGACCGTGTTTTGCGTATCAAAACAAACAATTGTAGGGGTGGTCGTATCGAGAATATCAATGTTCGGCGCGTTAAAGTGGGGCAATGTAAGGAGGCAGTAGTTAAGATTAACCTTGATTATGAACCTCAAGAACCATGTTATCGAGGCTTTGAACCAGAGGTAAGAAACGTGAATGTGGAGCAAGTTACATGTCAAAAGAGCGCTTATGGTGTGCTGATTGTGGGACGAGATAGCGTAGAAAATGTCTCAGATATATGCTTAAAGGATTGCGAATTCAATGGAATAAGCAAACAAAATGTAAGAATTACGGGGAAGACTCGAAACGTTTCGTTCGATAATGTTAAAATGAATGGCTCGTTAGTATTGTCTGCTGACAAGAAGCCTTATAAGCATTTGTCTGAATGGATGGCTTATTCGGAGATGAAACGAACGCCAAAACCCTGGCTACTTGACTTTGCTTCAGCCCCTCGTTGGAGTTATACTGTGGGCATAGAATTAGAGAGTTTATTAGATGTTTACCATGTTTATGGGGGCGATTCTATTAGGAATTACCTGACGACGTATTGCAAAAAGATGATTGATCAGCAAGGAAAGGTGACAGGGTATGACTATAATGCCTTTAATCTTGATAACATTCGGCCGGCTAAATTCATTCTCAAGATGCAGCAATATGCCCCTACTCAGGGTGAGAAAAAGGCCTTAAAGACTTTTATGAAGCAACTACTTAAGCAGCCAAGAACGTCAGATGGCGTCTTCTGGCATAAGGCAATATACGCTAATCAAGTGTGGCTTGACGGCATCTTTATGGGCTTACCATTCTATTGTAACTATGCTTTGACAAACTATTCTGACCGAAAAGCGCGTGCGATTCTTGACGATGCAGTTCATCAAATACTACAAACCGATTTGCGAACTTATGACAAAACAACTGGTCTTTGGAAGCATGCTTGGGATGAAACTCATAGTCAATTCTGGGCAAATCAAGGCAATGGACAAAGTCGTCACACGTGGGCTCGTGCGCTGGGTTGGTACGTAATGGCCATTATGGAGTGTTTAGATGTCATGCCGAATGACTATCCTCGCAGGGCCGAACTTGTGGCTTTATTACAGAAAACAATGCAAGCGGTTGTGCAATATCAAGACAAAAAGAGTGGGGTTTGGTATGATGTGATGGATGTTAAGAGTCCAAAGAACTACTTGGAAAGCACTGCTTCGTGCATGTTTTCTTATGTCTTACTGAAAGGTTCACGTAAAGGCTGGCTCAGTTCTGACTTCCGTGAGGCTGGAAAACGTGCCTATCAAGGCATCTTACAGCATTTCATTCGGGTGAATAATGACTTGACTCTCTCGCTAACGGATTGCTGTAGTGTGAGTGGTTTAGGGCCAGGTAAGGGCCCGTTTGTGCCAAAAGGTAAGGAAAATTATCGCAGAGATGGAAGTTTTGACTATTATATGAGCGAGCCAATTCGTGATAACGACCCCAAGGGAATAGGCCCTTTTATCTGGGCTTCGCTTGAAATGGAGCAATATAATGCTCAATAATATAAGCTTTTGGGGTTCAAACAATAAATCAAACCCATTCAAAGAATAACATAAAAAAAGAGGAGTTCATTTGTGAACTCCTCTTTTTCGTTTTGTGACTCGCATGGGGCTCGAACCCATGACCCCAACATTAAAAGTGTTGTGCTCTACCAACTGAGCTAGCGAGTCAGTCAACTTCCTGTTTGAAAGCGAGTGCAAAGGTAGTTATTTTAATTGAAATAAAGAAATGGTTACAAAGATTATATGATTTAATTTAATATATTTAACAAATCGTATCTTGTCTAACGATGACTTCATTTCCATTTTTAAGCAACCTTGCTTGGCTGAATTTATAACTTCATTACCATTATTTATTCCTTTATTTCAATACCAACGTTGGGCTTATCTTGGCCTTGTTCCTCCTTGGTTACATAGCGTTGCCAGTATGCAATGATGAGCGTTGTCAGCGGAAGTGCCACAATCAGTCCAATAAATCCCAGTAAAGCGCCCCACACAGAGAGTGATAACAGCAAGATAGCTGGGTTTAATCCCATTGCTTTTCCCATGATTTTAGGTGTCACAATAAAGTCAGTTATCACTTGAACTACAGCGAAAACAAGCAGTGCTAAGCCAAAGATTACCCAGAAGTTTTGACCCGTATCAGCCGCTTTTAGCATAGCCAAGAAGGCAGTAGGGATTAGTGCAAACGTGTGAAGATAGGGCACAAGGTCGAGTATTCCGATAAGGATTCCAAGACCGATTGCCATGGGGAAGCCTATGATCGTAAAGCCAATGCAGAACATTATGCCGAGACATAGTGCCACAAGTCCTTGTCCTCGCACATAGTTATTAAGCTCGTGTTTCACATCTTGCATTAGTTCCTGCCAGAAAGGACGGTTCTTTTTGGGGAAGATTCGAATCCAATTGGCTGTCAGATACTCATAGTCCATGAGGATAAAGAACGTATATAATAAGGTGATTGCAGATGCAACGATACTCCAAATGATGCTTGCTGTCTGACTAACAAACGAGAAAACCTGGGGCATTGCGGTTTTAATGGTATCGCCAAAGTCCTTACTTTTGAAGAAACGTTCTATCTGATTTTGATTCGCTTGCACCCATTCCGAGATGTAATTTGTTATGTCATTGGTGTGTGTTGTGTGGTGAACCCAACGCATAAGTACGTCTTGCAGTCGGTCAAACTGCGCTATCATAGGAGGAAAGATGAGGTAACAAACGCCACCGATGACGCCAATCAGCAACAGAAAAGTCAACACAATGCTGATTGCCCGCACATGAATGTGGAGCCTCTTTTCAATGAATTGCACGATGGGATAAAGCAGATAGGCTATCAACCATGCAATAAAAAAGGGTAGAAGTGCACCGCTTAGATAGTTAACCAAAAGCAAAACACCGATGACAAGCAGGCCTGTTCCTGTCCAACGGATAAAGCGATCGAACGTAATTTCCTTTCTCATTATTCTTACTTCCTTTCTTCTTTTAAAGCTTTTTGATAGCAGTCGCGACACAATGGTTCATATTCTGTCTCCTCGCCAAGCATCACACGGTGTTCATTTTGTACCAATCGATGACTTACATAGGCAAGCGCGCCGCAACGAACACATATTGCATGCACCTTCGTTACTTCGTCGGCGATGGCACAAAGGGCTGGAATTGGACCAAAAGGCACACCTTTATAGTCCATGTCTAAACCTGCAATGATGACTCGGATGCCACGATTGGCCAACTCGTTACACACTTCTACGAGGTTATCATCAAGGAATTGAGCTTCATCAATGCCTACAACGTCAATGTCAGATGCCAGCAACAATATTGCAGCCGATGAGCTTATAGGAGTAGAATGAATGGAGTTCTGGTCATGACTCACCACGTCTTCTTCAGAATAACGCGTGTCAATAGCCGGCTTAAAGATTTCAACTCTTTGCTTAGCAAACTTTGCCCGCTTCATTCTTCGAATCAGTTCTTCGGTCTTTCCCGAGAACATTGAACCGCAAATCACCTCAATTCTGCCCGGGCGATGTGCCTCTATAATTAGATTTTCCACCATGATGGCTACAAAGTTAAGAAAAAAATAGGATATTGTCATCGCGGAATTGCAGAAAAAGTATAATCATTTTATGAGCCATATTGAATGGTTCTAAAAGTCAAATTCCATCGGCTGGCTATGTTGTTTTCATGAAATTAGTTTGTGTTTCCTGTTTTCTTCTGACCTTAAGCCTTATTTGTTATGAGCTGTTTTGTATTAAATAAATAGCTTTATTGCTACCATTTAGGTCCAAGCAATTATGACTTTCGGTTTCAAAAGTTCTCATTTCATTCACCTCTTATTTATGAATGATATTATAATTTAAAGCAATTCTTTACTTGTTTTGGTGCATATTTATCTACGATAACTATTGTATTATTGCATAAGATGAGTCAAATTCAATACTTGTTTTGTAAATTTTATAGTGCAAAATTTAACACTTCGCGAAGCTATCAAATAGAAATAAGGAAGTGGTAAATCTCATTTTTTGTCGTTGTTCAGTGCTATATGTTTCACAGAACCATAGCTTTTACGTTGCCATATGAGGCATTTTGCATGGTGTTTTGCGTCAAACAATCGCGTAAAATCATAGCGTTTGGCTCGTAATCTGATAGAGATTGTTGAGAAATTCATGTGATTTCTCGGAGTGTTTTGAATCTTTACAGCTAACTATTTGATAGTGAGTGGATTGTGAAGGACGCTAAAAGGCGGCTTATTTCGCCTGAAGTTGTAAGGTGTTTCAAATTCGCTCGTATTTTGAAGTCTATTGTAAGGAAAAGAGATTTGTATTAACATATTTTCTTTATCGTGGTGTTTTATAACTTTATTCATTTGGATTTGCACTTTTATTCTTGGCAAACTAAAACAGAGTTATATAGGGATTTGTGTGTAATCATCCTGTTTTCGTGTGATGACGAGGGAAACTTTATGGCTTAGTTTCTTCAATTTTATGGTATTTGTAGGCCTAAAAATGCAAATTAAAACATTTTGTTTGATAAAAGAAACAATTGTTTTCACTTCATGAATGAGGTTTTAAAAATTGCAAAGAAATATCATGTTTTTTTGTAAATAATAGATAATTGTTTATATTTGTGAGTGATTATGGGAACATTATACATAGTACCGACACCCGTAGGCAATATGGAAGACATGACATTGAGAGCCATTCGGGTGCTGAAAGAGGCCGATTTGGTGTTGGCAGAAGATACTCGTACGTCGGGCATTCTATTCAAACACTTCGACATCAAGAATCATTTGATGGCCCACCATAAGTTTAATGAACATGGTACTTCGGCTGGAATTGTTGAACGACTTAAGGCTGGTCAGACGATAGCATTAGTCAGTGATGCGGGTACTCCGGGTATAAGTGACCCAGGTTTTTACCTTGCTCGCGAGGCCGCTAAAGCCGGAATAATGGTTCAAACCTTACCCGGCGCAACGGCATTTGTACCAGCTTTGGTCTCATCGGGACTGCCGTGTGATCGTTTTTGCTTTGAAGGTTTCTTGCCACAAAAGAAAGGTCGCCAGACACACCTGCTTGCTTTGCAGAACGAAACACGTACAATGGTGTTCTATGAGTCGCCTTATCGATTGCTGAAAACACTGCAACAGTTTGCTGAAGTGTTTGGAGACGAGCGCCAAGTGAGTGTTGCGCGTGAGATATCTAAGGTGTATGAGGAGCATGTTCGTGGCACATTACGCGATGCCATCGAACATTTCACAGAGAAAGACCCACGGGGCGAGTTTGTAATCGTAGTCGCGGGAGCAAATATAAAGAAAGAAAAAGAAAAGAAACTAAAATTAGAGGAGTGAATGATTATGAAGAAAATGTTTTTTATTTCAGTTGGTATGATGATGCTGGCTGTTACTGGTTGTAACCAGAACAAGACGAAAGAGGGGGCTGTTAACACTGAACAGAATGACTCAATACAGCAGATTCTCTCTCAGAAAGATAACGAAATTAACGAGATGATGGGCCTAATGAACGAGGTTCAAGAGGGATTTCGTCAGATTAACGAGGCCGAAAACCGAGTTACTATCGCTAAAGACGGCGAGGGTTCTGATAAGAAACAGGTGCTAAGAGATAACATAAAGTTCATTACAGAGCGTATGCAGAAGAACCGAGATCTCATTGCTAAACTGCGTGAACAGCTTGCAAACAGCTCGTTAAAAGGTAGCCAACTCAAGTCAACTATAGACAACTTGGTTAAGCAATTGGATGAAAAGGATCAGCAATTACAGCAACTTCGTGCTGAACTTGATGCCAAAGATATTCATATTGGAGAGCTCGATGAGACGATAAATCATTTGAATACCAACGTAAGTAACCTCACAACAGAGAGTGCACAGAAGTCGGAAACAATCTCAGCACAAGATAAACAGCTCAACACGGCATGGTATGTGTTTGGTACAAAGAGTGAACTTAAAGAACAACGCATTATCGCTGACGGTAAGGTTTTACAAGGAAACTTCAACAAAAACTACTTTACCAAGATTGATATTCGCGTGGATAAGGTCATCAAACTCTATTCAAAGTCTGCACGATTGCTGACACTTCATCCTGCAAGCAGTTACACTTTGGCACGTGATGCCAATAAAGAGTACGTGTTAACAATAACAAATCCGCAAATATTCTGGAGCACAAGTAAATACTTAGTCATCCAGGTTAAATAATTATTAGAATCAAACGAGACTCCCCTTTGTTTCTACATGGGGGAGTTTTTCTGTGTAATCATTAATGAATCAGCTTGATATTTGGTTCCTTGCAGTGGCATTAGCCACCGATTGTTTCACTGTTTCGATCGCCTGTGGCATAATAGTTAAGCGCATGGAGTGGGGCATAACACTGCGTATGGCCTTACTCTTTGGCGTGTTCCAAGCCTTGATGCCGCTGCTCGGATGGCTTGGAATAAGTAACTTTTCCCATTATCTTGAAGAGGTAGATCATTGGATTGCTTTCGGACTTTTAGCCTTTTTAGGAAGTCGAATGATTCGAGATGCGTTCCTTCCTGTTGAAGATCATTTGATGAATCCACGTCGCTTCAAGACGCAATTCCTATTGGGTGTGGCCACAAGTATAGACGCTTTAGCCATTGGAATATCGTTTGCTTGCATGGGATTTAAGCAGGTTTCATCTCTTGATTACCCACTTTTTGTGATAGGAATCGTTGCCTTTGTGTCTGCAATTATAGGCATGTGGCTCGGTGTTCGCTTTGGAAAACCTTTGGAAAGACGCTTGAAACCTGAGCTGTTAGGAGGCATTATATTGATTATTATTGGTGTAAAGGTATTGATTTCTCACCTTTGTGGCTGAAACTTTTGAATTGAATCAAAGCGTGTTTTATTTCAAATAATAGCGTCAAAACCTATTATTTATTTTACATAATGAATCAAAAAAACGCACATTCTCTTTCAAAGGAATGTGCATTTGCTTTGTGTTAATGATGTTATTTCATTCTTTTGAGGCATTGTTCTCAATCACTTCTTTGTCTATGTATTTACGATTGACTACGAGAATAAAGAAAGGTTGCGTGTAGTAAGATTGCTTTTTACCACGTATAACCTTATAGTTTAGCACGAGTGTATTGCCTTTTTGCACCAGAGATAAAGGCTGAATATCTGTCGATATGCTTGTTTCTGGCAGCACTTTAGCAATGACAAACTGCTTCTTAAAATCTATTTTAGTCGGTTCTCCGCCTTTACCCATGACGGCAGCCATGCCAAAATAGTGATTAAACTCATGCTCGTTAGTCACCTTTAATGACGCTGGAAGCGACGTATTATTACTGAAAAAGTAGTTCTTTGCCACGTTATATTGAATCGTCTTTTGACTGCAAGTACAACCCCATAACAGGCAAACTGTACACAAAAGCATAATTAGTTTCGTCATTCTTTGATTTATTTTGAAGTGTGGATTCTAATTCCTAACTGTATTTGGAAGCTTGTTGGACGATGTTTATAGCTGTTTTCTATGTCACTTCCATTATTAAAATAGTGGCTCATTCCAGGCTCTACATAGAATCCTGTGTTATTATTTATTTGATATTCTAAGCCTAAGGATGCATTAACAGCCCATTGGAGAGGCGATTCTTTGAGGTCAATGGTCTTAGGACTGAAGTCGCTCTTCATTTCAGGTTGAGGCAAACGGAGTTGGCCTTTGACAAGTTTCTCAACCTCACCTCCTGCTGTTGCATAGGCTTTTAGCCGCTTATATTGCCACAACCGATAACTAACCGATAGGGGAACACCAATATAATGCAAGCGTTGTTGCCCCTCTTCACCTTGCTCTTTGCCTTGATTTGTGATACTTGCAGACAGGAAACTATAGGTCAATCCCGTGTGAATTGTCCAATCATTACTTAGTTTTCTGCCCACCGATACACCTATTTTAATCGGTAAATGATGGTGATATTGCTTCGTAGAAAGCCCTGGAGCACTACTCAAATAATGGCCATTCTTATTGGGATTTGCCATGACATCAGCCATGATTCCATGGTTAAATGTGTTGCCAATTGCCTGGGTTGACATGCCTCTTCCACTCATATATACACCAAATGTAAGGCGTTGAGGCGTAGAAGAAACAAGCCTTTGTGATAAGATTTCTGTAGGATTGCTGTATGTTTCATCCTTTGTTACGGGCCGCTTCATTGGCTTTTGCCTCGTGCTGTCTGTGCTGTTAACGACTGCTTGGCTTTCAACCATATCATTTTCTGAGGTTGAAGCTACTGTTGTTTCAGTCACCCCAAGCGTTGATACAACATGTTTGTCCTTTTTCTTTGCCCACCAAGACGTTGCTGTTTGACGCACATTCCCATGCAAAGTGGGGCTATCCGTGTCGCGTTGCCCTTGTTTTGCGCTCTCCTTTGGCTGTTGTTGTGAGACAAGCGCATTCGTTTCAGGTACAGAACTACGTAGCCACCACACGCCAACTCCAGCGATGATCACGGCAACAGAAGCTGCTGCAGCCCACCATTTAGGCGACTTTCCAACATGAGACGAAACAGATGGTGACGCAGATACAAGGCCACGACGAACCATTTCGACTTTAATGTCGTCGAGTAATCCCTTTGGTGGCTCTTGCGTATGCCCCTCGAAACGGTGTCTTATGTCGTTAATCCACTTGTTCATTCTGTCATTCTGTCTTGTTTCTGATATGATTTTATCATACGGGCCAACATGAGTTTAGCTTTATAAAGCTGTGAAGCTGAAGTGTCAGCCTTTATGTTTAACTGTGCAGCGATTTGCTGATGACTTAATCCTTCGATAACAAACAGATTGAAAACTGTGCGATATCCTGAAGGCAACTGACGTATCATTGCCGTAATTTCTTCGGCACTAAGTGAGCCAATTTCGGGCTCTTCGTCTACTACATCGGGTGGTTCTTTATCCAGAAAACATTGCTCTTGTTTTGCTTGTTGACGCAAAAAGAGCAGCGATTCATTGATAACGATGCGCGTAGCCCAGGCTTTTAATGACCCCTTTCCACGATAGTTGAACGTGCGACCTTTATCAAACATCTTAATGAAAGCCTCCTGAAGTATATCTTTTATGTCTTCATTCTGGGCGACATATCGTGCACATACGGCCGTCAGTAGAGGCGCATATTCAGCATACAACAAGTCTATAGCAGTGGCATCTCCCCTGTTTAACTTGCGAACAATAGTCTGTTCATTATCTCTACTGAATAGTTTCATGCCACGCGCAGCTCTTTTTCTTTAGTCTTATAGCGTCATTCTAAGCTTTGTTTGACTTCATTTTCTTTAGTCCTTTCACTTAGTAAATGCAAAAATAAGATAATCTTGTCTATGTAATTAGAATTTAACAATCATTTAACATAACGTGAGGCAAGGTTCTGTTTTCATAGGTATTTTAGGAGTAGATGAATCAAATATAACAATAAAATGATGAAAAAGCAAACAAACAAATTATCTTTTTGGCTGGTGGGATGCCTTGTAATGTTAGGTCTTTCCTTTGCAGCTTGTAATCCAGGTGGGGATGATAATCACACACTTACCCCAGAACAGCAACAACAAGCCTATCAACAGGCGAGAGGAAACTATGCTGGTAAGCTCTTCTTTAGCCGCTTGGATGCTACTAATGGCAATATTGTTAAAGACTCTTCTGCCATTCGTTGGGAAATTAATACAGACTCAACGTTGATTATTAAGGCCTTTCCTATGCGGTTATTTGCCGAATATGTGAACGACAATGCATTGAAAGCTGCACTGCGTAATGCACCAGATCAGGACATCAAATGCTTCACCTATTATTATCATCTCAATCCGGTAGGCTTCTTAATCAGCCCTGTTTCGCCTGTTTTCACTCTCAATTATGGTGGTCAAGACCATAAGATTAGCATAGCTTTCTTTATTCGTAACAGCTATTCTTTTGGCGTTTTGAACAGAGCTCGCCTATCACAGATGCAGATTATAGCAGCTTCTTTGCAGGTAGATGCAATGTCGTCAACCTATCTGAAGAAGAGCGTTGGCTTCGTTTTCCAAGGAAATGGAAGCCGATAATTCGGTTAATTGACTCGCTTTTTAAGGCAAGTTGAAGGCTGACCTCAATCAAAAAGTCCGCACAAGTCTATCGTATAGGTTTGTGCGGACTTTTGTTTTATGGGCTGAAATGTAGGAATGTTGTTTATGGATTGTAAAGATATATGGTCTAAAAAACGATACTTCGGGAGCTTGCAAATAGGAAAATAATGGCTGAAAAGTCGGGGTTTATTGTCTCTGTTGATAGGTTTGGTGAAGGAAAAAACTTCGCTTTTGCGTATGAAGTGGGACATATTGGCCAACGGATTGCAGCAAACGACGGCACGTTTTCAGTCATATCTGATTGTTGTTTGCGTCATATTGTGTTGCGAAATGTGGCAGATGGGGTCATACGATGATGATATTTGGATGAAAAAATGACGCTGTTTTGTTAATCGTTTGATACATAGTGGTTTACAAGAAGGCTAAAAACTTGCGTATTTTCGACCGAAAGGATTTTATTTTAGAATAGGAAGAGTTTTCTAAAGGCTTTTGTAAAGATTAATCAAATACTTTGATAGATTTGTGGGTTGTATGCAAAGTAGCAGATAATTAAGGTGAAAAGGGCGATATGTTTTCGTCAGATGATAATGAGAATGAGGGGCTATTGTGTTTTAGTTGAAAAGAAAACAGCCGGCTCCTTGAGGGAGTCGGCTGCCTTATACTTTAGTTTTTAAGAAACTTCTACTTAGAAGTTGTAGTAAAGACTGAATGAGATGTTGTTGCCATCAAGGTCAAGTCCATACTTACTAACCTTTGCGTTTAAGTTGTTGTTCTTAGCTTGTTGCCAGCCGAGGAAACCTACATGAGAAACAAATGAAAGCTTCTTTGTGAGGTTAACTGAAACACCTGGGCGAACACCTACAGTCCAAAGGTCGTTATCATTGCCTGCATCGTAGGTGTGTTTGTAGCCTAAACCACCATCAACGAATACGTTAACGAACTTCGTATGAAGGAAAGTGTAACGAGCATATGGGTTTACTTCAATGCTCTTTTCATTGCCTTTATTGGCACCTTCCCAACCGAAAGCAACACCAGCTGCCCAATCTTTGTTGAAGTTGTAACCAATTTCAGGAATAAATTTGTAAGTAGTTACAGTGGTGTTACCATTATCCTGACCGAAGATACTAAAACCACCACCTACATAGGTCTGTGCGTTTGCACTAACTGCAAGCCCGAAAGCTGCTACTAAAGTCATTAAAAACTTCTTCATAACTCTTCTCTTTAAAATTATTTATAACTCTAATTGTGGTGCAAAGGTAAATAAGTTTCAAGATGATTTCCAAAAGATTTAAGTTAAAAAGATTATAAAAAAGTATACTATATATAACGAAATTCCTCGCAAATCCACGAGTTTTGCGGGGTTTCTATATATATAAGGTAGAGAAATATGGTGTCAATTACGACCTTTTGAGACCGCAAAGTTTTTTCTGTTTCTTTGTCTTTAGAAAGTAAATAAAAGGTGTTTTCGTGCGATTTTGCATCGAATCTAATCATCTTTAATGCGGTTTTAACCCCAAAATTCTTGTTTGTGACCAACTTTATACGTACAAAGTGGTTTGTTAAGAGATTGTATGTGTTTCATAGAATGACCTTAAGGCAGAATTTGTTTGGCGGTTTCGAAGAAATGAGTTCCTGCATAATGGAAAATGAGTTGTAGCAAACCATGCCGTGTGAAAAGTTGTAAAGAATCGTAAGGTGTTTCTACTCATTCTTTGATGTAAATCAAAATATCATGAAAAGTGTGCAAAATAACATGAATTTATTTGGCGTGTTCGTACACAATTACTAATTTTGCATCGTCTAAAAGACATTAGGTAATAGATTGTTTAGGTTTACATATAGATTTAGGTTTAGTTGTTTAGGTTTAAAGATTAGTTTGATTTTTCATAGGATTAGTTATTAGGTATAAGATTAATTGATGGATAACACGAGCGAAAGCGTCGCTCATTTTATTAGAAAAATATAGTGATTAACTAATAATAAAGGCAGCGTTGAAGTGATTCAGCGCTGTTTTTGTATCTTAACCGCTGTGCTTTTATTCCGTCTTTCGATTGCCTTAATTCCGTCTTTTGATTGGTTTTATTCTGTCTTTAGATTGTTTACAGTTTGTTGAACGAATCATTTTCTCGGCTCTTTCGGGTTGTTTGATGAGATTTTTCCTTATCATTGAATCAATAATTTCAATTTTATTATTTCATAAAAAGATAGAATTGAGTAAGCTTTTCAATGCAGGACAGCTTATTTTTTCAATTGAAAGAATTTGCGAAAAGCTCTTTATTTCGTTGCCTTTTATTTTGATATGTCAGTGGATTGCAGTAAATTTGTAGTCAAATATAACTTATTTTACACGATGATATACACGATTGAAAAGGTTACAACGCTAATAGGAGCGCGTCGTTTTGGTTCAACTGACGCCAAGATTGGATTTATTTTGACCGACAGTCGATCGCTTTGTTTCCCCGAAGAAACATTGTTTTTTGCACTTAAATCAGGCCGAAACGATGGCCATCGCTATATACTTGAGCTCTATCATCGAGGCGTTCGGAACTTCGTTGTGACTGAAGTGCCGGCCAATTATGCCTCAGATTATCCCCAAGCTAACTTCTTAAAGGTCGTTGATTCGCTTGAATCCTTGCAGCGATTAGCCGAGCGTCATCGTGACGAATTCAACATTCCGATCGTTGGAATCACGGGAAGTAATGGCAAGACTATGGTCAAAGAGTGGCTTAATCAGCTATTAAGTGACGACTTGTTTGTTACTCGTTCACCACGTAGTTACAATTCACAAGTGGGCGTTCCACTAAGTGTTTGGTTGCTAAATGAGCATAGTCAAGTCGGTGTTTTCGAAGCAGGAATAAGCCAACCTGGCGAGATGTTGGCCCTAAGAGATATTATTCAGCCGACCATTGCCGTACTAACAAACCTTGGAGATGCCCATCAAGAGAACTTCGTTAGTAGGGAAGCGAAGTGTAAAGAGAAGTTAGTTTTGTTCCATGATGCTAAGATTGTCGTCTATAATGGAGACGATTCACTCATCAGTGACAGTGTAAACGCGTTGGAAGACTTTAGGGGTGAGCGTCTGTATTGGTCGTGTTCAGACCACAATGCGCCTTTCTTTGTCAAGTCAATTGAAAAGAAAGCTACGGCAACCACCATCACCTATATATATAAAGGTATAGAAAGTTGGTATTCATTACCTTTTATCGACGATGCATCTATCACCAATTCATTTGCTTGTGCGGCTGTTGCGTTGACATTAGGAGTTAGTAAAGATGCGCTTGATGAACGCATGTTACAACTTGAACCCATAGCCATGCGCCTCGAAGTAAAGCAAGGTCAGCATGGATGTACACTCATAAATGATAGTTATAACTCGGATATTAACTCCTTAGATATAGCACTTGACTTCATGAATCGACGTCCAGATCATCAAGGACGACGTCATACTTTGATATTAAGTGATATCTATCAGAGTGGAATGACTACCGAAGAACTTTATAAAGAGGTAGGAAAGCTCTGTCAACAACGTGGCATTGAGAAGTTCATTGGTGTAGGAAAAGAGCTGCAATCTCATGCGGGTCTTATCGCGATTAAAGACAAATTCTTCTTTGAAAACGTTGAAAACCTCATCGAAAGTGACGTGTTTAAACAACTCCATGACGAGGTAATCTTGATTAAAGGAGCACGTCGTTTCGGCTTCGATCAACTCACAGAACTCCTTGTTCAGAAAGTACATGAGACCACTTTAGAGGTGAATCTCAACGCTGTTGTAAAGAATTTAAATCACTATCGCTCATTTATGAAGCCACAAACCAAGTTGGTTTGCATGATTAAGGCCGACGCTTATGGGGCTGGAAGCGTAGAGATAGCGAAGACTTTACAGGACCATCGCGTTGATTATCTTGCCGTTGCAGTGGCTGACGAGGGGGTAACGCTACGCAAAAATGGCATCACCAGTAATATCATGATTATGAATCCGGAGATGACAGCCTTTAAGACGATGTTCGATTATGACTTAGAACCCGAGGTATATTCATTCCGTTTACTTGATGCTTTGGTTAAAGAAGCAGAGAAAGAAGGCATTACTGGTTTCCCCGTTCATATCAAATTGGACACTGGAATGCATCGACTTGGCTTTGATCCTCATAAGGATATGGATGAACTTATACGTCGCTTGAAGCACCAAAATGCCATTATTCCACGTTCTGTTTTCAGCCATTTCGTAGGCTCAGACTGCGATGATTTTGACGCTTTTAGCGCCCAACAATTTGAACTTTTCACTTTCGGAGCGTCCAAACTACAAAGTGCTTTCGACCACAAAATACTCTTTCATATGGACAACAGCGCTGGAATTGAGCACTTCCCCGACCGACAAATGGATATGTGTAGACTTGGATTGGGACTCTATGGCATTAATCCGCGCAACAATAAGACTATAAACAACATCAGCACATTAAAGACTACAATCCTTCAATTGCATCATCTTGCGGCCGGAGAGAGCATTGGTTATAGCCGAAAGACAATCCTTGAGCGAGACAGTGTGATAGGAGCTATCCCTATAGGTTATGCAGATGGGCTCGACAGACACCTCAGTAATCGACATGGTTACTGCCTTGTCAACGGACAAAAAGCCGAATATGTTGGCAATATCTGTATGGATGTAGCTATGATAGACGTTACAGGCATTGACTGCAAAGAGGGAGATAGCGTCGAAATCTTTGGCGATCATCTGCCTGTTACGGTATTAAGTGACATCATTGGAACGATTCCTTACGAGGTGCTTACAGGCATAAGCAATCGTGTTAAGCGTGTTTATTTCCAAGATTAGGCACATTTTTATAGGCTGATTTGCTTTTGTTTTCCTTTCCTCTTTGCGGATATTGCGTATAGAGGAAAGGGACATTGGTGGCGGAATGACATGGGATTTAAATGTCATTCAAGGCAAAAAATGGAGTGGGGAATAATAGAATAGGCGTTATTTTGTAAGGAAACTTAACCAAAAAACAAGGTGTTTGGAAAGTGTGAAATAGCGAAGAAGAAAGCGGATAAAGCCTTGTTTTATGCTGTTTGACGTCTAACGGAATCATGTTTTTAGTCATAAGCTATTGTTAAATGCGTCAAATTGCATGGTGGTTTCAGGCATTTCATGAGTTGTTAAGACTCAAATGATGCCATGAAATGGTTCACTTCATAAGATTTTATGGCTTAAAACCTTCTGTTTTTCTCAGTTTTTTAGCGAATAAAATGAGGTGCATGGTGTAACCATCTGATATATAAAGTTTTATGAAAGAGGCCTAAAACTCGTGTATTTACAGGCGAGTGGGTGGTTGATGAAAACTGAACGATTCTGTAAAGTGAATTTGTAAAGAGTTTTATTTGCCGTTGTTTTATGGGGTATACCCCTTGTTCTATGATGAGTTTAGATTCAGAGAGGCTTGATTTTGCATGCTTTTCTAATCATAATTTGCTGTTTAAAGAAAACTAACATTTAAAAGAACGCGTAATAAGAAAACTTTGTTTAACTTTGCATTTAATGCGTGGAGAACGCTGAAATCAAGAAAACAATCTACAACTTAAAATCGAAAAACCAATACATGGAACAAATTTTTAGCTACATCATCAGCTTCGGAGCGAGTGTGATGATGCCGATTCTCTTTACAATCATAGGCATATGCATAGGCATGGGCTTTGGAAAAGCGTTGAAATCGGGCCTTTATGTTGGCGTGGGCTTTGTGGGGTTGGGCGTTGTGACAGCCTTACTCACGACGAATTTCAACACGCCTTTGAGTTCAATCTCAGACTTTTATCATCTCCAACTCAATGTCTTTGACATGGGATGGCCTGCAGCTGCTGCCGTGGCTTATAACACTGCGGTGGGTGCTTTGATTATCCCTGTGTGTTTAGGAGTTAACTTTTTAATGCTCATTACAAAGACAACACGCACTGTGAACATTGACCTTTGGAACTATTGGCACTTTGCTTTCATAGGTGCAGTGGCTTATTTTGTGATGGGAGAAAGCCTACTTTGGGGATATTTTGCAGCCATAGTATGCTATATTATAACGCTGGTCTTTGCAGACTTAACGGCAGAACGTTTCCAAAAATATTATGATTTGGAAGGTATTTCCATTCCTCAGCCGTTCTGTCAGAGCTTTGTTCCCTTTGCACTTCTTATCAATAAACTTCTAAAAAAGATTCCAGGCTTTAATAAATTAGATATAGATGCCGAGGGACTTAAACGCAAGTTTGGCGAACTTGGCGACCCTCTTGTGCTGGGAGTAATCGTTGGTGGTCTGATAGCGCTATTCGGAGAAGCTGGCCATATCACAAACTTTGCGGGCTATTTAGACGAACTTCGTAAGACTGCTCCAGGTACAACGGCAACAGATGCCACGGTAAGCATTGTGAAAAATGTGTTGGCTTTGGGTGTGATTATGGGCGCTGTGATGGAACTAATCCCTCGAATCACGAAGTTGTTTATCGATGGATTGATGCCTATTTCGGAACGAACGAAGTCGCTTGTAGCTAAGAAATTCAAAGGAAAACGAATCTATATAGGTATGAGTCCGGCTTTAGTGATTGGACATCCCACAACACTTGTGGTGTCACTTTTCCTCATTCCAACGATCTTAGCCTTAGCCGTTTTCTTGCCAGGAAACCAATTTCTGCCGTTAGCTTCATTGGCAGGGATGTTCTATTTGTTTCCAATGGTGTTGCCATTTACAAAGGGAAACGTTGTGAGAACATTCATTATCGGACTTGTAGTGCTTGTTTTCGGCCTCTATTTTGTTACGGATATGGCTCCTGCTTTCACGCAAGCTGCAGCCTCAGTCTATGCAGAAACGGGCGACAAAGCAGCCAAAATACCTGATGGTTTCTTGGGAGGTGCACTTGATTTTGCCTCAAGTTTCTTTGGATGGGCTATCTATAAAGCGACTGCTTCATTGAAATACGTTGGCATGGTATTGTTAATTTGTGTGACAATAGCACTGATGTTATTCAATCGACGCAGGATTATTGCGAGTGAAAAAAATGCAGATTAAATATGAAAAAGACATTATTAACCTTGGTTTTAGGCCTTAGTGCAACCGTAAGTATGGCACAAGTGAATTATGAAGTGAGGTGGGCTAACCACCCAGAAGACGCAAAGCATTATGACACGGAACGTCTTCGAAAGGAGTTTGCGATAGAAAAGGTGTTCTCACCTGGTGAAGTTAACTGGGTGTATAGCATGTATGATCGCTTTTTAATCGGTGGAGCTGAACCTACAACTGCTCCAATTCGTCTTACATCTATTGAGCCTTTGCATACTGATAAGCCTCAAGACAAACAACGATTACTTGATAATCGCGAGCTGGGTATCATCAATGTAGGAGGTAAAGGCACGGTTACTGTGGATGGAAAAAGCTATGAATTGGGATTCCAAGAGGCGCTTTATGTGGGGCGAGCTGACGAGAAAAACAATAAAGATATAGTGCTTTCGAGTGACGATCCAAGTCATCCTGCAAAGTTTTATATGAATAGTGCTTGCGCACATCAATCCTATCCAACAAAGAAAGTGACGCTAAAGGAGGCCAAAAACATAAAGGCTGGTTCGCTGAAAGAAAGCAATGACCGTGTTATTCACCAAATGATTATCGACGGAGTTGCTGGAGTTCACACGTGTCAATTACAGATGGGAATCACTGAACTCAATGTAGGCTCGGTGTGGAATACCATGCCTGCCCACACACATATGCGCAGAATGGAAGCTTATTTCTATTATAACTTGCCGGAAAGTCAAAAGATTCTCCACGTAATGGGTGAGCCTCAAGAGACAAGACCAATCTGGTTGAGCAATGAACAGGCTGTAATCTCACCGCAATGGAGTATACATTGTGCGGCGGGAACAAGTAATTACACGTTCATTTGGGGCATGGCAGGAGAGAATTTGATTTATACGGACATGCAAGTCGTTAAGATTCCTTCAATAAAATAATTCTTTAAAGAAAATAAGAATGAACAAAATACAATCTGCAAAGATGTCAAACTTCCGATGGGTGATATGTGCTTTGCTCTTTATTGCAACCACAATCAACTATATGGACCGTCAAGTTTTGTCGTTAACTTGGAAAGATTTTATTGCGCCTGAATTCCATTGGACGGATGATGACTATGGAACAATAACGGGATTGTTTTCTATTTTCTACGCCATTGCTAATCTTTTTGCGGGTAAGTTCATTGATTGGATGGGCACAAAGAAGGGATATCTCATTGCAATTCTTGTCTGGTCTACTGGTGCTGTGATGCATGCGGGTTGCGGATGGGTAGCAATGCGGATAGAAGGATATGACAGTATAGAAGCTCTTCGCTTAGTACAAGCGGGGAGTTCTGCTGCAGTTGCCATCGCCACGATAAGCGTTTGGCTGTTCCTTTCGTGTCGTTTGATCTTGGCAGTTGGTGAAGCTGGCAACTTCCCGGCAGCCATAAAAGTCACTGCCGAGTACTTTCCTAAGAAGGATAGAGCCTTTTCTACTTCGATATTTAATAGCGGAGCATCGGTCGGAGCCTTAGCCGCGCCAGCCACAATTCCATTACTTGCTCGTGCATGGGGTTGGGAAATGGCCTTTATTATCATAGGCATCTTGGGCTATATCTGGATGGGTTTCTGGCTATGGCTTTATGAAAAACCGGCTAAAAGCAAGCATGTTAACAAGTCAGAGCTATGTTATATTGAGCAAGATAGTAACTTTTCATCGATGGAACAGATTGAAAAGAAAGATGAAAATGAGCATACTATCAGCTTCATGAAATGCTTTTCATACAAGCAAACATGGTCATTCATTGTTGGAAAGTTCATGACTGATGGCGTGTGGTGGTTCTTCTTGTTCTGGGCTCCGGCCTATTTCTCTGACCAATATGGCTACAAGAGCGATTCCACCATGGGCATATCGTTAGTCTTTACGCTTTATGCTATCTGCACAATTCTTAGTATTGGCGGTGGATATCTGCCCACTTATTTCGTCGATAAGAAAGGAATGAATCCCTATATCGGCCGCATGCGTGCGATGCTTATCTTCGCTTGTTTCCCTGTTTTGGGACTTTTCGCCCAGCCACTTGGTGCATATAGTCCGTGGTGGCCAGCCATAATTATTGGTCTTTTGGGTGCAGGACATCAGGCATGGTCGGCAAATCTCTATTCAACTATAGGCGATATGTTCCCTAAATCAACGATAGCTACCATCACCGGTATAGGCGCAATGGCAGGTGGAGTGAGTTCGTTTATGATTAATAAAGGCTCGGGTATGCTCTTCACCTATGCGGAAGCGCAAGGTGCTTCGTTCTCTTTCATGGGCTTTGAAGGCAAGCCTGCCGGCTACATGATAGTCTTTTGTATCTGTGCTGTGGCTTATCTCATCGGCTGGAGTATTATGAAACTGCTCGTACCTAAATACAAACCAATCGTTTTGGAGTAGGGGGAGAGGTTGACAAGTGGAGGAGTTGACAAGTTGACTGTAAACGGGTAGACATGTTATTTGAACCTTTAACAATAACTTGTCAACTCGTCTACCTATAAAAATACATGCGTTTACGACCGTCCTTAATAACGATTGACGGGTAAACAAGTTGGCTGTTGGTTAGCAAACAACTTGTTTACCCGTTTACTTTTGATAGGAAATGCTGCAAAACTCTTATTTTATAAGTCTGCAAATAACTTGTCAACCCGTTAACTTGTCTACTCGTTAACTCCCCAAAATCCTTGTGTTGCAGTCGTCTCTAATAATAATTGACGAGTAAACGAGTTGTGTTTCGCCTTGCAAACAACTTGTCAACCCGTCAACTTGTCTACTTGTTAACTCTATCACCCCCTTGTGTTGCTGTCGTCTCTAATAATAATTGACGAGTAAACGAGTTGTGTATTGCTTTGCAAATAACTTGTCAACCCGTCAACTTGTCTACTCGTCAACTTCCAAAAACCCCTGCCTCCGCAACGCTTCTAAGAATCTTTTACTCATCGATTCGTTATCTTTTTTCGTGTAACGGATATCAGTATACACCTGCGCCAACGTCTCTTTATGGTTTATTTTCACGAAATTTTGGTTCTCGGATAGCGCCTCTTTGTCGTGATAAATATCATCAATCGCGTCAGCATTATAGTCTGTATAGCACTCTTGATGCACGATTCCATGCAGTGGAAGACGGTCTGTTAACTCCGGATTTTCGTCAGGCCATCCCATGGTTATAGTTGCAACAGGGAATACCAAGCGTGGAAGCTGGAGCGCATCGATAATCATTTGTGGCGTGTAAAGTGTCGTTCCAAGAAAACAAGTGCCTAAATCTTCGGCTTCAGCAAGGTTACATAAGGTCTGCGTATAAAGCAAAGCATCCGTTGCAGCGTTCATAAACGAGAGATAATTTGCATAGCCCGGTGTTGCTTTTCGATGCTCAGCCCAGAGTGAAGTACGTCTGAAATCGGCGCAAATCGTTAGTACTACTGGTGCCTCAGTAACCATTTTCTGATGGAAATGGGCTGGAGCCAAACGCTCTTTACCCTCTTGTTGGCGCGTCACCACAACACTATAAAGTTGCAAATTGCCCATAGTAGGCGTGCGTTCAGCCGTTTTCAATAATCGGTTCAGCAGTGAATCACTAACCTCTTTGGCTGAATATTTCCTGATAGTTTTTCTGTTTTGCAATGTATCCATAATTATTTTATTAGCTGATGTCAATGGAAACAAAGTTACATAAAATATTCGATATTAGCAACATCAAATCAAGTTGTGATGTCATACACTTTCTTTTTTAGTGCGTTGTCAATGAGTTAGTTATGCAAAGGCCCTGCGTTGGTGTGATAAAATGACGCAAATGAGCAGGTGTTTTGAGGCATTTTGTGCGGTGAAATGCCTCAAATCACTGCCTAATCTGCGTCACTTTGTTTCGTTGTTATAGTGGTATTTGAATGATAGCTATAGTCATTTCGTGTCTAAAAGGCATTGAAGTGGTAGAAACAATGCATTAAAATAAGACCGGTTTAGAGTGTGAAAAAGGTGAAATTCGCCATGCGTTACATAGTTTTTTTATACCTTTGCAGAGGTTATTCAATTGGAAATTCGAAACAATATATAAACAAAAAACATTATGGCAAACAGAGTTGAATTCAAGTATGCACCGATGTTTCAAGTTGGAAAGGATGATACTGAGTATCGTTTTCTGACGAAAGAAGGTGTGACGACAAGCGAATTTGAAGGCAAACAGATTGTGAAGGTGTCAAAGGAAGCCTTAACTTATCTTGCACAACAAGCGTTTCACGATGTAGAATTCAGTCTACGTAGGGCGCACAATGAGCAAGTTGCCGCCATACTTCGTGACCCGGAAGCTTCTGAAAACGATAAGTATGTAGCGTTACAATTCCTTCGTAATGCTGAGACTGCAGTCAAAGGTATTCTTCCTTTCTGTCAAGACACGGGTACAGCGATTATCCATGGCGAGAAAGGTCAGCAGATTTGGACTGGCTTTGAGGATGAAGAGGCCTTGTCAAAAGGTGTGTATAACACGTTCACTGAAGACAATCTGCGTTACTCTCAGAATGCACCTTTGAACATGTATGACGAAGTTAACACGAAATGTAACCTTCCGGCGCAGATAGATATAGAGGCAACAGAAGGTGACGAGTATCGTTTTGTGATGGTAGCAAAGGGTGGTGGCTCTGCAAATAAAACCTACTTCTATCCTATGACGAAAGCAACTATCCAGAATGAAGGTACACTTTTGCCGTTCTTGGTAGAGAAAATGAAGAGTCTTGGCACTGCAGCTTGCCCACCATATCATATTTGTTTCGTTGTGGGTGGTACTTCTGCAGAGAAGAATCTGCTTACAGTTAAGCTCGGATCTATTAAATATTACGACAATCTTCCTACCACAGGAGACGAAACAGGACGTGCTTTCAGAGACATAGATCTTGAGAACAAGCTTCTTGAAGAGGCTCATAAGATTGGTCTTGGCGCTCAGTTTGGTGGCAAAGCCTTTGCACATGACATCCGTGTTATACGTCTTCCACGTCATGGAGCAAGTTGTCCTATCGGCATGGGAGTTAGTTGTTCGGCCGACAGAAACATCAAAGCGAAGATCAATGCAGATGGAATATGGCTTGAAAAGATGGATATGAATCCGTCAGAACTTATCCCTGAGGAGTATAGAAAGCCTGGAGAAGGAGCTAAGGGCATTGAGATTGACTTGGATAAAGGCATGGATGCCGTGCGTGCGGAACTCACAAAGTATCCTGTAAGCACTCGAGTTAACCTCAAAGGAACTATTATTGTTGCAAGAGATATAGCCCATGCAAAACTCAAAGCGCGTTTAGATGCGGGCGAAGATCTACCTCAATACATTAAGGATTACCCTGTTTTGTATGCTGGTCCGGCTAAAACTCCAGAAGGATATGCCTGTGGTTCTATGGGCCCTACTACTGCAAACCGCATGGATCCCTATGTAGATGAGTTCCAAGAGCATGGTGGTTCACTCGTGATGATAGCCAAAGGAAACCGCACTCAGGTTGTAACTGATGCATGTAAAAAGCATGGTGGCTTCTATTTGGGTACCATTGGAGGCGTTGCTGCGGTGCTTTCTCAGAGCTGCATCAAGAGCATTGAGTGTGTGGAATATCCGGAATTGGGAATGGAAGCGGTATGGAAGATTCGCGTAGAAGACTTCCCTGCCTTCATACTTGTAGACGATAAAGGACATGATTTCTTTAAGGAATTGAAACCATGGACGCCTTGTAACTGCACAAAATAAAAGAGATTTCCTTGTCTCAGCAGGTTTGTCGTGTAGCGTTTCGTTTGTAACGATAGCATAATCGCTTTGTTGAGATAAGTGGAAATAAAGCAAAAGGAGCCTTGCAATGACCTTTTTGGTTTGTTGCAAGGCTTCTATATATATAAGGTGTAAAGTCAGTTTGTGTCGTGATTTGATTTGTTCGAGCTTTAGATGTGCTTCATTCGAGCCTAGTTTTAGATACATACGAACTTGGGTTTAGCTTCATTCAGGCTTAGTTTTAGCTATCTACAAACTTAGGTTTAGATACATACAAGCTTGGTTTTAGTTTCATTCGGGCTTATGAAAACAAAAAAAAGACCCATCATCTCGATGGATCTTTTCCCATTTATAGCTACCACTATAATTTCACCTTAAGTGATACTTAATTATCATTTGGACTTATATGAGTATAAAAATTTAATTAGTCGTGCATCCTCTAAAGTTGATTTTGCAGGTGTAAAAGTACTAACAATTCCTTAAACTGCCGTTGTCAAAATCGTATGTAATGTTTCCTTTTTCGTATAAATGCATGAAAATAGAGCCGAGTTGGGGTATTTTACCTCCCAATTTGGGATAAAATAGAATATTAGTAGAGTCTTTTTTATGTTAAAATCAAGTAAAATAATCTTATGTATTGATTTTTTTCGTACCTTTACAACAATTATTTCGACCACCAATTATGAAAGACAACCCGAACAAGATGCCTTCGATTGCCTCACTGAAGGAACTTACTGACCAACTACAAGCAACGAAACATCCCGCTCAAGGGGATTATGTTGTTACCTCAGATTACACAGCTTTCACGAACAGTAGCCCTTTCTTTCAAGCTATTATCGCTGAAAATGCGCCCGTAAGAATGGATTGTATGCGCATGGCTATAGTCAAACAAGGAGCTTGTTGCCCTGTAGTTAACTCGCGATCTTACCCTTGTGAGGTGGGTGATTTGATATTTATCAACTGGGGAAGTGTTGTAGAAGATGATTCATTTACACCCGATACACGCTTTGGAGGCTTTGCTTTGACCGAGGAATATCTACGTCAACTCTTCGGCTTGGATATGCCTCCACTCTTTAGAAACCCTGGTCTTTGCTTCAAACTACACCTTTCTGACAACGAGCGTAAAGTCTTTCAAGACTATCTTAACACGCTAATGAGCTTGTCAAAGCTATCGTATGGCGACAAGAATAAAGCCTTAAATACTCTCTTTGTGGCTGCACTTAACTTCGCACAAATGCTTTATGACCAAGACTTTGTGGCTCCACAGAAGAACTGGTCCTTAGGGAAACAGCAGTCGGAAGCATTCATTCAGTTAGTTAATCAGAAAGCAAATACGGAGCATGAACTGACCTATTATGCGTCAACGCTTTGCATGTCAAGTCATCATCTCAGTATGGTTGTTAAGCGAGAAACGGGAGAAACGGCGAAGACTTGGATTGATCGGGCTGCTGTTTCGGCTATACAAGTGGAGTTACGCTATTCAAATAAGACACTAACTCAACTTGCCAATGAGTTCAATTTCCCTTCATTGAGTAGCTTTTGTAAGTTCTTTAAGCGTCACACGGGAGTCTCTCCACGTCAATATCGCACTGAAATCTAAGCTATATTTCAATTATTTTTAAGGCTGAATTGATAGCCTATGCTTTGAGAAGTAATATTATTTTTTGCACGATTATAAACAAATTGTGACATAAAATTTGTGTATTTAAATTCAAAAATGTATCTTTGCACACGTCTTCTATAGTCAAATGAAGACGTGACATACGGGGTGCTACCGCGTTTGCGGATGCTGAGAACAAACCCATGGAACCTGAAACGGATAATGCCGACGCAGGGATGAGATTATTCCACGAGTTCTTTTGTAAGATGTAATGATACATTTATGCATGCTGTTCGCCTGTATGTTTATTGTTGTTGGATATAAATTATTCTTTAAAAACACTTAAATATGAACAGAAAACTACACATGCTGATGCTTGCTTCCATAGCTACCATGCAGTGTTATGCGACAAACGAAACTGTAGATACGCTGAAAACGTATGAACTACACGATGTGACCGTCACCTCAACTCGTGCCGGAAAGCACACTCCTATGGCCTACTCATCTCTTGACAAGAATCAAATCAAGAAGTTAAATCATGGTCAAGACATACCTTTTTTGCTTGCTCTTACACCGAGTATCACTACGACCAGCGACGCAGGTAATGGCATTGGATACACTTCTTTGAAGGTAAGAGGAACAGATCCAAGCCGTATCAACTTCACCGCTAACGGCATTCCATTGAATGATGCAGAGAGTTCTCAAGTGTTCTTTGTTAATATGGGCGACTTCATGTCAAGCGTTAAAGACGTTCAAATACAGCGAGGTGTCGGCACATCTACCAATGGTAGTGCCGCGTTTGGAGCCACAATAAACATGCAAACGGATGCACCTTCGTTGCAATCTTACTTGAATCTCAACGCCTCTGCAGGCAGTTACGGCACGCATAAAGAGAGTTTACGCTTCGGTTCTGGTCTTTTGGCTGGCCATTGGAGCTTTGATGGTCGCCTTTCTAATATCGGAAGTAATGGTTATATAGACCGCGCCACAAGCCAACTTAATTCATATTTCATGCAAGGTGCTTATACTTCCGACAATACGCTTATCAAATTGCTGACCTTTAACGGTATAGAGAAGACGTATATGGCATGGGATTACGCCACAAAAGAGCAGATGAAACAACATGGAAGGCGTTATAACCCGAGCGGAGAATACGTAGATGACAAGGGAATTACACGTTACTATAGCAATCAAACTGACAATTATCATCAGCAAAACTACCAGTTAATTTGGAACCAATTGCTTGGAAACCATTTCAGTTTCAGTGCTGCTTTGCACTACACGGCAGGCTTTGGATATTACGAACAATATATGGTAGATCAGGAACTTGCCAAATATGGACTCACAACTACAGGCTTGAAGTCTGACCTTATCCGTCGAAAGAATTTGCGAAATGACTTCTTTGGTGGCGTATATGCCTTGAATTATAAGCAAAATCGACTTGAAGCATCGCTCGGTGGAGCCATAAACCATTACAACGGACGCCATTTCGGAACACTCATCAGCGTCATCAATCCTGTTGTTACCAACTATCCAGACAATGAATACTATCGAAACAAGGCTGAAAAGAATGAAAACAGCATCTACGGAAAGGTCAATTATGAGCTTATTAAGGGGCTGAATGCCTATGCAGATCTACAATATCGTTATATCACTTACCGCATAGAGAATCCTGAAGACAAATATACGGCGTCGCCTTCTATAGGTTGGCGTTACGACGAACGCTACAAATTCCTCAATCCAAAGGCTGGACTTTTCTGGCAAATCAATGCTAACCATGCGCTATATGGCTCTTGGTCGCTCTCACATCGTGAGCCTGTACGCAATGATTTCGAGGGAAATCCCGACCCAAAGCCACGTGCTGAGCGCATGAACGATTGGGAATTGGGTTATAAATACCAAGCTATGAGGTTCAGTGCAGGCCTAAACATCTACTATATGGCCTATAAAGACCAGTTCGTTTTAACGGGAGAGCGAAATGCTATCGGTGCGATGATTCACCGAAATGTAGGAAGTTCCTATCGCGAAGGCATTGAATTACAAAGCGCTTGGAAGCCTTTTGACTGTTTCCGATGGGATATGAACGCCACTTTCAGCCGTAATCGTGCCATGGATTGGATTGTAATGAGTAACAATAAAAAGGCTCTTAGTTTTGGAACCACCCACCTTAGCTTCTCCCCTGACCTCATTTTCAACAACATTTTCACGTTTAATAGTCATGGTTTTGAAGCATCTTTGCAAAGCCAATATATCGGAGAGCAGTATATGACGAATGATAACAACCGCCATCTTATGCTTGATGGCTACTTCATTTCAAACTTAAACCTCAGTTATACGTTTAAGATGAGGTCAGTAAAAGCCATTACTATTGGCGCAACGATATACAACCTGTTCTCCGAAAAGTATTTCACTAACGGCTATGCCAGCGCAGGTTATGATGACAACGGAAAGGAAACTAAGACAGAATCAGCCTATTCTCCGCAGGCACCCCTTAACTTTCTGGCGCATTTAAGCATCACTTTCTAAGATGACAGCATTCTTATCACTCCATTGGCTCGATATTCTAACAACGTTCTTAGGCCTTATCTATATCGTGTTAGAATATCGGGCAAGCATTTATCTCTGGGCGGTTGGCATCCTCATGCCATTACTTGACGTTTGGCTTTACTACACTCATGGCCTCTATGGGGATGCCGGCATGGCGGTATATTATACATTTGCCGCCCTGTATGGCTTCATAGTGTGGCGCTTTGGGCGTAAACATGGACAACAAGAAGGCCAAGAACTCCCCATCACGCACATGCGTCGGCGGCTCTATCTGCCTGCAATTGTGTTTTTCTTTGTGGCTTGGGGGGCCACCTATTGGGTGTTACGAACCTACACTAACTCATCCGTTCCGTTGTTAGATGCCTTTACCAATGCGCTGAGTTTTGTCGGTTTGTGGGCTCTTGCACGTAAATATATCGAGCAATGGGGCTTTTGGATTGTCGTAGATGTTATCAGTTGCTATCTCTATATCATCAAAGGAATACCCTTTAAGGCTGGACTTTACGGCTTGTATGTAGTGATTGCCGTCGCAGGTTATTGCAAATGGAAACGTATAATGCATCAACAATATGAATAATTACCCTCTTATTGACGGACAAAGTCGCTTTGATGCCGTCATTGTTGCTAATGGTTCTTACCCTCAAAACAAGGCTTGTCATACGCTCATTCAGCATGCTTCACATCTCATTGTATGTGATGGAGCGGCACAATCTCTTGTGAATGATGGGGTAGAGGCACATCGAATGACGGTGATAGGAGATGGAGACAGTCTTCCCGACAGTTTGAAATCACGTCTTCATTTCATTCATGTTGCAGAACAAGATGATAATGATTTGACGAAGGCCACACGTTATTTGATGTCGCTTTCTACGTTCAAAGAGGGTGCAAAGGTAGCTTATTTGGGATGTACAGGCAAGCGAGAAGACCATACGTTGGGCAATATTTCGCTCATGATGCGCTATTATTCATCTTTTCATTTGCAACCCATCATGATTACAGACCATGGATATTTTATTCCCACTTGTGGCGAAAGTTGTTTCAAAACCTTTGCCCACCAGCAGATAAGTATCTTTAATTTCGGTTGCAAACGACTCGAAAGTGAGGGCCTTTTGTGGCAGTCTTATGCGTATGATGCACTTTGGCAGGGCACATTAAATGAGGCTTCAGGCAACGAAGTCACTTTCCATGCCGATGGCTTTTATATGGTTTATCTTACATTTGAAGGCAAAGCAGCCGAACATTCTCATCAATTTGCTCCTTCATTTGATAGGGAATAATAATATAATTGAATGAAAACGTGATGCAAATGATTTCAACCGGTGTCACCTTTTCTTTCATCTTATTACATGATTTGATAGTGATCGATGAAGGAAGGCATAGCCACCCCAGAGTGGTTAAAGGGCAATGCCCTCAGCGTTGAACTTTAATCGCATGGTAAACTGCGTCATTTCACATACTGAACTGCGTCATTTTATCGTGTAATTTGCGTCATTTCATTGCATAAAATGAGTCTAATTGCAAGAGCGTTTGCATTAGATAGTGGGGCAACTCGCTACAAGTTGTGTTTTTGAATCATAGATTTCATGATACAATTTATTTTATTTCACGATATGATAACCAAAGAAACTCAGGCTAAAGAAGCTAGAGTTTCTTTTAATTTATATAAATAAGACTATTGAAGACAAGGGATTTCAGCGTGAAGACTCAATGCCTTTCTGTTTTGAAATGCTTGATTTTTACGCCTTAAGTTTAAAAGAAGTCTCGATGGAATTAATCTCTTCTTTGAATGTATTGTCTATTTTCAATCGGTTTTCTACTTGTGCGCAGCTATGAATTACCGTGGAATGATCGCGGTTTCCGACTAATCTTCCGATGCGAGCAGCCGGTATTTTTGTGTATTTCTGAGCCAAATACATCGTTACTTGGCGTGCAGTGACAAGGTCGCGCTTACGACTTTTGCTATTCACGGCAGTTGGTGTGACGCTGAAATGATTGCAAACCATGTCGAGAATCTCGTCAACCGTGAGCGGGTTATCATCGATTTTAACGGCCCGTTTGATAACTCTTTCAGCCAAACGCATGTCAATATTGCTGTTATATACAACGCTATAAGCCAGCAATGAGTTGATAACGCCTTCAAGATCACGCACACTTCCGTTAGCAGTTGAAGCGATAAACTGAATTACTTCATCGGGAATATGCAGGCCGTCTCGACGTATTTTACTCTTTAAAATGTCTGTACATAGTTCGATATTTGGCTTTTCAAGTTCGGCAATCAAACCGCAAGAGAATCGTGTTAAGAGTCGTTCGTTCATGCCTTTTAAGTCAACTGGCGGTCTGTCGCTGGCCAAAAGCATTCGTTTTCCGTTGCGAAAGAGGTGATTAAAGATGTGAAAGAAGGTGTCTTGTGTCTTCGTTGCATTGACCCATTCCTGTATATCATCGACAATAAGCATGTCGATTGTTTGGTAGAATCGAATGAAATCGTTGATTGATCCATGGAAGTTGGCGTCGACAAATTGCGTTTGAAATAGCCTTGCGCTTATGTAAAGTACGCGCTTTTCAGGGTAAAGCTGTTTGCAACGAAGGCCAATGGCATTGATGAGATGCGTTTTTCCACATCCCGATGGGCCATAGATGAACATAGGATTGAACTGCGGTTGTGCCGGATGTTCAGCGATAGAGAGTCCTAAACTGCGTGCAAGTTTGTTGCTGGTTCCCTCAACATAGTTCTTGAAATTAAGGTGAGGGTCGAGTTGAGTGTCTATATCTGCGACCTGAGTATCGTCTTTTGACGACGGAGAAAGCTTTGCTTCTTGCTGTTTTTTGCTTGGTTCTGCATCGTCACCATCGGCTTCTAAGTCCTGAGTTAGTTTGTGTTCTTTATCTGTTACGACACGATACGTGAGCTGAGCTCCCTCGCCAAACGTGCGATAGAGAACCGTTTTGAGTAACGCTAAGAAGTTTTCTTCCAAGTACTCATAAACAAACAAGCTGGGAACTTGAACTAAGATGGTCTTCTTTTCCTTGTCGTAATGTTCAAAAACGATAGGTTTGAACCATGTTTCAAACTGCTGTTGCGTAACGTTTTGCTTGATGAGCGCAACTGCTTTGCCCCAACTGCTATCAGGACTCACTTTCATTTATGATTTAGAATATATAATAATGTATGTCTTTCGACCTTTTGTTGCGTCGTGACTGCAAAGTTAATAAAAGAATATCAGATAGGCAAATCTATCTCATGAATGTTTTTTGATAAGCTTGGTTAACTCATTCATATATGCGAAGTTATATGTTTCGCGGGATGATTCAATGCTTTTTACGTTTGCAAGATTATAAGATTCTGATTCTAAATGTGTTATATCGTTTTCTAAGTAGCTTTATCTTGTGATGTGAAACGTTATTGAAAGCGACAAGAGATGGTATAATAAAACGGCTCCTGAGTATTATCAGAAGCCGTGAAACATTTGTGTTTATAATTTAGATGCTTTTTATTTAATCTGCAATCTTTTATTTATCTTTCCTTCCAAAGAGTGAGAAGTGAACATAACGCTTTGGATGTTGACGCACGTTAATCAACAAAGAGTCGGCTGACTGCATGGTTTTGTTGAGGTTGTTATACAAGGTTGCATCGTGCATAAGCAGTCCCAATGAACCCTCACGACTATTGAGTTGGTTTGTGAATCCTTTGAGATTAGCGATTGTTTGGTCTACTTGTGCGAGTGTATTTGCCACGTCAAGACGAGCTAAATTGGCTGTAAGTCGGTCGGTGTTTGATAGCGTATTATTCGCTTTATGCATCATTTGAGGAACATTTTTGTTAAGACTTGCCATGAGAACATTTAGCTGTTTACTCGATGTATTGAGGTTGTTTGTGATGCTTTCTATATTGTGTAATGAGTTCGCTAAAGCCGGATCGGCGAGTAAAGCATTGAGATTAGCAAGAATACTATCAAGCTTTGGCAGCATCACTTCTACTGAAGGGAGGAGTCCTGCAACTTTACCCATGAGACCATTATTCTTTGCACCAATGATAGTTTCGCCTGGATTTACACGCTCACGAGGGTTATTTGCCAAGAGCAAATTCATCTTAACGTTGCCCATAATGTCGCTTTCTATCTCGGCAGAACTACCTTTTGGTATGCGAAGATCCTTGTTAACATCGATCTGAACGAGTATATCTCCGCCACGATCATAGTCATATTGGATATGCTTTACAACGCCAACTTTATATCCATCGGCATAGATGGGGTTGGAAGAAGATAGTCCACTGATGTCCTTAAACGACACATAATAAGTATTATCGTTAGAGAATAGCGACATTCCCTTTAGGAACTCGAGTCCAAAAAAGAGCACAAGGATACCTACTATGGCTACCAGTGCAATCTTGATTTCCTTTGTTAGTTTCATATTTTAATCTTAACTTTTTTACTTTATGCGTTGAATAGCGTTATCTTTTCAATTGAGTGATGCTGTTATTTCTACGAAATGCTGTTATCTTCTCTGCTTAAATTCCTTGATAGCTGCGTTGATATCCATTTTGTTCCCATTCTTAAAAGCGACAATAAAGGCATCGGGGAACTTGTCAAGTATTTGTTTCCGTAGTCTGAAAATCTCGTTATAATTAGTTGAAGCGCCGTAAGTGTATTTGTAAACACCTTCTTTATACGACTCAATATTCGTCAAACCTTTGAAGTGTTTATCGTCATTTTTCAAGATGGTTGGACTGGTAAAGAGTTGTATTTTGAATACAGGCTTATCCTTTTCTTGCTTATTTGGTACAGCGATTGTAGTTTCCTTGCGTGGCTGTTCAACTTTATCGGTGTTGTTGTTTGCCTCTTCAGACTTGACTTCTACACGTCGTTGCTTCTTGCGTTTTGCTGGCTTTTCCGTGGTCGAACCTTGGTAGTCTGTGGGTACAATCTGTGGAATGGTAACCTCTTCTTTTACGGGTTTGAACGGAACGCTAAAGTCGTTATCGTAGCGTTGCCTATATTTCATGAAGGCATTAAATACACCTTTCACATACAAGGCTACTGAAGAATCATTATTTAAGAAGTCTTCTTCATCGGGAGTAGATATGAATCCCAACTCCAAAAGACAGCTTGGCATTGATGATAAGCGTAGAACGGCGAGATTATTTTGGTGAGATCCGCCATTAGATCGACCCGTTGAGGCACACACATACTGTTGAAGTAGGCGGGAAAGTTCAACACTCTTCTCTCTGTTTTTATCCGCAATAAACTCATACATGATATCGCTTTCCGCCGAGTTTGTATCAAAACCTTTATAAACGGTTTTGTAATCTTTCTCTAAGTACATTACAGAGTTCTCGCGTTTTGCTACATCAAGGTTGGCTTTTATGCCTCGATCCCCTGAGTGTTCTCCACGACCTAATGTCCAACTTTGAAAGCCACGAGCAGCTCGAGAGCCTGTAACGGCATTGATATGGAACGATAAAAAGAGGTCTGCATTGGCTTTATTTGCGATGTCAGCACGGCCAGCTAAGGTCACGAAAACATCGGTTTTACGTGTATATATCACTCTAACATCGGGACAATTGTCTTCTACATATTTCCCAAAAGCAAGCGCATACTTGAGTGTTAAGTCTTTTTCTTTGGAGTAAGCACCAGGTGCACCGTGGTCAGTTCCACCGTGTCCGGCGTCTATTACGAGTGTAAACTTACGATTTGCCGCCATGAGTTGTACGGCAAACAATAACATAGTTATCAGGAAGAATACTTTCTTTCTACGCATAAAACCATTATATCGGGTGACAAAGTTAATGAAAAAATGTCATAAAACCTTGAGTTTCATTCAGTTTTTTCGTTTATTATGTGTAGTTCTATGCCTGCATCTGCTGTGTCAGCTCCCATTGGTGGGTTACACTTGGCTACTTTAATGTAGACTTCTTTGATAGTAGGGAAGTGGTCAACGAGGCTTTTTGCAATCCTATAAGCAACGTTTTCAACGAGCTTACTCGGTTTTTCCATCTCCTGTTTTGTTAGTTGATAAACCGTTGCATAGTTCAAAGTGTCTTCTACTTCGTCTGTAACAACGGCATCATCCAACGGGTAGTTTATCTTTAAATCGATTCGATAATCATTCCCAGTTAAACGTTCCTGCGGCATCACACCATGGAAAGCATGAAACCGCAGGCCGTTAAGAAATATATAACTATTTCTGATTTTCATCATGATTCAATTCTCTTCACGCGATGTTAACCGCATCGACTGGCGCCACAATTCGTGCAAATGAGACATCCTTCCTGGTAAACGAGTGACTCATGTCCGCATACTGGGCACTTCTGTCCATTCGCTTTGGTTCCATCAACGATGTATTTCTTCAAGGCACGCTCTACTCCATTCTTCCAAGTATTAATGCTTTCGTCTTTCAATTGCAAAGAACTTACGAGCTTCATCACGTGATCTATTGGCATGCGATAACGCAAAACGCCTGATATTAACTTAGCATAGTTCCAGTATTCTGGGTTAAACTTTTCGCTCAATCCTTCTACTGTAGTCTTATATCCGCGTTTATTCTCGAACTGAAAGTCATAGCGATGCGTGCCATCTTCAAGCGTTGACTTGATGATTTTGCCTTTAGTGATGTTCTTAGGCAATACAATTCCTTCCTCGTCGTCCTGCAAACCAGTGAATATCTCATAAGGATAGCCATTGAGCAAGCCTACAAATGCCACCCACTTTTCTTTGTTGTTTTGGAATCGAACGACATCACATTCGAGCTCTTTTGGGCGTACTTCCGTCACTTCGGGTTGCTTACAATCTTTCTCTTTGGGTTCTTCCTCGCGCACTTCTGCACCTTCTGCGTGTGTACCTTTCTTCTTATCTTTCTTTGAAACGGATATCATTACGCCGGCACGACTACCATCTCGGTAGATGGTACAGCCTTTACAACCACTCTTCCAGGCTTCAACATAGAGACGATTCACAAGAGTTTCGTCCACATCATTAGGCAAATTGACGGTCACTGAAATGCTATGGTCGACCCATTTCTGTATAGCGCCTTGCATTTTAACCTTCATCAACCAGTCAACATCATTGGCTGTAGCTTTATAATAAGGTGACTTTGCAACAAGATTATCTATCTCTTCCTGGCTATAACGCTTCTCTGTGTCATATCCATTGACTTGCATCCACTTCAAAAACTTACGGTGATAGACGATATACTCCTCGAAACTGTCACCTACTTCGTCTACAAAGTCAACGTGAACATCGGCATCATTCGGGTTAACTTTACGTCTTCTTTTGTACACTGGCATGAAAACGGGCTCAATACCACTGGTGGTTTGCGTCATCAATGAAGTCGTTCCAGTCGGTGCAATGGTTAAACAAGCGATGTTGCGACGCCCATATTGCTGCATATCTGCATAGAGTTCAGGGTCTGCTTCCTTAATTCTTAGCACAAAAGGATTATTGCTTTCGCGCTTCGCATCATAGATTTCAAATGCTCCTCTCTCTTTAGCCATCGTCACAGATGAACGATATGCATTCAAGGCCAGCGTCTTATGAACCAATACTGAGAAGTCGGTTGCCTCCTGAGTACCATAGCGTAATCCCAAAGCGGCAAGCATATCACCTTCTGCAGTGATACCAACGCCTGTACGACGCCCCATTCCGCTCTTACGTTTTATCTTCTCCCAAAGGTGATATTCGGCATCTTTCACCTCATTGCTTTCAGGATCTTGTTTGATCTTTTCAATGATAAGGTTGATCTTTTCCATTTCCAAGTCAACAATATCATCCATGATTCGCTGAGCAAACTGAACGTGTTTCTTAAACTTTTCGAAATCAAAGCGTGCCTCTTTTGTAAAGGGTTTCTCCACATAACTATAGAGATTGATACTCAAAAGACGGCAAGAATCATAAGGACATAGTGGGATTTCGCCACATGGATTCGTACTAACGGTGCGGAAACCTAAATCTGCATAGCAGTCAGGAATACTCTCTTTGATGATTGTATCCCAAAATAACACACCAGGTTCTGCGCTTTTCCATGCGTTATGTACTATCTTTTCCCATAGTTTTCGGGCTTCAATCTCTTTCTGAACCTTGGGCTTTTCTGCATCAATTGGCCACTGTTGAACATAAGTTTTGTCGTTGATGGCAGCATTCATAAAGTCATCATCGAGCTTCACCGATACGTTTGCACCTGTTACTTTGCCTTCTTCCATCTTGGCATCAATAAAGGCTTCGCTATCAGGATGCTTGATACTAACTGATAACATCAATGCTCCGCGGCGACCATCTTGGGCAACTTCGCGTGTAGAATTACTGTAACGTTCCATGAAAGGCACTAAACCTGTCGAGGTAAGTGCCGAGTTATTCACCGGACTTCCTTTCGGACGGATGTGACTTAAGTCATGCCCCACGCCACCACGACGCTTCATTAACTGAACTTGTTCTTCGTCAATACGCATTATTGCGCCATAGCTGTCGGCCTTACCATCAAGTCCTATGACGAAACAATTACTCAAACTGGCTACTTGTTGGTTATTACCTATGCCCGTCATTGGGCTTCCTGCCGGCACAATATAACGGAAATGATCGAGTAATTCGAATACTTCTTGCTCGCTCATTGGGTTCTTATACTTCGCTTCTACACGTGTAATCTCCTTGGCAATACGCCTATGCATGTCCTCAGGACTACGCTCATAGATGTTCCCATAGCTATCTTTCATAGCGTATTTATTTACCCATACGCGCGCAGCAAGCTCGTCTCCGTCGAAGTATTTCAAAGAAGTTTGGAAGGCTTCTTCAAAAGAATAGGTTTTGTTCGTTTCCATTTTCAAGTGTAACTATAAATTTGTTGTTGCAAAATTAGCCTTTAAATTCGACAAAAGGAAATTCAAATCAACTTATTTTCTCTATAAAATTTCTGTTTTGGAAAACTTGTTTATAAAGATAAAATGAAAGGTTTTCAAAATCAATCACTTGCATGTTGATAATTAAAGAGAAAGATTTCACAAATTATTTTTTTTGAGATTTTGGGCTGATTTGATGTGATTTAAATGATTAAACCATGAGGCTTTTCTTATGCTATCTATTGCTTTTCATCTGCTTTTGGTGCAATATTGGGTGAAAAGTCCTTGCTATCAAAGGCTTTCCTGTTATAAATCAGCTTTTGAAATGGGGTGCAATGTGTTATGGATAGCATGGAAAAACCTGTTTTTTGTGTAAGGATTATTGTCTGTTTTTTAACACTTTGAGGATACATCAATAAGGTTTCGGTTGCTCAAAAAAATCATTTTTGTATATCGTTTCTGCCTAATTGTTTTCTCTTTTTGTTCATTTTGTGATGTGATTTGCGTCATTTTACGTTCCTATTTCATTCATTTTACTCCACGAAATGATGCTGTTTGTTGTATGATATGACTGAGATTGAATAGATTTTTATCATGATTTTAGGGCGTGTTTCGTGCCAAATGTTCTAACGCTTTGACTATAAGTCTATTGCAAAAAGATAAAAAGCGTGCCATAAGAGGGTCGTCTTTAGAAAATGTTTCAAATACTTTCACGATTTATTCTCTATTGTAAAGGTTTTTGTGAAATGTCATTTTTTAGTGCCTTATATGTCATTATTAAGGTGAGTTTCATGCAGTATGTTAATCGCTTTCTTGCTGTTCGTTTCTCAATGGCTTATATATTATTGAATGTCGGGGCTCTGTGTTGGATGCTCATCCTTGCGAGTCATCGTTTACAATCAGTGTTTTGTGACATTGTTTTAATTCAAAGGGTGGGACTTTGTATCTAAAAAAGAGGCAGGTTCTGATGGTTCAGACCTGCCTCTTTTTATGTGTTTATACCTTATCTATATGATAGATGAGATATGATTTGCGGTTCGATGTTAACGATTTTGCATGAATTAATACCCGAAAATGTCTTCAGTAGTCAGACGTTTTACAGGGGCTATCTTTTCAAGAACCTTCATATCAAGATTCTTTTCGTTGCCAAGCACGGCATAACGATAAGGCTTGTGCGCAATGTTCTGATTTGCAAAGTTAACGACATCCTGCAATTTCAGCTTGGGCAATGCGACATATATGTCTTGCATATAGTCGTGATCAAGTCCCATTTGCTTGAGATACAGGTATCGATAGATGATGTTTAACTTTGTTGTTCGACTACTTTGGATAGACTTAGTGAGGCTTTGTTTAGCCAAATCAAACGCTGCTTCGTTCTGTGGCATGTTATTAACAATCTCGTTAAATACCTTGATGCAGTCGCCCATCTTATCATTTTGTGAGATGATATGTGTGTAAAAGCTCTCTGATTCGTCTTTATACGCAGGACGTTTATACATTGCAAAGGCATTATAAGCGAGTGCTCTTGTCTCGCGAAGTTCCTGGAATACCACACTATTCATACCTCCACCGAAGTATTGATTGAATAGCGCTTCAACGGGAGCTTTGGCAGTTGACCACGTCTTTCCTTCGTTGTTGTATTGTCTTAGATAGATATTCTTAGCATCGTATGGTGCAATAATCATTTCGTTTTGTGTCGTTTCTTTAGCTTTATAGGGCTTGTTGGCAGGTACAAGTACCCATTTTGCTGGCGTAGGATGCTCTTTACTGAGTAACTGGTTGAGTTGATTGATGTCAGAAGGACCATAATAAAGTACGGTGTGTTCCATCTTTTCAAGTTCTGAAAGCATATCAACAAGCTTCTGAGGGTCCATTGCCCGCAAGTCCTTCATAGGCGTTTTGTCGCGTGTTGGGTTATATTCTCCATAGACAGCATAGTCCCAAAGCGCACTGAAATTAGACCTTTGGTTGGTCTTTTCGTCATTACGTGCCTTCTCAAGCATATCACAATAGCTATTCCATGAAGTCTTGTCAGCCTTTGCATGATGCATAATCTTCTCAAAAAGTCGCAGTGCCTGTGGCATATTTTCATTCAAACCAGTGAGTGTAATCTGCAAGTTCTTCTCGTCCATAGAGGCATGATATCTGCACGCAAGCTTGTAAAAGGCTTGTTTAATCTGTGAAGCGGTCATGTCGTTAGTGCCGATATAGTCGAGATAATCAAAGGCTATGTCGTATAGTTTGTTTGCCGTGTAACCGAAATCAAAGCGGAAAACGAGGTTGAAAATACCGTCATCAGTATTCTTTTTGTATATCATGGGCAGGCGAGACTTAGTACTTGTGAACGTAAGTTCTTTCTTAAAGTCTACGAATTGCGGTTGAATGGGCTCAACTTTTGACGTGCGAATCTCTTTCAAGAAGGCACTTTCAAGCTCACGATTTACAGGGATTGGTGTGATGATAGGCTTCTCAATCTTCTTCAAAGTAGTATCATTTCCCATCTCTTTATAGACACATGCGTAGTTATCTGTACGCAGATTGCGGCGTGCAAAGTCTATAATATCTTGCTTGGTAAGTTTTTCTTGTCGCGCAATTTGCCCCACAACGTCAGCCCATGGCTTGTTGTTGATAAACGCATCTATCATTAAACTGGCGCGGTTATTATTGTTATCAAGTGACTTATAGTATTGAAGTTTCTTGTTAGCAAGCACAGCTGGCAACAAATCATCACTGAATTCGCCGCGTCCAAGCTTTTCAATCTCTGCCAAGATGAGGCTCTTCACGTCGTCAAGCTTTTGATTTTGCAATGGAACTCCTTCGAAAAGAAGTAATGAATAGTCGTTAAGTTCCTCAAGATATGCCTCAGCTTGCATTGCTTTCATGGGCTGAACAATGTTTATATCCATGAGTCCGGCCTTGCCGTTTGATAGCATACGTTTTACGATATCAAGCGTATCATTTTGCAGTTGGTTAGCCCCTTTGAAGCGCCAACCCATCATAATGTTCTCTGCATCAAGTCCAATGACTGTAGTATCTCTTGGAGATGTGATGTGCTTTTGTGCCTCAAACTCAGGTCGTGAGAGTTGTTTGTCGGCCTTCCAACTGCCAAAGTATTTATCAATGATGGCGATAACAGCGTCTGGATTGAAGTCACCTGCAAGCACAATAGCCACATTATTGGGCACATAATAGCGGTGGAAATAATTCTTTATGTTTACAATTGAGGGATTCTTCAAGTGTTCTTGTTCTCCAATTGTAGTCTGAGTACCGTATGGGTGAGTTGGAGTGATGAGCTTCCAAAGGGCCGCATACTCCTTACTTCCATCGCTTCCCATCGATATATTCTTTTCTTCGTAGACGGCTTCAAGCTCAGTATGGAAGCCGCGTATTATCATATTCTGAAACCGATCGGCTTGAATGCGTGCCCAATTAGCAATTTCATTGGATGGAATATTCTCCACATAACACGTTACATCGTTGCTTGTATAGGCGTTACTCCCTTCAGAACCCAAGCTCGCCATAAGCTTATCATACTCATTTGGGATGTTATATTGTGCGGCAAGTTGGGAGATTGAGTCAATCTCATGATAGGCTTTCTTGCGTGCTTTGGGGTCAGTTAGCGTGCGATAAATTTCATATCGACGTTCAATTTCGTCAAGATAAGGTTTTTCTTTGGCGTAGTTTGTCGTGCCAAATTGCTGAGTTCCTTTGAACATTAGATGCTCTAAATAATGCGCTAAGCCTGTAGTTTCGGCAGGATCATTGCGAGATCCCGTGCGAACTACTATGTCGGCTTGCAGTCTTGGCAGCTCTTTGTTGACGCTCATGTAAACAGTTAAGCCATTGTCTAAGGTGTAAATACGCGTCTTCATCGCGTCACCTTTGACGGTAGTAAAGTGGTAATCTTTAGCCGAAACAGAAGTAGTGACGGCGAGAACCAATGTGAATAAAATCGTTCTTAGTCTCATATTATTTTAATTTTCGAAATCAATTTCGTGGTCAAGATTATGGATGAAGTCGTCAAGTACATGCTTTTCGACGTCTCCCATGGCGTATTCTTTCTCGGCATCTTTACGGATTTCCGCGATCCAAGCACGTCGGGCATGTACATAATCCTTATGAATTCGCTCAACATCTGCATCAGTAATCTCTGTAAGGTGATAGTAGTCGAGAATCAATTGATAAGTCCATGCCCATTGATATTCGCGATAATTGCGATTAATCTCCTTGAAACGGTCTGTTACTTCTTGAATAGTTTCAAGCTCACCTCGCTTGATATCGCTCAGCAAACGCATCTCTTCACTTTCTGGAAGCAGTAATCCGCTGAGGTCATTCCATTTCCCTTGCCCGATGGTTGTTGTTGGAAGATCTACTTTTCCCCATTTCTTTATCACGCGTTTCAATACGGCTCCCATGTATATTCTTAAGGCAATATCGTAATATTTGATGCCTTTGTTGAGCGAACTTGCATTGATAACATAATTATGATAGGTGTAAGTAGCTACATTTTCGCCACAAGCATCGCGTAGTTTCTCAAGGATTTGCTTCCCCTCTACTATCTCTCCAACTGAGAAAGGGGATAACCAATCGAAGTTAACGATACTCTTTTGGCTGCCCACTGGACGCACATCGCGTTTTGGCCACTTTCTAATGTCGCGGTAAAGTCCTACGGTTGTGATATTCCTTCCAGGCGAAAGATACATCGTATCGCCATAAGCGATGAGGTAAGAGAATGGTAAATAGCGGGTGTCTGGATGATACATTAGCTTGCCAAAGCATACAGAAAACGTCCCAATATGAGCCGGCATAAGTATGTAAGCACCGCTTGCTGTCTTCGTGCCTCGCTCCAAAACACCGTGATGAATGGGTCCCATCTTGTAGGCATGGTTACTGAAATTCGTCGCACTTCCAGCGTTATAGAACGAGAATTGGCCTCCAATTAGTAGACTACTTTTATGGTGACTGGCCGTAAAAGGGCCACAAAACGCGGCGCAAGCTTCCCCATTACTCATGTATGAATTGGCAAAGAATACACTTGAAGATGCCGTAAAACCATTGCTGATTTGACAGGCCTCACCAATAAAACAATCTTGAATCTTAACGCTGTTAATGATACTTGAGCCCTCACTAACTATCGAATTTTCGCATATTACGCCTGTACCGATGTACACATTTGATACCGGTGAGCTTAGAATTGTACAGTCACTGAGTCGTGAAGCCCCATTGATTTCGCAATCATCATAAACGATTGTATTTGTAATCTCTTTGGTATTGACTATCTTTACATTGTTTCCGATGTAGGCTTGCTCATGTCTTTTGCGTGCAATCTCTTCGTTGATGAGGCGTCGAATGGCATCTTTCAGTGACTTATCACAAAAGTGTTTTGCCATGAAAGCCGCAAACTGACTGTTCAATTCGCTAAAAAGAATGACGTTACCATCGCCTACTTCGTTGAGCACTGAAATCAAGTTACCTTCTCCATAGGTAGCTCCATCGGTAGTTTCCATTGCATTTACGTTGCTGATATAACAGTCGTCACCAATCGTATAATTATTAATGAAACCGCCAATGTTCTCAATGAGGCAGTTGTCTCCAATCGTTACGTTGCGCAATGTCGCATTGTTGATGCCCGAATGTTTCATGAATCCACGGCTCACTTCAATGTTTTTATCGAAGTCACCAATAGAAACCTCGCCGTAAAGCATGACACGATGCATGTAGTTTGGTTTGAAATCATCAGACACATGCACGTTGGTCCAATCCTCAGCCCAGCAATTTCGGTCTTCAAGAATCCTTATTTCTTCATCTGAAAGCTGTCGCATGGTGTTTATTTATGATATATAAATCATTGTTCTTATTTATGAATGCCGAAGTAAAGAGATTTATTCCACCTCGGGATATAAGAAGTCATTGTAAGGATACTTTTGCACATGAAGCTCTCGAACCTTTGTATATAGCGTGCGACGGAATTCATCTATGTTGATCTTTGCTTTCGCACTAATAAACAAACAGTTATCATTCAGCCTCGCCATCCACGTTTTTTCTAAGTCCTCTAAGGCGATATTCTCACGCGTTTCGGGTGTAAGGTCGTCAGCATCTTTCTCTATCCAGTGGTAATTATCAATCTTATTGAAGATAATCATCGATGGTTTTTCACTGCAACCCAAGTCAGAGAGGGTCTTCTCTACTACCTGAATCTGCTCTTCAAAGTCTGGATGTGAGATGTCAACCACATGCAACAATAAGTCGGCTTCACGCACTTCGTCGAGTGTACTCTTAAAGGAGTCGACGAGATCTGTAGGGAGTTTGCGAATAAAGCCTACGGTATCAGCCAGCAAGAAAGGCAGATTGTCGATGACAACCTTTCTAACTGTGGTGTCAAGGGTGGCAAATAGTTTGTTCTCGGCAAACACTTCACTTTTTGACAACAGATTCATTATCGTGCTCTTGCCCACATTTGTATAGCCCACAAGCGCCACTCTAATCATCCGACCGCGGTTCTTTCGCTGCGTATTCTTTTGCTTATCAATCTCCTCTAAACGCTGTTTAAGTAACGTTATGCGTTGAAGAATGATACGACGGTCCATTTCCAACTGCGTCTCTCCTGGCCCTCTAAGTCCTACAGAGCCTTTACCTCCACCCGAACCAGAGCCACCTCCCTGCCTCTCTAAGTGCGTCCAAAGGCGTTGTAAGCGTGGAAGCATATAACGATGTTGGGCAAGTTCTACCTGCGTTTTAGCGTTGGCAGTCTGTGCTCGCATAGCAAATATGTCAAGAATCAAGGATGTTCGGTCGAGAATCTTTACCTTTAGTTCGTTCTCTATGTTGCGAATCTGCTTGGCAGATAACTCATCATCAAAGATAACCATACCGATTGGGTCCTCATTTTCGGCACACATTTCGATGTATTCTCTGATTTCTTCTAACTTACCTTTACCCACATAAGTCACCGAGCTGGGTCCGTTGGCCTTCTGAGTAAAGCGTTTCACCGTCACAGCTCCAGCCGTATCGGCAAGAAATTCAAGTTCATCTAAGTATTCTTTTGTCTTGGCTTCCGACTGTGTATTGGTGATAAGACCCACCAAAATGGCTGTTTCGGCCTTGACTTCAGAGATTACAAATTCTTTCATTAAATGGTTTTATAAATATAGTATGGTGCAAATTTAATAAATAAACGTGATAGTTCATAGGATAAACACAAGAAAATAACAGCCAAAAGTAAGTCTTTTTGCTTTTAAAATAGGCGTATATCAGCCTGTATTCTTTTTTTATGAATCACTGAAAATGCCTTGTTTCACGGGGTGACATGAGGCATAATAAATCTCTTGTAGCCTATATTTACACAGCGAATTGACCGGTTATCCCTTGCAAACGTTTACGTAAGTATTTGCCTTTTTTGCTTGTTTTAATTGCGATTCAATGAAAGTTTTACTTAATTTTGCGCTTAGATGATAATGAATATCACACTGATTTTCAAAAAACAAAAAACTATTTAGAAACAAAACAAACCAACATGTTATGAAGAAACAAACCTCGACGTGTCGTCGGGGCTTTTTCTTTTTTAGCCCATTAAGGTGCTTTGGCTGTTAGCAATCAAAGCATTATGTTCTTGGTTCAACCGCTTTGAGAACACGTTTTATATGGGAACGCGAGATGTGTTAAAGGATTTGATTTATCTTTACAATAGGTTTCATAAAATTAAGGCCGCCTGTTTTGAAGTGTATTTCTGCTGGAAATGATTGCTATTTTATGCGTTTTACAGTGCAATGATTATCAGAAAGTTAGATAAAATGTGTTGAAAGGTATCCTGAAATAACGATAGAAAATGACGCAAAATGTACTAATTTGTATCTCTATTTAGTGCATTTTAGCGTGTGATTTGAAGCAAATAGTGAGGCAAAGTGGGTCGTTTTAGGATGTAAGGTGATTCAAATCGTCTTGCTTTGTCATTAAAAGGGCGGAGAGATTCCTGTTTTCTTGTAATTCTATCTCTATTTGATGTCATTGCAAAGTGTTAAAAATGGTAGTATGTTTTTACATAAATCAGCTATCTCTTTCTATTATTTCCTTTGATGGAGCGATATGTTTAAGGTCTCTTTTTGCTTTTTGTCTTGCTGTGAAAGATTTTTCTTTGCAAACCATTTGCCATTCTTAAATTTAGTCTTATCTTTGTATCACCGAAACAATTTTATTACTCTTACATGAAGAAACTCCTTTTGTCGCTATGGGCTTTGAGCCTCACTACCTTTGTTTTTGCATCAGAACACACGGCCTTTTCGCCTGATAAACGGCTCCATCTCACGGTGAGAGACGATGGTGGACAGCCAACTTATACACTGAACTATGATGGATTGGAGGTGATAAAGCCTTCAAAGTTGGGACTGAAAGCTGATTATGGTGACTTCACACAAGGCATGAAGATTGTTGAAGCCACTGAAAAGGCGGTACAAACTGTATATGATATGACGCGCACAAAGCGTGCACATGTAGACCAAAAGGCCACAATGTTGACACTGAAATTAGTCAATGATAAAGGTTATCCGTTGCAGATTACATTTTATATTGCTAATAATGATGTGGCGTATCGCTATACCTTATTGCCTGTAAAGGATGAAAACCCAAGATGTGCAGTTGTATATGGAGAGACGAGTAGTTTCAATTTCCCCGACGAAACGCGTACTTTTATGACGCCACAAATACAACCTATGTCGGGATGGCAACGCACTAAACCGAGTTATGAGGAGGAGTTTGTCCCCGATGCACGCCTTACTGACAAGTCGAAATATGGCGTAGGATATACTTTTCCCTGTCTGTTTCGGATTCCAAATAAAGGAAACAACACGTGGATTCTTATCTCAGAGACTGGTTCTTCGAGTTATCCCGGCTGCCGATTATCCGAATATGAGCCCACGAAAGGATATCATATTGCCTACCCACAAGCAGGAGAAAACAACGGGTTTGGTAGCGAGTTTGCCTCTATTCCCCTACCAAGTAGCACGCCATGGCGCACGATAACAGTTGGTAATTCGCTGCAACCCATCGTGGAAACAACCATTCCTTATGACGTCGTTGAACCTCTTTATACTACACAAAATGACTATAAACCCGGGCGCTATACATGGAGTTGGATCCTTTGGATGGATGAAAGTTGTAACTATGAAGACCAGAAAAAGTTCATTGATGTGGCTTCAACAATGGGCTATGAGTACATACTTGTCGATGCACTTTGGGACAAACAAATTGGTCGAAAGGGTATAGAGGCGTTAGCAAACTATGCAAAGAGCAAAGGAGTTAGTTTGATATTGTGGTATAACAGCAATGGAACGGAGAACGATGCACCGCAAGGTCCCCGCAACATTATGAGCAATTCGATAGCTCGAAAGCGTGACATGGCGTGGATGAAGCAGATAGGTGTGAAGGCCATTAAAGTCGACTTCTTCGGTGGTGACAAGCAAGAAATCTTGCAACTCTTTCAAGATATCCTCAGCGATGCTAACGAATATGGACTTCAAGTCATCTTCCATGGCTGCACTTTACCAAGGGGTTGGGAGCGAATGTACCCCAATTTTATCGCTAATGAGGCTGCATTGGCGAGCGAAAATGTGTACTTTACGGAGTACTTTGCACGTCAAGAGGCGTTCCAATTAGCCTTATATCCCTTTACAAGGAATGCCGTTGCAGCCTTTGATTGGGGTGGAATCTTGATGAATCATCACATGAGTAAGGACAACAAAAGCCGTCATCAGAGGTTCACAGGTGACATCTTTGAGATGGCAACGGCAATCACAAATCAATGTAGTGTGAATTGCGTTGCGTTGACACCCAATGCACTTGAGGGGCTGCCTGACTTCGAAAAGGAATGGTTAAAGCAAGTACCAACAACGTGGAAAGACCTTCGTTTCCTTGCAGGTTACCCCGGAAAACACTTTGCTGTGGCTCGACAGACAACGGAAGGAAAGTGGTATGCTGCTGCCATTAGTGCCGAAGAGCAACCTATTTCCATGACACTTCATCTCCCAATGTTTGCCGGAAAGGAAGTCAAAGTGTATGCAGATGGCCCGAAAAAAGCAGGTTCTTTGTGGCTCACTCCTGGCATGAAACGACAGAAAATAGGTAAAAATGGCTTGTTGAAGGTAATCGTTCAGCCCCGTGGTGGCGTCATTGTGAACGAGTAAGTGCGTGGAAGCGTTGCGCTTCACGATAGGTTTTGTGACCTATTTTCTATTTACTTATAGGATAAAAATAATAGGATTTCTACTCAATCTATAATGGTAGAAATCCTATTTCATTTTATATTGTTTTATGTTCTGATAGTAATGAATAGATTGTTAGCAACATTTTCATGATTTGTTTCATGCTTCTATTCACCGATTCTCTCTTTAACCAGCTTCATAAGCCAGTCACTTTGTTCGGCAATGGTCATGTGACTGTTGTCTAATTCGATTGCATCGGGGGCCTTACGCAATGGACTTACCTCGCGATGACTATCGATATAATCGCGTTCTTCGACGTTTTTCAGAATGTCGTTAAAGTCGGCAGGCATGCCCTTTTCTTTGAGTTCATCATATCGGCGCTGTGCTCTTACCTCAGCAGATGCCGTAACAAACACCTTCAACTCAGCCTCAGGGAACACCACAGTGCCTATATCTCGTCCGTCCATCACTACAGCTTTGTCCTTACCTAAACGCTGTTGTTGCGCTACCATGGCTTCTCTCACGAAGGGAATTGCAGCAACCTGGCTCACGTGATTACTCACTTCAAGCGTTCGAATGTTGCTTTCTACGAGCTCATTATTAAGATAAGTGTCTGGTCTTCCCGTGAGTTTGTTGAACTTAAACGTTATGTTTATATGGCTCATTTGTTGCTGAAGGTCCTGTGTTTTGACACTGCCGTCGGCATTGAAGAGCCCATGTTGCATGGCGAATAGCGTCACTGCACGATACATTGCGCCTGTATCTACATAGATATATCCTAACTGTTTAGCCAGATCTTTGGCCATAGTGCTCTTGCCACATGACGAGAAACCATCAATGGCGATAGTGATTTTCTTCATAAAGTATATGCAATATTGATGATGATTGAATTGTTACTAACGTGATATTTGCCATAAGCGAGGTTGAGTTTGAACCGCTCTAAGTTCAAGCCTGCACCCATACTGAAGCCCGCCCCATGGCTTTTTGCCTCACCAGATGTGTCGAAGATGCGCATCTCATGTGCTCTTCGGAAGTTATATCCGAGTCCAATCCAGAAGCTTTCTGATAGATATGCGTCGGCGCCTACTATGAGATGATCGATTAGTTTGTAGTTCCAATGGTTCATGTCTACTATCGTTGCAGAGCACCTTATCGGTGTACTCGTGAGCTGTTTTGAAACTCCTAACTGAACATCTAAAGGCATTTTGTCGTATCGATCAACGTAAGATTTGAGTTGTCCTCCAAGGTTTTTAGCGACTAAAGAGACGCTCCATTCATGGTCACTATCATAGTAATTAAGTCCTAAATCGACACCCATTGCGATGGAGTTATAGTCTCCAATATAGGATGTTATGACCTTCATTGCGATGCCACCAGCAAGCTTTTCGGCGAGCATATACGAGAAATAACCTGCCAAAGAGATATCTTTTGCGTTGAATTCTCCCGTTTGAACGTTGTCTGCATCAACCTCTTTCATCTTGCCATAATCAAGATATTGCGCCGATAAAGCCCATGAAGCATGCTCTCCAATGTTACGATTGAAGGCCGCACTTGCCATGTTTGCACCATGCATATAGTGCATAAAGTTGAGGTTGATTGACTTATCTGAGACGCTCGAAAGCAACGAAGGGTTGTTGAAAATGAGTGCTTCGTCATCCTCAATCATCGTGATATTGTCTCCTCCAATGGCTGCCGCGTGGGCACTAACTGGTAGTCTTAGGAAGTTAAATCCCGTCTGACTATCCTGCGCTTTGGATGGAGTCACGCTTAGAATTAATAGAAGTGCGAATGCAGTTATTTTCATTTAATTTTCCTAATTATTCGACAAAGATACGTTTTTTTTCAAATATAAGCATTAATTTTGCCTTACAATGTGAAGCCCTTTGCTGGTAATGTGAACACCTTATCAATGGGGTGAGCACTTGAACAGCCTTAAAGAGGCTTTTGATTTGCGTCATTTTAGTGGATGAAATGGCCTTAATTACACGATAAAATGAGGCATTTTGTGAGACGAAATGGCGTAGTTTGTACGGCTATCTGAAACACATTGAATAACAATGTGTTAGTGGTGGTGAGTGAATCAGCTATCAGCCGTGGCGAAAGAAAATGGATTTTGCACAGCGTGGAGAAAAAAAATCATATCAAGCAGACTTGGAACACCAGCGGATAACAAACTTTCTGTTGGGGTTAGTGTTTGTGTTGGCTTTGCTTTATGTGAGTTTTGAGTATACCTCTGCACCCACATCAGACGAGCACAACAATGAAACAACCGATGATATGAGCCAAGATATCGAGCTCATGCCAGCCATGGATACGCGCGATATGATTTCGGTTGCATCGGGTTCTGCCTCACATGCGGTTACCGAAAAACTCAAAGCTGTTGATGGAAACCCTAAGTTGGGCGATAAAATTAGTCCGAATAATGGCGATATGACCCAGGGAGTGGGAGGTGAAAACGTGCGTACGAACACGCAAGATGAGCCAAACACCACCACAGCTCAATCTCAGGTAGCTGTTGACGAGAATGATAACCCATTGCATTTCCGCATTGTTGAGAAGCTGCCTGAATTCCCGGGAGGCATGGTTGAGTTTATGAAGTGGCTCACAAAGAACTTACATTATCCCGTGTTGGCACAGAAACAGCGCCTTGAAGGCAAGGTCGTTGTGTCGTTTATTATCAACAAAGATGGGTCTATAACGAATGAAAAGGTGGAGCGAAGTGTCGATCCTTTGCTTGATCAAGAGGCTTTACGTGTTGTGCGAATGATGCCAAAATGGAAGCCCGGTATAGACAAAAATAAACCTTGTCGGACGCTGTTTGCGATTCCGATAAACTTTAAGTTATAACATGAATGCTGATGAATTATTAGTGAAAGTCAACGACTTTCTAAGCAAGCTAAGGTATGACCGCAAGCCAAGTGGCCTGTATGACCCCGTGAAATATGTGCTTTCAATGGGTGGAAAGCGTATAAGGCCCGTGTTGATGCTATTGGCTTATGGGCTGTTTAAAGACGATGTAGAGTCTATTCTCATGCCGGCGTGCGGATTAGAAACCTATCATAACTACACCTTATTACACGATGACCTCATGGATAACGCTGAGATGAGGCGCAGACATGAAACAGTTCATCGTAAATGGGATGCCAATACAGCGATTCTTAGCGGTGATTCTATGTTGGTTCTTGCCTATGAACGTATCGCTCAATGCAGTCAAATCTATTTGTCAGATGTGCTTCATACCTTCACCGAAACAGCCTTAGAGATTGGTGAAGGGCAGCAATACGACATGGATTTTGAAACTCGTAACGACGTCACTGAAGCTGAATATATCGAGATGATACGTCTAAAGACGAGCGTGTTACTGGCTTGTGCGCTCAAGATTGGGGCTATTTTGGCGGGTGCTTCAAAGCAAGATCAGGACTATTTATATAAGTTTGGTGAGCAAATAGGACTTGCTTTTCAACTTCAAGACGATTATCTTGATGTCTATGGCGACCCGAAAGTCTTTGGAAAGAAGATTGGAGGAGACATCATTTGCAATAAAAAGACCTACATGCTCATTAATGCTTACAACTTGGCTAATAGCGAACAGCGCCGAGAACTGCAGCATTGGATGGAGGCAGAAACGTTTAACAACGATGAGAAAGTGGCCGCAGTAACGGCTATATATAATAAGGTGGGTGTCGATAAGCTGGCAAATGAGCAGATAACCCATTTCTTTGAAGAAAGTAAAAAGTATCTTGATGTTGTGCAAGTTGACGATAAACGCAAGACAGAATTGCGGCATTATGTTCAAAATATGATGCACAGAACGTATTAATTGAGCCTATTTCAAGACGTAAATCATGCCCTATAGACGATTACCTAAAACGGATGCAAGCAGACTTAAGGCATTAAAGACCTTGCTTGATAGCGATAGTCTCTACACTGTTAATGGTAGATTTATCGACTGGAAGACGATGAATGCAGCCCAACCTGCTTACAATCAGCTCAAGACAGCAGTCAATCAATATGCTCTTCAATTGCAAGTGCAGACGCGAAGAGCACCTTATGTGGAGAAACCTCAATGCAAAGCGATGATGTATGTCGTTCATTTTATCCAGGTATTGCTTATGGCAGTAGAGCGTGGAGAGATACGAAAGACTCAGCTGAAGCTATATGGTTTGGAAGAGACGACAACGGCTTTGCCTGCCAATCTCAAATCGGTTGAGGGATTACTTTATTGGGGACCCAAGATAATAGAGGGCGAAAAGAAACGCCTTTCGCAAGGAGGCAGAGCCATATATAGCCCAACTATTGGTATGGTTTCGACGCATTTTGATATCTTTAATGAGGCATACGAGCAGCAGCTTAGATTGAAACAGCAAACGCAGATGGCTTTAGAAAAGGTGCAAGAACTACGTCCTAAGGTCGACGAAATCATTCTTGAACTGTGGAATCAGATAGAGGCGCACTTCCAAAATGAACCTCCCGAGGTAAGGTTTGAGCAGTGTCGGAAGTGTGGAGTGATTTATTATTATCGACGAAACGAGGAACATTTATATTAAAAATGATATTTACAGATACACATACACATTTAGATGGCGACGAGTTTAAGGACGATTTGCTCGATGTAATCCGTCGTGCGAAGGAGCAAGGAGTAGGGCGTGTGTTCATTCCTGCTATTGACTTGAAGTCTGTAGACAGTGTTGTTGCCGTGTGTCGGCAGTTCCCTGGCTATGCTTATCCTATGATAGGATTGCATCCCGAGGAGGTAAAGGCAGACTGGAAGGACCAGCTTAACAAGATAAAGTCACACTTTAATGATGCTGATTTCATAGCCATTGGTGAGGTAGGACTTGACTTTTATTGGGACAGAACCTTCGAATCACAACAGCTTTTGGCTTTTGAAGCACAGGTAGAATGGGCAATTGAGTCGCAACTTCCATTGATGATACATTGCCGGAAGGCTCAAAATGAGTTGGTACACATCTTGAAACGTTATGAAAAGCAACTTGTTGGAGGAGTCTTTCATTGCTTCACGGGCAATCAAAAAGAGGCAGAACAGCTGCTACAATTTGACAAATTTGCACTTGGAATCGGTGGAGTGTTGACGTTTAAGAGTAGTCATCTGCGTGAGGATTTACCTGCTTCAGTCCCTCTTGAGCGTATCGTTTTAGAGACAGATAGCCCATATATGACCCCCGTTCCACATCGTGGAGAGCGCAATGAAAGTGCTTTTGTGAGGTTGGTATTAGAGAAGTTGGCTGAAGTTTATGGGGTTTCAGCTGATGAAGTGGCGCGTGTGACCGAAGAAAATGTAAAGCGTATATTCACAAAAATATAATAAACAGAAATAAAGATGAAACATTTTATGGCACGTATTGTCCTGCTTTTGCTGCTAACAGCCATGTCTTGGGGCCCTGTAACAGCACAGAACAAGAGTGTAAAACAAGCAAAAGCAGATACAACGGCAGTTGATTCATCGGCAAATGACGATGCCCTTGCAGCGCAATTGGATGAGGCTGCGGCAGACAGTAGTGCGTTATTAGGTGATGGAGTGACCAGCGAGGGCTTCCATCAAGCCTTGAAAACCAAGTTCATTGAAGGCGATGCAGGCTTTATGTCGCTTGTAGCTTTGGCCTTAGTCATAGGACTTGCTTTCTGTATTGAACGCATTATATATCTCAGTTTGTCTGAAATCAATGCGAAAAAGTTTATGAATGACCTCGACAATAGCATCATGCAAGGTGATATTGAGGGTGCAAAAGCGTTGTGTCGGAATACTCGTGGGCCTGTCGCTTCTATCTGTTTCCAAGGTTTAGAACGTATAAACGAGAGTATAGATAACATCGAACGGTCTGTTGTTTCCTATGGTTCGGTGCAGTCATCCAACTTAGAAAAGGGTTGCTCTTGGATTACTTTGTTCATTGCTATGGCTCCTTCTTTGGGATTCTTAGGTACAGTTATCGGCATGGTTATGGCCTTTGATCAGATTCAAACGGCTGGAGACATCAGCCCAACTATCGTGGCTTCGGGTATGAAAGTGGCTTTACTGACGACCATATTTGGTATTATTGTGGCGCTGATTCTACAGATATTCTACAATTATATCCTTTCAAAGATTGAACACATCACGTCACAAATGGAAGAAAGTGCTATCTCTTTATTGGATATTGTGATGAAATATAAGTTGAAGAAAGAATGTTAAGACTGAGCAATATAAGGCATTGGCCAACGGAAAAGATATCACAACGTGTGCTTTATCTATTGATATCGCTCACAGTTTTGGTGTTTTTGTTGTTCTATTGTGTGGGATATGACCATCCGTTTGCAGACAATCCGAGTTTCAATGCGCCTCTTTTCACTGACTTATTGTTGATATTTATGCCACTGTTGGCATTGCTTGCATTAGGTCTTTCGATATGGGCTGTTGTGCGAAGTGTTTATCGTTTGCGTGGCGGGGGTAATGGAATAGAGAACAATGTGCCTGCCGCTCGCATCTCACGGAGCGTTGTTTTAGGTACTGTTGGCATTGTAATCGTGTCGTTTCTCCTATCATCTGGTCGTGCCATGCGCGTCAATGGACATCCTTATGGCGATTGGTTTTGGCTGAAAACAGCTGATATGTTCATCTATACTTCAGTCATATTGTTACTCATTGCCATAGGTTCGGTGATCTATGGAGCTACAAAATATTACAGAGGAGCAAAGAAGTGAGCATGTTTAAACATAGGAAACATAGTGTACCGGGACTGAATACTACGTCTACAGCAGACATATCTTTCATGCTGTTGATATTCTTTTTGGTGGCTTCTTCCATGGATATTGATAAGGGATTATCAAGACAATTGCCGCCAGCGGAGCACAAACAGCAACAAAATGAGACTGAAGTGAATCGCCAACGGCTGTTGGAGATCAAGATAACGGCACGGAATCAGTTGCTTGTTGACGGTAAACCGATGACGCAAAAACAGCTTCCTTTAAGCCTTATTCAATTCATTACAGCACGTGGAAAGAATCATCTCATCACCTTAGATGCTAATCCTGAGTCGAGTTATGATGCTTATTTTCACGTTCAAAATGCGCTTGTTACTGCCTATCACACATGGCGTGACCGCACCGCTAAAGCCAAATTTGGTCGCTCTTACCAACAACTCACAGCGCAACAACGCGAGCAATTGCGGACACTTTGTCCTCAACGAGTTGCTGAAACTTATGGAACGGCGCAGAAAGGAGGTTCAAAATGAGTATGTTTCGACATCATTCTAATGAGATGCCAGGCTTAAACACCGCATCACTTCCTGACTTAATATTCTCTGTTTTGTTCTTTTTCATGATAGTAACCCACATGAGAAAGGAAACTCTTAAGGTACAATATCGAGTGCCACAAGGTACAGAACTCACGCGCTTAACAAAGAAATCGGCCGTTAGTTACATTCATATTGGGCGGCCAACTAATGCCCATTATCCTGCAAAGGCTTTTATTTTTGATGGTTCTTGCATTCAGTTGAACGATAAATATGTAACACCTCGCGAAATCATTGATTACATTTCAGCAGAAAAAAGCAGTCTTTCTCCTGAGGATCAACAGTTGATGACAGTCTCCATTAAAGCCGATAAAGCAACAAAAATGAGTGTTATTAATGAGGTAAAACAGGCACTTCGTCAAGCAAAAGCATTGAAGATAAATTACTCTGCGATAGAAACGAAGCACTAATTTAAGTGAAATCAGCTAACAATCTATCATTATATTAGAAATAAAGTTGCAATATTCGAACGAATATACTAACTTTGCAAGCAAATTAATATATAACATGTCACATCATAATTTAGATTTACTGGATAAGAAAATCCTTAGACTTGTTTCTGAGGATGCACGCATTCCATTCCTTGAAGTAGCGCGCGCCTGTAATGTAAGTGGGGCAGCTATCCATCAACGTATACAGAAATTAACTTCACTTGGCGTACTAAAGGGCTCACAATTTATTATAGATCCCGAGAAGATTGGTTATGAAACGTGCGCTTATATCGCTTTATACTTGAAGAATCCAGAGAAGCATGACCTCGTGGTTGATGCCTTAAAACGTATCCCTGAAGTAGTAGAATGTCACACAACTACAGGTGGAATGGATCTCTTTATCAAGCTATACGCGCGCAATAATCACCATATGATGCAGATTATTCACGACAAATTGCAGCCTTTAGGGCTATCACGTAGTGAAACAATCATATCATTTAGTATGCTCATTGACCGTCAATTGCCAATCGCCGACATTCAAGTGGACGAAGATAATGACGATGATGACGACGAAAAAGCTTAAGGATTGAATGCTCATCTCTATTCTTTCCCGAGATGAGATAACTATAATATAGGTGCAAAGGTGTTCACTTAGCACCTATGATAAATAGAAAAGGCGAAGGCAAGTGACTTGCTTTTGCCTTTTTTATGCTCTTCTTTAGCCACAAGTTGCCAGTCGTCATAAGCTGGAAAGAAGGCATCTGCTTGCTGAGGTAAGGCATCTATCTCCGTTAAATACAGCTTATCAGCCTGTGAAATGGCTTCTTTATACACCTGTTCACCTCCAATTACAAACACTTCTGCTTCTTTTTGGCACATGGACAAAGCTTCTTCAAATGATGAAACACGTGTACAGCCTTTGAAAACCATTTGTGATTTGCTGATAACAATATTCTTTCTATGCGGTAAAGCCCCATTCGGCAACGATTCAAACGTATGGCGTCCCATGATAATCACATGGCCCATAGTCAATTGTTTGAAATGTTCCATATCTTCTTTGATGGCAAACAGCAGTTTGTTGTGATAGCCGATGGCTCGATTTTTGGCTACAGCTGCAATAAGAGAGAGCGTCATTCTATCACTATATTGTTATCATTTGGAATGTGAGAACTTTTAATTTTCCACGCCTGTGGATAGAGATTGTTCGCGCGATTCCCTAAGTTCTTTGCAAAACCAAGTGGAAAACCACGATAAACGAGTAACACTATACCTCGCGGAGCATCAGAAGTCAGCGTGATAGCCTCAGTCCTTAAGTAGGCAATGGCTTGCTGAAGATCTACCGAAACGTGTGGATAGTTCTCTAAATCAGCTGCTACTGAGAGGGCTTTTGATTGGTCGGGAATGGCCTGTTTGCCTTTTATTATGTCGGGAAGTGGCCCATGTGACAACACATGTAGCCTTTTTAAATCCTTCTCATTGATAGTCTTTATCTCCTTCAAGCGCTTCTCTTCAGACATTACTTCAGCCTCTCCGTGTTTCCGAAGTACAGCCATGAAGAGCCCTTCTCCACGAGTTCGCCCAGGAATAAAGCGGTAAACAGGGTGCTCGTCCACAAGACTTCCTGTGATATTCCACGCCTTTTCTGTTGAAATCTCTATGAAGTCGGCACCTAATTCCTTTGCTATCCATGCAACATTCTCTTCATTTTCGTGCGCATTAAAGGTGCAAGTAGAATAGATTAACACTCCTCCCGGCTTGAGACAAGGCCAAATATCGCGCACAATCTCACGTTGCAGGCGCGCACATTCCTCAACTTTCTTCACACTCCAATCGTCAATTGCCCCTGCATCTTTACGGAACATACCTTCTCCAGAGCATGGAACATCGGTCAGAATAACATCAAATTGTAGTCGGCTTTGCTGGTAATCGCGTGCATAATTGTTTGTAACCACGATATCAGAAACCCCAAATTTCAATATGTTTTCATTTAGAATGTTCGCCCGTTGGCGTATCGGTTCATTGCTAAAAAGCATGCTTCCGGCAGGTAAAGCCGCATAGGAGCAAGTGGATTTTCCACCGGGTGACGCACAAAGGTCAAGCATTCGTATGGGACGTTTGACCACTTCGCGAATCACATGAGCTACAAACATCGACGCCGCCTCTTGCACATAATAGAGTCCTTGATGAAAGAAAGGGTCGAAAGTGAAGTTTGGTCGCGATTTCAAAAACATTGCATCACGACACCAAGGCACATCCGTTTCCTTGTCCTTTATGCTCACTTGCGTGCTATTGAGCTTGAAAGGATTCAGTCGAATGCTGACCGGAACGTCTTCATTCATTGCGTTTTCAAAGGCTGTGAAGCACGTTTCACCCATTAATTCTCGCGTATATGCTGTAAACTCTTTAGGTAGTTTCATCGTCAGTTGTCTTGTTCTACCATGCAAAATTAAAAATTTTTTTGTTCCTTTGCAACTAAACCATAAAGTGGTTCGTCTAAAAAGCAGAAATAATTAAAAAAGAAATGGATATGAAACAAACATTAATTGCACTATTGTTCGTGCTAACATTCGGAACGGTTCCTGGCGCAATGGCTAAGTATCATAGGCATACGCCACGCACAGAAGCGGTTCATCACACTGCAAAGTCTTCTACTCAAGCTGCTCAAACGGCAGACAAGAACTCCAAGGATAAGGGCATCGAAGCCTTTTCTGACACTACTTCAACGGATGATGCGACTGAAGATACAGCGGTAGTAGATACGACTTACACCTCAGGTACAGCTGTTTATAGCAACGATTGGAATGATACGCCATGGTTCTTAAAGGCAGTCACGGGAACATTGGGTATTGGAGCAGTTATCTTTGCCTTATTGATTGTGGTGTTAGTCTTCCTCTTTCTCATCGCCCCTTTTATCATTATAGTTCTTGTTTTGCGTTATCTCATCCGCAAACATAACGATAAAGTGATGCTTACAGAGAAAGCCATTGAGAGCGGACGCCCTATTCCTTCCGTCGTGAAGTCACAGGCTCAATATCGTTATTCGAATGAACAGCAATGGCAACGTGGGGTAAAGACGGCCGCAACAGGACTTGGACTCATGTTCCTTTTCGCCTTTTTGGGTGCTGAAGAGCTTATCGGTGTAGGTGCGTTGATACTTTGTATGGGGGCTGGACAGATGATTATTGTGAAGACTTCTCGTAAGAAAGACACGGAAACGCATGATGATTTCTCAGATGAAATGCCTGAATTTACGGAAGAAAAAGACGCAGAAGAGGCTTCAAACAATGACGAAACTCATCCTCAAGACAAATAAAGCGTGAAACAATTAGACGATATCTCTCTCGTAACGCAGGTGGCTGTGTTTCACAACCGAAAGGCTTTCGACCGATTGGTTGTGAAATATCAGTCGCCTATACGGCGTTTCTTTCTCGCTCAAACCGGGGGAGATGTTCAGTTGAGTGACGACCTTGCCCAAGACACCTTTGTCAAAGCATACACTCATATCACGCGTTTCCGGGGACTTTCCAGCTTTTCTACATGGCTGTATCGCATTGCATATAACACCTTTTACGATTATATGAAATGTAGAAAACCTACAGATAACATCGAAAGTCCAAGCATGTTGGGACAGAAAGCCAATGGCGTTGACTGTGGTTTGAAGCTTGATTTGCAGCAGGCACTTTGCATTTTGTCAGACAAAGAGCGTCTTTGCATCACACTTCGACTGCTTGAAGGGCAGGCCATTGCTAAGATTTCAGAGATTACCAGCATGACAGAAGGGACTGTAAAAAGCCATCTTTCGCGAGGCAAACAGAAACTAACCACCTATCTAAAGCATAATGGATATGACAGAAAATAATATCGATGAAAAGTTGATTGAACGCTTTTTTGAAGCCAATTCGCTGCCCGAGATAGAGAATCGAGGCTTCTCTCGCAGCGTGATGCGACGCATTCCGCAGTCAAGAATAAAGTATTTGAATACGGTATGGATGATACTTTGCACTGTGGCGATGGTCATTTATCTTTATGTTCACCAAGGAATGAAGGTGCTTTTTGTTGCGTTGACACACCTTTGGAATAGCCTTTCGACCTCCTTTGTCATGCCAGAACTGAACCTCACTACAGCGATATGGGTATATGTAGGCATTGTTTCGGCAGTAGTCTTTGGTGTATATCAAGTCTTGATAAGTGACAAAAGGTTTATTTGATTAATTGGTTTTGCAAGAGATTCTCAATCAAATAGATAGACTCAAGCAGTTTAGAAAGCGAACAAACTCAAATTGTTCGCTTTCTTTGTTGTTATATCTGGGTTTTTGAACCCCCAAAGTTCACATAATGATTTGCGTCATATTGTCTTGCGATTTGCTTCATTTTACCGCGTGAAATGACGCATTTCATGCGGTGATATGATACAAATTACGGAATGGTTTGATATGATGCAAAAAATGAGTTGGAATTAGTTGCGTTATAAAATGTGGGAATCAATGTTGTTAAAAGTAAATGTCGGGCGTTTCATTCTCCTTCTTTTGTTGTCTCTTTTCAGCCTCTTTTTTCAGTTTTCCGTCTTTATCAAACATGCCATACGTGGTGCGTAGCACACTAAACTCTGTGCGTCGGTTCAACTGATTGCATATTTCCTGTTGCTCTTTATTTAGCTTTTCGATAAACGATGAAGTCAGTTTGTCGCCCTCTTTCAGCCAGGTGTACTTCTCTGTAAGCCTCTTTCGGATTACTTTCGGACGTTGTTTCCCATAACCAACTGCCGTTAATCGGTCGGCAGAAATGCCTTTACTGATGAGGTAACGCACTACATTTTCGGCCCTTTGTTGAGACAAACGGAGGTTATATTCGACTGAACCGCGGTAGTCACAATGGGCAGATATCTCAATGGTTACATGTGGGTTTTCGTTTAACAACGCCACAAGGTCGTCAAGAGCGGCTGTAGATTCGGGACGAAGTGTGGCTTTATTGAAGTCATAGAAGATGTTATCAATCAGTACTGGGGCTGTAATTGAGGCCAAAGGAAACTGCAACACATATTCTTTTGAAGCCTTTTCAGCATGCACATTCAGTGCTTCGTGGTGATTGAGAAAGCCATCACAGGTAGCCAAGAAGATGTAATCAACTCCTGGTTTGACGGTTTCGGTGAAGGAACCATCGCCTCTTACACTCAGTTTTAGATTCGTTCCATCGTTTCCAACCATATAAACCTGGGCGCGAGGGAGTTCATATCCGTCCTTCTCATATACCCATCCTTTGACTGTTTGCACAATTTCGGGGTATTCAAAGCTATAGATGTGGTCATAGCCTCGGCTGTCATTGCGGTTTGAAGAGAAGTATCCGCGGTTGTGAGGTCCCTCGAATGTCATGCCAAAATCGTCTGCATTGCTGTTCAAAGGATAGCCAGGGTGGGAGAGCGTAGCCTTCCCTTGTGAGTCGAAATGTGCGATATAGATGTCTAATCCGCCCATTCCGGCATGACCATTACTTGAGAAATAGAGGTCGCCATTAGGCCGAATGGTTGGAAATTCCTCATTCCCTGCGGTGTTGATTGGCGCTCCCAGATTCTCAACTCCACCGAGTCCGGCTGCTGTTATGCGTACGCGCCAGAGGTCAAGTCCACCTTTTCCGCCCGGCATATCCGATGTAAAGTAAAGCCAATTGCCGTCAGGTGACACGGCAGGATGAGCGAAGATAGAAAGCGTGTCATGGCTAATTGGAAACTCAGTAGGCTTAGTCCATAAGGCATCGCTACGTGAAGATGTCATGAGACGAGCATAGCGTGGTGAGACAGGATCAGTGGAACACTGCGTCAGATACATAGTTCTTTCGTCGGGAGAAAAGGCACATGCGCCCTCATCGAAAGCCGAATTAAGCTCTCCTCCAATAGGTTCGGGCTTGCTCCACTTGCCTTTATCGTTTCTTTCGGAATAGAAAATATCTCCGTTTTTCATTCCCGTTATCCCATTAAGTTCGTCACCTAAAGCTTCCTTTCGCGTTGAAGTGAAATATAGAATGTTGTGATCTGGCCCATAGAATACAGGCGAATAGTCGGCTTTATAAGAGTTAAATACATCCATTTTCCTAACGACATACTTGCTTCCTTGCTTCTTCCAAGCGGGTGCCTGGCGTGCAGAAGCAAGACCATTTAATATCAAAGTGTCGTTAGGAAGAGAGTCTTTCTGAGCGAGAAATGCCTTTTCTGCCGCCTTGTATTGACCGTCTTTGAGCAACAGTTGAGCATAGATGAGCTTGTCGTTGAGCGTTGCTTGTTCATAGCGGATAGCGTTTTGAAAGGCTGAAATGGCTCGTTGTGTTTGGTTAATCTTTGCATAACAGCGTGCCATTTTGACTGCCATTAGTCCACGTTCTCGGCGTAGTTTGGTCGGTGTTTGTTGGTAAGCCTTGCGATATTGCACTGCCGCGTCGTAGTATTCTCCAACAGATAGGTGCTGATCGCCTTTCTTTATAGCGCGCTCTAAGCTACAAGCGGTGAGCACAAGGCAGGCAAGAATATATATAATAAGGTGGGATTTCTGCATACATAGATAACGTTTTGCATGGAGTTATATTATAGTTTTTAGTGAGTTTTGATAGGAGTTTATGATAGATTTTTATATCTTTGTCTGGTTGATAAACTCAATATGAAGATAAAAAAGATTTTTATCAGACTACTGGTAGGCGTGTTTTGGACGTGTTTGGCATTGGAAATTCCACAGTTTCTCTTGAATATTGCGTGGCCAGCTGCATTGAATGATGCTCTTTGGTTACTTGGTCCGGCATCGTGTTGTGCCTTGATGATTCGATGGCTTTATGTGCAAAGTAAGCGTAATTCGAATGCCGTGACAAAAGCTTTATACGCGATATCATGGCTCAGTTTGCCTGTTTTGATGTTGCACTTACTATTTTATAGTTATGTGATGGCAGGCAAAACGTATGAGGTTCTCTATCAAGACAAGGAGTATGAAGTTGTAGTTGACTATGCGTCTTTTGTCACAAATAGTGATTATGTATCAGTATATAAAAGGTGGTTTGGCCTTAAAAAGAGAGTCTATAGAGGCTATTATGTGGGTGAAACCGACTCGTTGAGGAGTAGGAAAGCCATAGAATGTTTCTTGAAAAGACAGAAATGAGCATGAAAATAGGCAGACATCAAATGGTTATTCACCTTGATGAACGCCGTCTAAGCTTTGTCATTGAAAGGCAAAACGAATTTACAGCCATCCTTCCAACAGCTACATCCATAGGCCGTTTTACCTTTAATGATGTGTCCTTTCCCACAAACTGGGCAGGCTTTCCCAATGAGTTCGTCACTCGGTACTAATGGCTTAGCCTTCTTTGTAGGCTTATTTGTGGTCTTTTTTGAAGTTACTTTCTTCTTCGTTTTCTTCTTTACGTCTTCATCAGAGAGTATAGTTACACGGCGATTGCTATTGTCACTGAGCACATCTTTAACGATATTAGCAATCTGTTCCTTTAGTTCGCTGATGAAAAGTGAGGCATCATACTTCTTGTGTTCAATGTCTCTGAGTTTCTTTTCCCATATACCTGTGAGCTCACAACTGGTGAGTAGCTTCTCATGTATCATGTCAATGAGTTCTATTCCCGTAGGCGTTGCAACGAGATTCTTGCGTTCCCGTCGGATATATCGACGTTTAAACAGGGTCTCAATGATGCCTGCTCGGCTCGAAGGTCGACCGATTCCATTCTCTTTTAAGGCTGCTCTTAGCTCATCATCTTCAACAAATTTGCCCGCCGTTTCCATGGCTCGAAGCAGTGAAGCCTCTGTATAGTATTTGGGAGGTGTGGTTTGTTTCTCGGTCAGTGTAGGCGTATGAGGACCACTTTCGCCTTGAGTAAAGGTGGGAAGCGTAATATTTTCTCCCTCAACTCCACCTCGAAGAGAAGAAGAAGTGTTTGCTTCGTTCTCTTGAGATGCCATGTTATTTGATGGCATCTCATTCTTTTCATTCTTTGTTGAGGAGCTTTCTGTGAGACATCTCCAGCCTTCTTCCAATATTTCTTTACCCGTAACCTTGAATTCAATGCCGTCAACTTCGCCAAGAACTGTAGTGGTAGAGAACTTACAATCAGGGTAAAAGGCACTGATAAAGCGTGTGGCGATGAGGTCAAACACATTTTGTTCCATGATCGTTAGTCCCTGAACAGGAACTCCTGTGGGGATGATGGCATGGTGATCTGTAACTTTACTGGTGTCGAAAACCTTCTTACTCTTGGGTAATTTCTTGCTGATGGCAGCCAAATTCCTTATCCACGGCATGTACTTTAGCTGACTTTCTATCTTACATTGACTCAAACCATTTAGTATTTGAGGGCATTTCGGGTAGATATCATCACTTAAATACTGTGTGTCTACACGTGGATAGGTGGTGAATTTCTTTTCATATAAGCTTTGAATTAGATTCAAAGTAGTCTCTGCCGAGTAGCTAAACTTACGGTTACAATCCACTTGTAAGGAAGTGAGGTCATAGAGATGTGGGGGAGTTTCCGTTCCTTTCTTCTTCTGAACACTTTTGATTGTGAACGGCTTTCCTTCGATTGTAGCAAATGCTTTCTCGCCTTCTTCCTTATTAGTAAACTTACCTGACGTGGCTGTGAATTGGGTATCACGGTATATAGTGGCTAAAACCCAATAAGGTTCTGGCTTGAAGTTGTCAATCTCTTTTTGCCGATTGACGATTAAAGCCAGTGTAGGTGTCTGCACACGACCTATACTTAACACCTGTTTATTTTGCCCATATTTCAGTGTGTAGAGTCGAGTTGCATTCATACCAAGCATCCAATCGCCGATAGCTCGACTCAAACCAGCCATATAAAGCGGTTGATATTGCTGCTCATCTCTAAGATTTTGGAAGCCTTGTAGAATTGCTTCGTCTGTCATTGAAGATATCCAAAGGCGTTTTACGGGGCATTTTACGTTGGCTTTCTGCATTACCCATCGTTGGATTAGTTCTCCTTCTTGTCCCGCATCGCCACAGTTGATGATTTCATCTGCACCTGCATAGAGTTTCTCTATAATCGAAAACTGTTTCTTTATGCTATCTTCGGGGATGACTTTAATTCCAAATCGTTCAGGAATCATAGGCAAAGCGGCGAGACTCCAGTGCTTCCAGTTCTCGTGATAATCATTTGGTTCCTTCAATTCGCATAGGTGTCCGAAGGTCCAAGTGACTTGATATCCGTTGCCTTCCATATATCCGCTCTTTGCCGTTGTGGCTCCTAAGATGCGTGCTATGTCTCTTGCTACGCTTGGTTTCTCTGCAATACAGACGATCATTCTTTATTAGTTTAGGTCTGCAAAGATACAAATTATTGTTGAAAATGTCACGAAAATGAAGATTGAAGCCTTGCAAGTTGATAAAAAAGTGCTTTTAACATATAGATACTTCGATTTAATTTGTACCTTTGTAGATAGTATTCAATAACATTAATACGCAATGAAGAAATTGAAGATAGAAATAGATTATGATTTCTGTCAATTCGATGAGTTGAGTGAACAGGACCAAAACCTCATAGAATGTGCTAAGGCTGCCATCAAGAATAGCTATGCCAAATACAGCCATTTCCATGTAGGGGCGGCGTTGCGTCTGCATGATGGTCGTGTTGTTATAGGCGCTAATCAAGAAAATGCGGCTTTCCCCTCGGGCTTATGTGCCGAGCGTTCAGCCATATTTGCATCTCAATCGCATTATCCTGAGCAAGCAATTGATACATTAGCAATTGTTGCTCACAATGGGAAAGGCTTCTTATCAGATCCTATTACGCCTTGTGGCGCATGCCGACAAGTAATGCTTGAGATAGAAGATCGATACAAACAAAATGTCCGTGTGTTGCTTTTTGGCACGTCAGGTGTCTATATTCTACATAGTGTTAAGGACCTTTTGCCCTTTGCTTTCGTGGATGAAAACATGCGAAAATGACACGCTTTATATTATAACAAAAACATTATGAAAGTAGGATTGTTTATTCCTTGTTATGTAGATGCACTTTATCCAGAGGCCGGAGTCGCCACATATAAGCTGTTAAAGCACTTTGGTGTTGACGTCGGTTACCCCGAAAAGCAAACTTGTTGCGGTCAACCTATGGGGAATGCAGGCTTTGAAAGCATGTCAAAGTCATTGGCTTTGAAGTTTGATTCCATGTTTTCTGGCTTCGATTATGTTGTTGCTCCATCTGCTTCTTGCGCTGCATACGTGAAGTTTTATCACCCTCGTTTGCTGAAAGGGGAACACGAATGTCTGTCTTCTAAGAAGGTAATGGACATCGTAGAGTTCTTACATGACGTGCTGAAAATCACGTCTTTGCCTGGTAGTTTCCCTCATGTGGTGAGCGTGCATAATAGTTGTCACGGCGTGAGAGAACTTGGATTGTCTGCTCCTTCCGAGCGAAACATCCCTCCTTACAATAAGATTATCGACTTGTTGAAATTAATCAAGGATATCACGATTAAGGAACCAGACCACAAAGACGAGTGTTGTGGCTTCGGAGGGATGTTCTCTGTTGAAGAAACGGCAGTCTCTATACGCATGGGAGAGGATAAGATTGGTCGACACATGGCCACAGGTGCCGAGTTTGTTACAGGCCCAGATAGCAGTTGTTTGATGCATATGGCAGGCATAGCTAAGCGAGAACACAAACCCATTCAATTCGTTCATGTAGCCCAAATATTGGCTGCCGGACTCTAATTTAGCATAAAAGGAAAAGAAATCTATGAGTACAGATCATTCAAAAAGGGCTGCCATATTCAACGAAAACCATGACAAGACAACATGGCATGACCAAACTTTCTGGTCACTTCGTATGAAACATGATGCTGCTGCACATCAGTTGCCTGAATGGGAAGACTTGCGACAGCACGCGAGTGATATCAAACGACACACTCTTTCGCATCTTGTTGGCTACCTTGAGAAGTTCACTTCTCAACTCGAAAGCCGTGGAGTCATTGTGCATTGGGCCAGTGATGCCGCCGAGTTTAATGCCATTGTATATGATATTCTCAAGTCACATGGCGTTAAGAAAATGGTCAAATCGAAGTCTATGTTGACGGAAGAATGTGAGATGAATCCTTATCTAATAGAACGTGGAATCGATGTTGTTGAGTCAGATTTAGGCGAGCGTATCCTCCAGCTTTTAGGCCAACGGCCGAGCCATATCGTTATGCCTGCCATCCATTTAACCCGACAAGAGGTTGGAAAGATGTTCGAAGAGAAGGGCATTTCGCATGAAATTGGCAACTATGATCCTGCATATCTTACGCAGTGTGCACGCTATTCGCTTCGTAATGAGTTTATAGAGGCTGAGGCAGGAATGACCGGTTGCAACTTCGGTGTAGCCGAAACAGGCGATATTGTGGTATGTACGAACGAGGGAAATGCTGATATGTCAACCTCTATTCCGAAGCTACATATCGTTTCGATGGGTATAGAAAAGCTTGTGCCAGACTATGATTCATTGGCTGTTTTCCATCGTTTGCTAAGCCGATGTGGTACAGGTCAGCCTGCAACTACTTTTACTTCACATTTCCGTCAGGCACGTCCAGGTGGTGAAATGCACGTGGTTTTGGTTGACAATGGACGCAGTAAGCTTCTCGCTAACCCTGATCATTGGGAAACTTTGAAGTGTATTCGTTGTGGCGCTTGCATGAATACCTGCCCTGTTTACCGTCGAAGTGGTGGGCATAGTTATACTTATGTCATCCCAGGACCTATCGGAGTGAATCTTGGAATGATGCATAATCCAAAGCAAAACTATGGTGATGTCAGTGCTTGTTCATTGTGTTTGAGTTGTGATAATATTTGTCCGGCCGAGGTAGCACCTGGTAGTCAGATCTATGTTTGGCGTCAAAGTCTTGATGAAATGGGTAAGGCTGACAGAATGAAAAAGGCAATGTCTGAAGGAATGAAAGTGCTTTATGACAGTTCTTGGCTTTATCATACGGCATTAATGTTTGCTCCTTTGGCCGACTTTGTCCCTGAAAGGATGACTCATTTCAAGCATCTCAATCCATGGGGAATAGGACATACGAAGCCCGAATTTGCCAAAAAGTCTTTCCACGAGCTATGGAAGAAAGGCCAGGTTAAATGAAATCATGTAATGAATAGTTATGGAAAAGAAAGATTTTCTCGATAGATTGCGTTCTCATATCCGTCAACAATACGACATGCCTGACTTGCATATCGACGCTCTTACCTATCCTGAGCCTATCAAGCAGTTTGTAGAAATGACTAAATCTGCGGGCGCAAATATTGTCGAAGCAAAGCCAACAGACGACCTTAACGCTTTAATTGCTGAGGCATATCCTGATGCTAAGGTCATTGCCAGTAATGTTCCAGGCATCAAAGCCAAACTAAACCCCGACACAGTTGCCGAAGCCAGTGACCTCAATGGCACGGATGTGGGCGTTGTTAAGGGTGAAGTTGGGGTGGCAGAGAATGGTTGTATATGGATACCTCAAGTCATGAAAGAGAAGGTTGTGTGTTTTATCTCAGAGAATTTAGTTATTATTCTCGACAGAAATCAAGTCGTAGATAACATGCATCAGGCTTATAAGAGGATAAAAATGACGTCTTATGGCTTTGGAACTTTTATCAGTGGACCGAGCAAAACGGCTGATATTGAACAGGCGTTGGTTATGGGTGCGCAGGCAGCACGCTCCGTTTTGGTGATTCTTGTGAGCTAAGTCTTCTCACATACTGCGGTTTCTCATATTCTGTTGACTTGCATTTCAACATAAAAATAAGGTTGAAATGAACGAATATGAGAAACCGTTTTTATTGGTTTTTCTAAGTTTTTACCTTATTCTTTGTAAAGTATCTTCTTCAAAAAAACATGTGTTCTGAAAGCTCATTCTGTAGAATTAAACAGGATTTTCATTGTGTTTTCTTACTTTTTTGAGTGAAGTGAAGACTTCTTTCAAATGGTTGCAGCCCCTGATTCAGGTCATTTTATGTCTCATGGTTCCCATTTTATCATTTTTTCTGCTGCATTTCATGAGATGATTGCAGCCATTTTACGACACCATTTGACGCATTTCACATGATGAACTGACGCAAATGGTTTCACCATCCGCCTTGATTTGCAATATAAATCCATTTTTTCGGTGCTGAAAATAATGTGTGATGATGAAACCTTTTGGTGATCAATGACTTATCTAAACAAGCAAATAACGGCCCTATTCGTGACTCATTGGACTTAAGTTTGAAACAAAGGCTGTCTTCAAGAGGCTTTTGTTAAGTTAATTCTAACTTATTCTTTTTGTATGGTTGTAAGCCATTTGAGGAGTCTAAACACTTCTTCACGTGTTTCATTACATGTTTTGTGTGAGAGGTATTGCAGCGTTCCATCCATTGCTATGACAAGCGTTAGCGGGAAACCTTCGTTACCTACCCATTGCGTAAAGTATCTATCATTGGGCAAATGCGTCCAGTTGAAGCCATGTTTTTCGGTGATGGCTTTCACAATCTCAGGCTTTTCGAAGTCTGCAGAGAGGAAAGTTACCTCTGGAAAGCGGGTCTTCCAGGTTGATAGTTCAGGCATTTCTTTCCTGCAAGGACCACATCCTGAGTACCAAACATTAACTACTGTCACTCGGTTTCTTAGCGAATCTTGCGTCCAAGTGTTTCCGTCAAGGTCTTGAAGTGTGAATGTTCCTGGCAGTTTTTGACCGATTTTAGGGTTTTTAAATTGTTTGTCTGCACTGTGAGTTACCTTTCTCATCTCATCAAAAAGGAGCACTTTGGCTTCAAATTTGTCGGCATTGACGACATTACTGCGCTTGATTTCATATTTCTTCCAAGTCTTTGGCGCAACAAAATCGTCAGGAACAAGGATATGAAGTACTGTATGTTGCTCACCATCATCAAGATTTTGAAGACCTTTCTGTATGCTCATGATTTCGTTAAGCGGCATATCTTTTGAATAAAACTGATGATTAATGAGTACTCCTACGAGTTCCTTTTTAGTCTGTTGTGCCTGACTTGTTGGCATAAAAGGAATGAAAAATAGCAATAATGCTACGATGGTGGTTTTGTAAATGTTGTGTTTCATTGTTGTATATTTTATGTTCTTATATTGTCTTTTCCCATGTGTTAATCGAATGAATGACATATTCCATCTCGTCATCGGTCATGGCTTGATTGCAGGGCAGACTGAGTTCTGTTGCTGCAATGCGTTCTGTGATAGGGAGTTGTAGGCTGTTCCATGCCGCATAACAAGCCTGCTTATGGGGTGGAATGGGGTAGTGGATGAGGGTTTCAATACCTTTCGACGCCAGATATTGCTGCAATTCATCGCGTCTTTTGCATAATATCGGATAGATATGAAACACGGAATTGCGCGGTTTTATCAGTGTAACGGCCTCGTGACGAATAGCCTCTTCATAGCGTTTTGCAATGTAACGGCGACGTTGATTGTCATGATCTAAGTAGGTCAACTTCGTCATTAATACGGCTGCTTGCAATTCATCCATGCGACTGTTTAAGCCTTGATAGGGGAATACATACTTGCGATTGCTGCCATAATTAGCAAGAGAGCGGACGATGGTTGCAAGTTGATTATCGTCTGTTGTCACGGCACCTGCATCGCCCATTGCACCCAGATTCTTTCCTGGATAGAAGCTATGTGCCGCGGCATCTCCTATACTTCCCGTATGTTTTTCATGCCATTTTAGGCCGTGACCTTGGGCATTATCTTCTACAAGCAGTAGGTTATGGCGTTTGCAAATGGCGCTAATGATGGTGTGCATAGCACAAGTTCCATAGAGATGTACAAGCAGAATAGCTCGTGTTTTCGGTGTGATAGCAGCCTCAATCCGTGTGACATCGAGTTGCAAAAGCATATCAGGTTCGACAAGGATTGGCTTGAGTCGGTTTTCGGTTAGGGCGAGAATAGAAGCTATATAGGTATTGGCGGGCACGATAACCTCGTCACCTTCATGAAGTTTTCCAAGCTGTTTATACGCTCTAAAGATGAGGGTCAGCGCATCAAGTCCATTGCCACAGCTGATGCAATGTTGCGTTCCAATATACTGAGCATAAGCCGTTTCAAAGTCGTTTGTAGCTTTTCCTTGGAGATACCAGCCGCTATCGATGACCTTTTGCACAGCTTTGTGAAGTTCATCGGCATGTTGTTGTGTGATGCGTTGCAGTGAAAGATATTCTATTTTCATAAGTTCCATTCATACCAATCATAACAAACGGCACGGCCACCAAAGCTCTCTTTCTGAAAGATGAGGCCTTCGTTGAGGATTGTTCCCTGTTGTTCGGTGGATTTCCCAAAGTCAAACCACGTCTTATTTCGATATACTTCATGAATCAATTTGTCGAGAAGTAGGTCGAGAGCATGCAGCTTTTTACCTTCTAAAGAGGCTGAAATATACTGCGTATGTGCCACATTTCCGTATTCATATACCACCGTTCCGCCAAGTACTTTATTATTTAATTGTGCTGTAAAAAGACGGATGTTGTTTGGAAATCTGGCTTTAAGCATGCGTATTTCTGACAGCGAATGAACGGGCGAAACATGATATTTGGTTTGTAGATTAGTCGTCAACACCTCCCAAAAGTCAGTCCAACGATTACTTTCTTCGACTATTATGCCATGGTGAAGTGCCTTTTTTATTCCCCTGTTTCTCATCTCATTGTAGGCTAAAGGCATATCAAGTCGGATGGCAGTTGATATGTCTCGGGCTACTAATTTGGCGTTAGTTGTGCGGTAAATAGCATATAAATCTTCTTCAGCGGGCTGCGGATGATAGAGCCAGGGGATAGCTTTATACACTACTTTTCGTATGCCTTCATTGCGCAAATAGGCATTGATGAGCTTGAAAACTGTAATAGATTCAGCTGCAGTGAAATGCTCATCGACAATCAATCCGCCAAAAGTCAGGCCCTGATGTGTATAGAGAACATCGTGTGAAATGTTTGCCGGCAGGAGCGCATAGAGCTTGTTTTGTCGGTAAACTACAATCGAATGGTCCTCAAATCTGTCGTGATGATAGTCCATGTAATCCCTGAAAAAGAGAAACAATCCGTTTTTAGATGCATCAACAAATGCATCCCATTCGGATTTCATTTCAGGGGAATAGGGCTTTATTTCAAACATTTTAAGTGGCTAAGGAATAGCTGATAATCGTATATATAGTCTTTTTCGTCGAAGTCATCTTCGGCTAACACGAGGCAAACGGCACCCGAAGAGAAGTCTTCTAACGTACGCCAGATGTTGGTATCAATAAGTAATCCTTGATAAGGATGATTGAGATGATAAGTCTTTTTGGCTTGCCCGTTGTCAAGACATACGTCAAAGCTGCCGCTGGCGGCAATGATAAACTCACGGCATTTGTAGTGCGCGTGTCCACCACGGCTTTCACCTGAGGGTACATCATACGTCCAATAAACACGCTTTATGGCAAAGGGTACATGCTCAAAAGCCTGAGCAACGGTCAGGTTTCCACGCGGGTCAATGATTTTCGGCAGGTTAATTAGCTGTCCTAATTCATTCATCTATTTTGTTTTCCCTTTCTTTTTGATGTCCCTTATCCATGAGATTCGTTCCTCATAGATAGGGCGGTATTTGTCAATTAAAGCCTGTAAGTCTCTACTTCTGACTGCAAGCTGATTGTATTCTTGCGTCTCAGTGTTATGCTTTTGCTTTAGATTCAGCATATAAGCAAGCACATTTTTCTGCTCTTCTTGAATGAGAGAGAGTTGCTTTCCAAGTTTCTCGAGGTCGTCAAGAAACTTGGTTATCGTGTCAATTTTGTCTATTTCTTCCACGTGTTACTTATTTAATAACAGTTGCAGCCAATCGTTTTGCCTTGTCACGCAACTCATTCATGTCGCTGTCGAGGCTGCCATAACATAGCATTACGCCCATTCTTCGGTTGACATGTTGGTCGGGTTTGCCGAAGATTCGAACGCGCGTGCAATCTTCTTTCAATGCCTCCATGAGATGATATGTAGGTTCATGGTCGGCGTTTTCTTTTGAAAGGATGACAGCTGAACAGCCGTTGTGCTCTAAATGAATAGCAGGTATGGGCCAACCCATAATAGCTCGCAGATGAAGTTCAAACTCGTTGAGGTTTGTTGTGTGTCCCAACGTGACCATACCTGTGTCATGTGGTCTCGGACTTAGCTCTGAAAAGATTACTTCTCCCTGCTTGGTTAGGAAGAATTCTACACCCCAAATGCCGTATCCTTCCAATGCTTTTGTCACCTCGTTTGCCATGTGTTGAGCTTGTGATAAGGCTTCATCGGGGAGACAAAATGGCTGCCAACTCTCACGATAATCGCCTGATTTCTGCACATGACCAATAGGGGGACAGAAGATGGTTGGTGCGTTCTTTTGAGTTACAGTGAGTAGAGTGAACTCTGAATCAAAGTCAATGAACTCTTCAATGATAACCTCTTTAACGTCTCCTCTGCCTTCTTCCATGGCCTCATGGAAAGCAGCTTGCAGCTCATTATCATTATGAACATAACTTTGTCCGTGTCCACTTGAACTCATTAATGGCTTTACCACGCAAGGAAAACCAATCTCGTCTGCAGCTTGTTTGAACTCTTCGAAGGTCTTTGCATAGTAGTATTTGGCTGTGCGCAGGCCCAATTCACGAGATGCAAGGTCACGAATTGCGCGACGATTCATTGTGAAGTTGACTGCTTTTGCAGAGGGAACAACTTGTATTCCACGTTGTTCAAAGTCAAAAAGTCGCTCTGTTCTGATAGCTTCTATCTCTGGAACGATGATGTCAGGACTATGCTTTTCCACAGCGGCTGCTAAGGCATCACCATCCAACATGTTGAAGATTTCGCGTTCATCTGCCACTTGCATTGCAGGCGCTTCATTGTAACGGTCGCATGCAACGACATGAAGTCCAACACGTTTTGCTGCAATAGTAAACTCTTTTCCCAGCTCTCCAGAGCCTAAAAGCATGATTTTCTTTGTCATGGTTGGGGGATATTATCGATTAGAGGGTTATCTATTACCATACATTTCAGCGTAGTATTTCTGATAATCTCCGCTGGTTACTTCTTCAATCCATTGCTGATTGTCGAGATTCCACTTAATAGTCTTGACGATACCATCGGCAAATCGTGTCTCAGGATACCACCCAAGTTCTTCTTTTATCTTAGTAGGATCGATGGCATATCGCTGATCATGGCCCAAACGATCAGTCACATGAGTGATTAAATCGTTATTAATCCAACTGATATCCCAGTCACCTTGCGCGTCCTTTACTTTCTTTTTGAGTACAGAACGCAAGCCTTTATCGGCTTCCATCATATCATGTATGGTCTTAATCGTTAGCTTTACGATGTCAATGTTGGTCATTTCATTGTGTCCTCCAACATTATATATCTCACCTTCACGGCCTTCTCGTACAACTAAATCAATGGCTTTGCAATGATCTTCCACATAAAGCCAGTCGCGAACATTTAGTCCTTCGCCATAGACGGGTAGCTTTTTGCCCTCTAAAATGTTATTAATCATCAATGGAATCAACTTCTCTGGGAAGTGATAAGGGCCGTAATTGTTCGAACATCTCGTAATCGTTACGGGCATGTGGAACGTGTCATGATAAGCCATAACGAATAAATCTGCACTCGTTTTACTGGCACTATATGGGCTATGTGGACACAAAGGAGTCTGCTCTGTGAAGTATCCTTCGGCGCCAAGACTGCCATATACTTCGTCGGTTGATACCTGATGATAACGCTTTCCGGCTTTCCATGTGGGATAACCACATTCATCTTTGCCCGTAACCCAAGCTCTCCGAGCCGCATCTAAAAGGTTCTGAGTCCCTAAAATGTTAACATTCAGAAATAGTTGTGGGTCTTCTATGCTGCGATCTACATGGCTTTCGGCTGCAAAGTTGACAAGATAGTCAATGTCATTTTCGGCAAATAGACGATCAACGAGTTCGCGATCACGGATATCTCCCTTTACAAATACACAGCGTTTATCGTCAATATCATCTTTGATTGTACCGAGATTGCCGGCATAAGTGAGGGCATCGAGGATGATAACTCTAATGTCTTGGTCCTTATACTTACGGTAAAGGAGATACTTAATGTAGTTAGCGCCAATGAAACCAGCGGCACCTGTCACAAGATATGTCTTCATATTATCTATAATTTTGAATGTTTCTGTCCTAATGTTATTACTTCACAATCAGTGAATTTGTTTCCTTCAATCGTCAAACGAACTATGGTTCGTTCTTTGTGCCAGCCTTGCATACCTGCTGCTCCGGGGTTAATGTGGAGAAGATTCAAGCTTTTATCCGGCATAATCTTAAGGATATGAGAGTGTCCAGAGATAAATAAGTCGGGCGGAGATGCCATGAGTTTCGGGACAATTGCACGTTCATAACGTCCCGGATAACCGCCAATATGTGTCATCATTACATCCACATCTTCACATTTAAAGCGTAGAATCTCACGATAACGGGCTCGTAATTCATAGCCATCGCAATTGCCATAAACTGCTCGAAAGATAGTTTTCATCGCTTCAAAGCGGTCGGCAAGTTCCACGGAACCTATGTCTCCAGCATGCCATATCTCGTCACATTCGCCGAGATATAGCTCATATTTATCGTCCCAATAGGCGTGAGTGTCGCTGATAATGCCTATTTTCTTCATTGCTTAAAACGCCTTTTTATAAATGATGTGATAAATTCCACAGTCTCATCTAAACCTAAGATACTGCTATTTACACAGAGATCATAACTCTCAGAGGCTCCCCATTTCTTACCAGTATAGTAGTTATAATAGATAGCGCGGGCCTCTTCACGTGCTGAAATATATTTTCTGGCTTCTTCTTCTGACAGATGTTGTCGTTCGGCAACACGCTGAATGCGGTCTTCAAGCTTAGCCGTGATGAAGATATTCACTGTATTTGGAAACTCACGCAGTACGTAATCGGCCGTTCTTCCCACAAAAATGCAGTTACCTTCTCGGGCAGCTTTGGTGATAGCATCACTCTGAAATTGGTATAAACTCTCTTGAGAGAAGTCGTTCTTATAGAAGTTATTCTCGCCCATTAGTGGGATATTGACGTGGAAAAGCGTATGAAGGAAGCCTTTCTTCTCATCATTTTGCTCAAAGAACTTCTCGCTAAAACCACTTTCTTTGGCTGCAAGATTCAAGAGTTCTCGGTCATAGAAGGCGCAGTTTAGCACCTCTGCAAGTTGTCGTGCAATGATTCTTCCACCGCTTCCTATTTGCCTTCCTATATTAATAATTATCTTTTGGTCTTTCATGTTGTATTTCATTATATTGTTTCTTGAATTTTCTCATGTAGCCCATCAGCATTAAAGCGGCTATGACGGCAGCGAAACCATCCGAGAATGGCATTGCATACCAAACACCATTTACGCCAAACCACATTGGCATCACAATCAAAGCAGGAAGTAAAAAGATGAGTTGTCGCGACAAAGAAAGGAAGATACTAATCTTAACCTTACCGATACTTTGAAAGAAAAACGCAGTAACCATCTGACTACCTATAACAGGATACATAATCATGCTTAACCGAATGGCTTTCATTCCCAAGCGAATCAGCGTCGGATCTTTGGTGAATGCGCGTGCACAATAATAGGGAGCAAACATCCCAATGAGCCATCCTGTGAATACAACTGCCGTTGCTGCCACAATCGATAGCTTCACTACGCGAATCATTCTCATTAATTGTTGCGCGCCATAGTTATATCCTACTATCGGTTGCATACCCTGATTGATGCCCATTACGAACATAATGAAGACGAAAGAAACCTTATTTGCGATGCCGTATGCACCCACATCGTAGTCACTTCCGTAACGAACGAGCTGCTGATTAATAAAGATTACCACCATGCAGGCACATGCATTCATGGCAAAAGGAGATATTCCTATGCCGATGATATTCCTCACTAAAGACTTCCGAAGCCTATAAGTTCCGCGCTGAAAATGGAGTAGTTCCTTCTTATTACTAAAGATATGAAGCTGCCAAATGAGGGCCATCACCTGGGCAAGTATCGTTGCATAGGCCGCACCTTGAATGCCCCAACCAAATTCTACGATGAAGATATAGTCGAGAAGTGTGTTCATTGCAACGGTAAATATCGTGGCATACATGGCTTGTCGCGGCTTACTTGCAGCACGAAGTACGGCATTCATGCCGAAATACATGTGCGAAAAGACGTTTCCTCCCAATATAATCAGCATGTAATCTCGGGCGTATGGCAGCGTGGCATCACTGGCTCCAAAGAATCGAAGAATAGGATTGAGGAACAATAATGACACTATCGAGAAGCCAATTCCTATGATAAGGTTCAGTGAAACCGTGTTTCCTAAGATGTTTTCTGCAGTCTTATAGTCTTTTTGTCCCAGCTTAACAGATATCAAAGTAGAGGCTCCTACGCCCACCGCTGCACCGAAAGCGCTTGCTAAATTCATAAAAGGGAAGGTGATAGCAAGGCCAGAAATTGCCATTGGTCCAACGCGTTGACCGATAAATACGCTGTCAACAATGTTGTAAAGCGATGCTGCCATCATGGCAACGATGGCCGGCATGGCATATTGTAACAGCAATTTCCCAACGGGTTGTGTGCCTAATTGCAGTGTAGCTTCCTTATTATCCATGATGCAAATATACAAAATTATTTTTGGTTTCACCTTGTTTATAAAGATGAAATGTAACGAAAATATGATGAATTATGCGGTAAATCGCTTTCAATCTCTTTTCAGTGGGCTGAAGCAAGCAGTCAGCTTGACAGCTAAAGAGACTTGGCAAGAGATTTGTTGCAACGCTTTTAGCGTTATATAATGCTATTAAAAACAAAGTGATATGCAAATAAAACAAGAAGAAAAACCAACAGGTGGTCGTTTCGTTGCACTTGAAAACGGAGTTGAAATCGGTCAGATGGAGTATGAATGGGACGACAAAGAACGTTTCGCAATCACGCATACTCTCGTAGGAAATGCTTATGAAGGTCGTGGCGTTGCACGCGCCTTACTTGATGAAGCCGTAGCTTATGCGCGACAAAACAACAAAAAGATTCGTGCCGTTTGCTCGTATGTCGTAGCACAATTCGCCCGACATAGTGCGTATGATGATGTGAATAGTTCTAAATAATAATGCGTTTTGAGAGGTAGGTAGATAGTGCTTAACTGTAAATTAAATTCAAGTTACATTTGCATTTGCCTCTACATTTTATTATCTTTGCCGTAGGGGAAGTGCGAAAGTGCTTTCCCTTTTTTCATGCTTTATTTTGTTCTTTTGGTAGGATAGGGCTGAAACCTGTATTAATCCATATCGAATTGCTTTGTGAAGTGGGTCATTTTATGGAACAAACAGGCTGATTTTATGAGATAAAATGCATGGGATGATGCAGTTATTTCATGTGAATGAAAGACTCGTTGATTTTGATTTATCTGATAAAATGGATTTTATCGTAAATTAATTTGATTATTTTGTTAAATAAATATAATGCATAAAACACCACTTTTGCCTTGCTTTTATCCGATTGTTTTAAGAATATCATGTTTCAGACAAAGGCAGGGCAAAAGAGGATGTGAGTTGTGTTTAATTCTTCTTCAATACAACTTGCTGGCTTGTAAACTCGTAAGCTTGGTCAAGCATGGCAAGAATCTGTGCCCATTTAGCCGCAGGTATGCGTTGCTGTTTATACACTTTATCAAAGTTTATAACGAGTTTTCCGTCACGAACTTGGGCTTTTGTTGTGAAGTTTACATACTCATTGTCTATGTTATTATTGAGTTTTTGCAAACTTTCAGGTGCAATAGAATAGCCAGAAGGAATCGTTAGGTTCATGGTTACAGTGTAAGTGCGGGGGAAATCAAAGATTAAATCCGCATCACGCTTACGATCTTTGCCCTCAATATGGGTTTGTTGTCCAAACAACTGACCTACAGAAACCACAAGATTACGGCCTGCCTTTTTCACCAATCCATCCATTTGATAGTCTGTTGTATAGACAAATGGAGTGTTGTTTTCAGCGTAATTGTCTACGCTTGTGGCATTAATCTTCATGGCAGCTCTATCATGATAGGCTTTGATTTCTTTTGAAAACCTCTCCGGAATGACTTGTTTGTCCTTCTCTGTTCGTTCGGTTGCCCTCGCCTTTGATTCGCTTTCTTTATAGTTATAGATGTCAGATGAGGTCGTAGCTCCATAGGGTTTGCCCCATGCTTTCACGAGATCTTCACCAGTGGAATAAGTCGAAATGAGACCTTCTTTCTCGCAACCTGTCGTCGTATTTTGACGCTTAATATTTAATATTCCATCTGTAATCGTAGCGTCAACCGTAACTTTTTCTACATTGTCTGAAGCCTTAGAACCTGCTGTTTTGAATGTAGTGAATGGGCCTTTATAAAACTTTTTCGCCCTGTCTGTATACATTCCATCTCGGTTTTGATAAAGAGAAGGGATGACATTTGCACTTACTACGTTGTTCAAAGGAAAGTAACATTTCCCGTTTTTGAGCATAATTGCGCGTGAAACATCGATATAACTGATGAGCTGATCAAGGGGTTCGTTATACCAACTGGTTAGTATTGCACGACTATAAGGTACTTTCAACATATCAAGAATTGTCGTAAAGAGCGTTGAAAAGTTATCATCGGTCTCTTGAGGTTGATTGAAATACAGTGATTGTAATACCCAATAGTTGTATATATAGTCAGCTTTCTCTTCATCACTTCCAAGCTTTTTAGCATTCTTTATGACCTTACCCATCTTCTTGTTGAATACCCATTTGGGGCAATGATCATTCCAATCAGTCCATGCATCCTGTTGAATCACCTTTGCATCAGGGTTTGCTTGCAGTCCCTTTTGCTTTGCACTCTGTGGTGTATAGAGTAAAGCAATGTTGTTGTTGGTAACATAAAGTAACGTGAATGGAGCCTGTGCAATAGGGTTAAAGGCATAGTTTGGCAACGTCTTATCTATGTTTTTAGCGTGCACATCAAGGGTAATATAGTCACCTTTTTCACCCGATTTAAAGTCTGGAGCGCCATTCATCGTGCGATATTGTGTACAGAGTTTCTTATCTATTTCGCAATGAATCGTGTAGTCAAGTATTGGGTAATCAGCTCCAAAAAAGAATAAAGTTGGGTCGAAGTTATCCTCTTTTATCACGTCAAAGTCATAGACAAAATAGTCTAACATGTCACCAACTTGCAAGTCAGGTACAGCCAGTTTGGCGCGCTTTTCTTGTCCTTTCTTGCCCTCGTTAGCGTCTTGATATTCGTCACTGCTTACCTCTTTGATAGTTCCATTGGGTTTAATGACGCGCACTCCAAGCACAGTTCGATGGTCTTCGCGAAGCAAAAAATCATTGAAAGAGCGGTCATATGTGCGGAAATCAAATGTAGAGTATTTATCAAGTGCAGCTTTATCGTTTATCTTAACGAGATAACGTCTTAGATGATTTGCTGTGTTTTGCTTGAGGTTTGCAAAGGCAAAGAAGTTGAATTTCTTACTTAAGTCGATGGAAAGTTCCTCATATCGTGCCAAAATCACAGCCGATTCGTTCTTGTATTGCGCTGGAACTGTGCGGTTTTTGAATTGTGGAAGGTCTTTTTTCCATACGTTTTCTTTCACCTCTTTGACAAACTTTTGGTAGTCGTTGTCGTCAAACGCTAATGTTGGAAGTGCGATGATGGCCAACAAAAGCATAGTTAATAGCTTCTTCATAAATATGAATCTGTTTATAGATGAGTATTATTTGTGTGTTATTTACTTTGTTATTTCTTTAATACTACCTGTTCGTTGCAAGCATCTTTCCATTTGCTTATGGTCTCATTCCATTTTGGAATGTTTGCAATGGGTATGCGACGATGGTTGATTTGCATCTTTTGGTGGAAGAGAATAGTGTTTCCTTTTCGGCTGAAATGGCACGAAAGGATGCCTTCTGGAGTAGAGAACGTGGCAGAAGGAGGCATATAATCAACCTTATATCCTGCTGGAATGGTCAATGAAGCCTGTCGAACGATGTTGCAACGCACAGGGAAATAATAGTCATTTGCACGCCCCGTGGTGTCTATTCTATTATCAAAAAGGTTATTATGAGGGTTGAGTTCAACATAGATTTCACCGTCAGCTTGTTGTATTGCAGGCTGATTGACGATGTCACCAACAAAGTTTGCCCACATATTTCGTGCGTCTTTATCTATCCATTTCACGTTATTAACCGTCATGTTATGCGTGTCAGCATTAAGATTATTGGCTAAGATCTCTTCGCTATTCTTGTTTCCTGCATCGTCAATGAGACTCATAAACCATTCTTTCATGTCGCCTCTTAGCAGATAGTTTGCTTTTCCTACAAGTGCATCTCCTTGCAGATGGTAAGCATAAGAGAGGCTATCAATGGACGAATCTGCCTTTTGTTGTGGCACAATTTGCATCAAAGGCTTGTCTCCATTCTCTATCATTGCCTCTGAACCTTGTATGTGTTGTGGCGTATAAGTGTATGGAATGTGGTTGCAAGTAGCATCGATGTAGAAGGTCTTTCCTTTGTAAAAGAGCGTACAAATGACGTGGTTGGCACCAGCAAGTGTAGGTACTTCGCTCATCTTAAAAGGTATTTCATCCGTTCCAATGTCGGTAAGTCGTGCGTCAAAACCTTGCGCTTTGAGGAGCGTTTTGAGTAATAAGGCCATACCTTTACAGTCACCATATCGTTTACGGAGCACCTCTTTAGGCGTATCTGGGCGGTGTCCTGCGATGCCAGCTTCAAAGGCTACATAGCGAATATGGTCCTGAATCCATTGATAAGTGTTACTAATCTTGTCCGCATCTGTTTTACTATGTGCGTTGATTTCTTGTAAAAGTTCCTTTAAATTGGGTATGGTGCAGTCTACATTTGCCATTTCTTTTGACCAAGAATAAAGCGCATTGGCATCTGAAAACGACCCCGTGATGAGCAAATATGGGTATACATTTGAGATAGGGGGCATCATTTTATCCTCTTTCATGCGGTCCGCATTGTGCAAAGTGTAAGTAAAGGTTTCGCCTTCTGGGGTAGATTTATGGGAGGTTTCAATGTTAAAGCCCTTAAAATTCATTTCTTTGATGTGATAACCTGACAGTTGTTTGGGGATGGTTATCGTCAAGGTCTTATCTCGAATGAAATACTCTTCAAGGAGATATATGCGAGTAAAGTATTTGATATCTTTGAAAGTACGTTCAAATGAGGCTTTACAAGTTCCACCTTTCTTGTCAATGTATCCTCGAATGATACAGGCTTTAGTGTCATCATAGAATACATTCTCTGGGGTAATATTCTTATATAACTTCATTCCTCGCCCCGAAACATCGTCTAATGTGATATTCTCTCCGTAGAAAGCAGCTGTTTCTGGGTTGACGGTTATAGCCGAATTAGATTCGTAAACATAGCGTTTCGTGTTCTTAACGATTGGATTCTCATGGTCAAGTGACATGACATATTGGTCAGTACATTGCGAAATGATGATTTTGTCGTCCCATTTCTGTGCATAAGTAGTGTTAAAACACATTGTCAGAAGCAATATTCCTGCCGACAATAAGAATGATTTTAGATTACATTTCATGTGCGTTCGTATGTAAGAAAAACAGTTGTCCGAATATAATATGAATCAGTCGCAAAGATAAATAAAATTTCATTAGGTTGTTCTTTAAGTTATAACTATTTTCAGTGTGAACTGGTTTTCATCCGTTTTTCTTTGTTTTTATGAGATAAAATATTACTTTTGTACACTTGAAACCTAAGTATGTATCAATGAATAAAACTTCTTTCCTGTTCATGTTTGCATTTCTCTGCTGTGTGGCTTCTGCCTTTGCAAGAGTCAATGCCACCGAGATGATTTCTTATCCTGGTGGAAAATGCTATATGTTTCGCGTGACCTTGAAAGATAAAAACCATTCGCGCTATTCGTTAAATGCCCCTTCTGAATACCTTTCGCCACGTGCAATTGAGCGACGAAAGCGCCAACATCTTGCCATTGATTCAACCGATTTACCACTCAATGAAATTTATTTGCATGCCATTTCGGCATCAAAAGAGTTGAAGATTGTGGGCAAAAGTAAATGGAATAACACCGTACTTGTGCGCTGTAGTAACCCAGGAAAGGTTTATGAATTATTGAAATTACCTTTTGTGAAGAGTGTTTTCCGCACATTCTCTTCACCAGATTCTATTACAAACTCCGTCAGATTGAACTTTAAAAAGGAGTTTAATCGTTGGGATACCATAGCAGAAGGCAACCGTTTTGGCGTCACAAAAGAACAACTTCTCACGTTAAATGGGATTAAGATGCACGTCTCAGGATACCGCGGAAAGGGCAAGATGATTGCCGTCCTTGACGCTGGTTTTATGAATGTTGACCGTATTCCATGCCTGCAAAAATGTCGAATTGTGGGACAGAACGACTTTGTTGTGCCTTGTTCTAAAAGCATTTTCTCGGAGATGGAGCATGGAACGATGGTCTTTTCTGTTATGGCTGCCGACCTGCCGGGTATCTATGTAGGTAGTGCTCCGGATGCTTCCTATCTGTTGATACGTTGTGAAGACCGCCAAACGGAAAGCATTGCAGAAGAGGATTATTGGGCAGAAGCAGTGGAATATGCCGATTCTATGGGGGTGGATATTATCAATTCATCGCTCGGTTATCATGATTTTGATGATGCATCTACCAATCATCACTATGATGAAATGGATGGAATGACGACCCTTATCTCGCGAACGGCATCGCTGTTGGCATCAAAAGGTATCGTGTTGGTAAACAGTGCAGGTAATGATGGCATGGGAACATGGAAGAAAATCAATTTCCCTGCCGATGCAAAAGATATTCTTACGGTTGGTGCAATCTCACCTTCGGGCGTGAATGCAGCCTTTTCTGGCGTTGGACCTACACAGGATGGACGAGTCAAACCCGATGTAATGGCCTATGGAAGTCCTACAGCTGTCATCTCAGGTAGAGGCACTATAGTCGATGAAATGGGTACTTCTTTCTCTGCACCCCTTATCTCTGGGATGGTCGCTTGCCTTTGGCAGGCACTGCCAGATAAGTCTGCCCATGAGATTATTCGCCTTGTCATTGAGAGCGGAAACAATGCAACCACGCCCAATAATGTCTTTGGTTACGGCGTTCCTGACTTTTGGAAAGCCTATAATTCAGGTCGAAAATGAAAGCATTATCACTCTTTGAACTCAACAATCTCGTGCGAGAAGTCATCTCAACTGCCTTTGATAACGAGTATTGGGTTGAAGCTGAGCTCTCCGAACTTCGCGAAGTGCGGGGCCATTGCTATATGGAACTGATACAAAAAGAGCTTTTCAGTAACACGCCTGTAGCCAAAGCGTCAGCCAAATGCTGGAAAAACAAGTGGCAAACACTGCGCCCTAAGTTTGAGGAAGTTAGCGGACAACATCTTCATGCTGGACTAAAAGTGATGCTAAAGGTTTATCCCGACTTCCACGAAGCCTATGGGTTTTCATGGATTGTGACAGATATCAATCCCGAATTTACTATGGGTGACATGGCACGTAAACGCTTAGAGATAGTCAAACAGCTACAAGCTGAGGGCATTTTCGACTTGCAAAAGGAGCTCGAACTACCGCTTTTTGCCCAACGAATCGCTGTTATTTCAAGCGCAAATGCCGCGGGTTATGGTGACTTCTGTCATCAGTTGAACGACAATTCCTATGGATTGAAGTTCTATACTCGCTTGTTTCCTGCCGTCATGCAAGGTGAGGAGATTGAACAAAGTGTGATAGCTGCCCTCAACAAAATCAATCAACGGATGGATGATTTCGATGTGGTTGTGATCATAAGAGGCGGTGGTGCCACGAGCGATATGAGCGGATTTGACACCCTTTCGCTATCCGAGAACGTGGCAAACTTTCCACTTCCCGTCATCACGGGTATCGGACACGACCGCGATGAGTCTGTACTTGACATGGTTTCTCATACTCGTGTGAAAACGCCTACAGCCGCAGCGGCCTTCCTTGTAGACCATTTGGAAGAAGTTTATGAGCGTGTTCTCGATGCGCAAACAGAGCTGTTAACCAGTGTTCGGCATCGAATGGAAATGGAAAAAGCTCAACTTCAACACCTTGGAGAGAAGATTCCAATGCTTTTTTCCTTGTATAAGGAGCGCCAAGAGACTATGCTTGAACATAGGTTTCAAGCTTTAACAACGGCTATTCAAACCCATTTGGTGCAAGAAACTCATAGACTCGAGCAGTTGAAACGGGGCATAAAACCGACTATAGAACAACAGATGATGCGTGAAAACTATCATTTAAGCTTACTTAGTCAGCGTGTAAAGTCGCTCAATCCTACGTTGTTGCTGCATCGGGGCTATAGCATGACCATGTTAAATGGGCGAATAGTGAAAGACAAGTCACTGTTGAAGAGCGGTGATGAAATAGAAACAATACTTGAAAACGGAACCATTCTATCAATTATCAAATAAAGAATATGGCAAAAGAAGAATTAAAATATGAAGAGGCTTTGCATCAGTTAGAGCATATTGTGACGCAAATGGAGAACAATGAACTTGGGATTGATGCGCTCAGTGAACAACTAAAGAAGGCACAAAAGCTGATTAAACTTTGCAAAGATAGGCTGACAAAAACAGATAACGAGATTAAAAAAATCTTAGAAAAAGATGCTTGATATAAGCTGAATTTATGGCTTTTGAATGTCGAAAGCTGTAATATTATAGTCTTAATTGCATTAACAAAGTTTAAGAAAGATGTAAGAATAACGGACAACTGTAAAGTGTTTGCAACCTTGTTGATATATTCTTGATTGCTCGTTAGCGTCAGTTTGGCTATTATTCTCTATGGAATTGGGTCGTAAAGAATGTCATTTCGCGCGGTAAAATGACCCAAATTGTGGGCTTGTTTTGTAAGAATTATTTTTGATAAAGGGCCGTTTGATATGCCCTTATGAACAGAACCATGAAAAAAGGGAAAGCATATCAATACTTTCCCTGATGCAAAGATAATAAATTTTTAAGGCAAAAGCAAATGCGCTTTGAATTTTATTGACGGATGTAGTGGCTTTTGTGGACTTGCAGATTCAATAATAATGTAAATTTATTCATTGCTTATCAACTTGCTTTTTCACCATGAGAGATTGATAATTTGAGTAATATGGTCAATCATTAAGGCATTTTTGTTTCATCGAAAAGTGGCATTTTCCAACGATAATAAATAAAAAACGTGATTAATTTTGACAGGGATTTGTTGGTTGTGCGTATTTTTCTTTGTACTTTTGTAGTTGAAATAAAAATAAACAATAAAACATTTAAGGTGATGAAAGACTTGGATTGGTCTAATTTATCGTTTGGTTACAGACCAACAGATTATAATGTTCGCTGCTATTATCGCAACGGAAAGTGGGGCGAAATAGAGGTATGTTCTGAAGAATATATTCATCTTCACATGGCAGCTACATGCCTTCACTATGGTCAAGAGGCTTTCGAAGGGTTGAAAGCTTATCGTTGTCCTGACGGGAAAGTACGCGTTTTCCGTGTTGAAGAGAATGCATCGCGTCTGCAAAGCACCTGCCGTGGCATTCTGATGCCAGAGGTTCCGACCGACCTTTTCATTGAAATGGTGAAGAAAGTCGTTCGTCTTAATCAGGAATATATCCCTACTTATGAGAGCGGAGCTACGCTTTATGTGCGTCCTTTGCTGATAGGCACAGGGGCACAAGTAGGTGTTCATCCCTCCGAAGAATATCTATTTATGATTTTTGTGACTCCGGTTGGTCCTTATTTCAAGGGAGGTTTCTCTGCAAACCCCTATGTTATTATTCGTGATTACGACCGTTCGGCGCCGCTTGGAACAGGTAAATATAAAGTGGGTGGCAACTATGCAGCCAGTTTGAAGGCCAATTCTATTGCACATTCAAAGGGCTATGCCAGTGAGTTTTATCTCGATTCAAAGGAAAAGAAATATGTAGATGAGTGTGGAGCAGCTAATTTCTTTGGAATAAAAAATAACACTTATGTTACTCCAAAGAGTACTTCCATTCTGCCATCTATTACGAATAAGAGTCTGATGCAAATTGCAGAAGACCTTGGAATGAAAGTAGAGCGTCGCCCAGTTCCTGAAGAAGAGCTTGAGACTTTTGAGGAAGCAGGAGCTTGTGGAACAGCCGCCGTCATCTCACCGATATCTCATCTTGACGATATGGATACTGGAAAAGTCTATCGTTTCGGTGAAAAGCCAGGCCCATGGTCAACCAAACTCTATGAAACCTTGCGTGGAATACAGTATGGAACCATTGAAGATAAGCATGGTTGGACCACAGTTGTCATTGGATAAACAATTAAATCTAAATACGCATTCGATGGCTTTGTGCCGTCGAATGTAAATTATTTACTCATCAATTAATTTATTTTATACTATGGACAGTATTACAAATTACAAGAACCGAGCGCTAAGTGCCTTGGAAAACAAGTGGGGAAACTTTGTTCTTATTACCTTAGCTTATGTACTTATCATTGGTATTACCCAAGCTTTATCAGGAGATAAGGATAGTCCTGCTATCTTACATCTTATTAGTTTAGTGCTATTTATCTTGGCACTTCCTTTAACTTGGGGCTATCAGACGCTTTTCCTTGGCGCTGTAAGAGGTGGAGAAGCAACAGCAAAAGACATGTTTGAGGGCTACAACAAAGAGTCGTTCTCAAGAGTTTTGACTACAACCTTGTTGTATTATGTTTATGTTTTACTTTGGAGTTTGCTGTTATTAATTCCTGGTTGCATTAAGTCTTATTCGTATGCAATGACACCTTACATCTTGAAAGATAATCCAGAGATGAAGAATAACGCTGCTATTGAGGAGAGTATGCGCATGATGGATGGCCACAAACTTGAGCTTTTCATACTTGATTTGAGTTTCATCGGTTGGGCTTTACTTTCATTATTGACTTGCGGTGTAGGCTTTTTGTGGCTTACTCCCTATATGAACATGGCTCGTGTTAACTTCTATGAGGACTTGAAGAAGGCTTCAGTAGAAGTGAAAGAGGCTTAAACAAAGATATTCTTTTTGTGGGTATCAAACGTTGAAACCTTTCGTTTATGAAAGGATTTCAGGGTTTGATGCCCATTTTCTTTGCCCTTTGGTTTCATGTTTTCAATTTGATTTGGTTGTATTCTTTTTGATAATGCCTCTGAAAGTTGTGTATATCATACTTTCCTTGTACCTTTGCAATAAATTCATTCTATGGGAAAAGGAAAGTTAGCCAAGTTTGCCGAGATGGAGACATTTAGCAATGTCTTTCAATATCCGTATTCAGTTGTCGACAATGTACCTTTTGAAATGCAAGGACATTGGCGTGAAATGTATTTCAAAAACAATCATCCGATTGTGTTGGAATTAGGATGTGGCAAGGGAGAATACACGGTAGAATTGGCTCGTCTCTATCCAGAAATGAACTTTATTGGCGTAGATATCAAGGGAGCGCGTATGTGGACAGGAGCCAAGCAGGCTTTGGAAGCAGGACTAAAGAATGTTGCTTTCTTGCGCACGAATATCGAAATCATTGACCGTTTCTTTGGTAAAGATGAGGTAAATGAGGTTTGGCTCACCTTCAGTGACCCGCAAATGAAGAGTCCCCGCAAGCGTTTGACCAGTACTTTCTTCTTGAATCGTTATCGAAACTTCCTTGTTGATGAGGGAATAATGCATGTAAAGACCGACTCAAATTTCCTCTTTACCTATACCACTTATATGATACAGGAAAATCATTTGCCTGTAATTTTCTCAACAGATGACCTATATCATACCGCAGGTTTAGATGAAGAAACGCGCAAAATCTTATCCATTCAAACCTATTATGAACGCATGTGGATAGAAAGAGGCTTGAATATACGGTATGTTAAGTTCCTTCTTCCACAGCAAGGTGTACTTCGTGAGCCCGATATTGAAATCCCTTTGGACGAATATCGCAGTTATCATAGACCGAAAAGAAGTAGTTTAAATACGAATAAATAAAAAAAAGTAAATTATTTGTTGTATTAAAATAAAAACCTTACTTTTGTATTTCAATCGCACATCTTTTATGAGTTGTGCTTTTGTTTCATGAATGTTATGGCCTTAGGGCTAACATAAGATATGCTTATCTCCGTTGGGAGAAAGTTTTGTTTAATTAGTCGTGTATACTCGAGCTCGTGAGAGTGTAAGTATACAAAATCTTAAAAGTTGAGTAAATAGAGAACGCATAGTCGGACGACCGTGCGTTTTCGCTTTTTATATTGTTTCATTTCATGGAATGAAAAATAATCCTTACTTTTGTAATTAGATAATAAAGTAAACACAAAAAGATTTCATTTAAACGACACGAAAGATGACATTATATCCAAAATTGATTACCGATGCATTGGCAACTGTAATTTATCCCGGGACAAAGAAGAACCTTGTGGAGAGTGAGATGGTTGCAATGGACGATGTACATATTAGTGGTATGGAGGCGAAAGTAACGTTGATATTCCCACGCGACACTGATCCATTCCTCAAATCGACTGTAAAGGCGGCCGAAGCTGCTATTCATTATCATGTCAGTAAAGACATAAAGGTGACCATTGAAACTGAATTTAAGTCGTCACCACGCCCAGAAGTGGGCAAACTTCTTCCGCAAGTGAAGAATATTATCGCTGTAAGTTCGGGAAAAGGTGGTGTTGGTAAGAGCACGGTTTCAGCCAACTTAGCCATAGCTTTGGCGCGTTTGGGCTATAAGGTAGGCTTGTTAGACACCGACATCTTCGGTCCTTCAATGCCTAAAATGTTTGGTGTCGAAGACGAAAGGCCTTATGCTATCGACAAAGATGGCCGACAACTCATCGTTCCTGTAGAGAGATATGGAGTTAAACTCTTAAGTATTGGCTTCTTTGTTGACCCAGATACGGCCACACTTTGGCGTGGAGGCATGGCGACTTCTGCCTTGAAACAGCTTATTGCTGATGCCGATTGGGGCGACCTTGACTACTTTATTCTCGACACTCCTCCAGGCACAAGTGACATTCATTTGACGCTACTTCAGACGTTAGCTATAACGGGTGCCGTCATTGTTAGTACTCCTCAGAAGGTTGCTTTGGCTGATGCGCGCAAGGGAATTGACATGTATGAGAACGATAAAGTGAATGTTCCTATCCTTGGATTAGTTGAGAACATGGCTTATTTTACCCCCGCGGAACTACCCGAAAACAAATATTATATCTTTGGAAAAGATGGTGCAAGCAACTTAGCTAAAGAGAAAAAGGTCCCACTTTTGGCTCAAATCCCAATCGTTCAAAGTATTTGTGAGGGAGGAGATAATGGCGAACCAGCCGCTACAAAGGTTGATTCAGTGATGGGACAAGCCTTTCTCAGTTTGGCACAGGCTGTGGTAACGGTCGTTAATCGGCGTAATAAAGAGTTGGCACCGACAAAGATTGTTGATGTGAACAACGAATAACAAACCTATTAATTCAGCATAATCTGCTTGCATGCAGACTATGCTGTTTTGCTTATAAGACTCACTTTTATGATGATATTTATTAAAACGGAGATACGATGAAAAAGCTTTCATACCTTTTAGGCATAGTACTTTTTCTTTTATTCACGGCTGGCATGGTTGTACTTGGTTTTTATTTGCCCCAAGGAGAGCCACCTTACAGTTACTTAGAAGCCCAGAAAGAAGAGGTCAGTGTAGATAGTTTTGAAACCCGAGGCATACGAAAAGTAGATGGGTTTTGGATTAAAAGTATGCCTGATGCAAATATAAACATCATCATAAGAACTACAAACGACCCCCAAAAGTGTTGTGTAACCTATCCCAAAGATCTTATCCGAATGGTGAGAACGGATAGTGTTTTGTTATGTTATCCCACTGAAAAGGGAAGAAAGATTGATGTGTGGAGGAAGAATCGTCTCGTTCATAAATATTCGGATTTTGATGTCCGTGTGTTATCAGAATATAACTTAGATCAGGATGAAGGAGATGGAAGTTTGAAACGAAGTTATGAGAATAGCAATCACGATATATTCATTTATCTAACTGTTCCGACTTATTTTTGGGCCATACGATGCGATAGTCCAGGATGTAATTTCTTATTTGTTGATGCCAAGTTGCCCTCATTATATTATACAAACCAAGAGAATGGAAGTTTTACTTTCTTAGGAAAGACGACTATAGATGACTTCTGTTGTGCTTGGATTTTTGACCGATTAGATTTACGAAAGGCTCATATTAAGAACATGAAAATACAGCTGGGATATAGTATGAACTATGGCGACGGCGATTGTAAAGTGGGGCATTTACTCGTAACAGATGAGGGGAATCTCACTCCTTTCTTCCCAAATTCCTATGGTTCGATTGAAGTTCGTGAGAAGAAGTATGGCAATATTACCTATGGAACGGACTCAATTCCAATGGCAACACTAATGAAAAATAATAAGAAATAATATGGAACAGTCATTTTTTAGCCCAAATACTTTGGCATTTATGCGTGCCTTATGGAGTGCTTCTAAAAAGAAAGTAATTATAACAACAATTGTTTTCTTTCTTCTTATGTTGCTTGTTGAAGGCTTCCTTTCCGCAATTCGTGGCATAGGTTCACCCACAGCAACAGTTTCTATGAATAGTGTTGTCATAGCACTCTTTCCTCTTTGGTTGTTAGTCTGCAGCATCTTTGCCTCATGGGGCATGAGTAATGCTTCATCGATTGACGAGCGACGTGTTAATGCTTCGCGTAGCTGGATAATCAGATGGACATTCTTTGTGCTGTTTCCATTTTTATTTTATGGTATCCTGGCATATCTTTTAGATGCAATTATCGCAACTCCAACATACCAACCAGTGCCTTGGGTAGGGCAATCTGAATTTTCTCCTTTCGATAATGTCTTATCATTTATATTCTTCTTTTCTTCCTTCTTCTTTGTTGTTTCAACTTATTTCCATCGTTATACCTTTCTTATTGGTTGTGGAATCCTGATACTTGTCTACATTATCATCTGCATAACATGGCCACAGGCAGTTTGGTGGAATCATGATGATATGGGAATTCCAACGCCCTTTATGGTCTATTTTCTCATCTTAGCGGTTCTTGCATTGCCTTTATCCTATTTTAGAATTAGATGTCTTCATCAAGATGAGGAGGAAATGGTTTCTGAAAAATAATTGAAGATCATGCAACTGATATTTTGAATACTGGCATTTTGCCATACAAAAGCCGTCATTTCATTGTCTGATATCATTCATTTTAGGCGATGAAATGAGGTAGATTTGTTTACGAGGTGAAAAGTTTTGAGATTCAATGTGTTACAATGATTCTCACGAGGTAGCTTTCTTTGAAGATTTTCTCTGGTCAGGCGATGAGTTTAAACGTTATCTTTTAAATCGTAAATCAAAGGAAAAAAGATTGCGAATAAATAAGATTTCTGTTATATTCTTATTTATTCGCAAATTTGTTTTTTCTGCATCTATCTCATCATTCCAAGTTGCAAGGTAGGTGTTTAGGATTGTGGTGCTATTTCTTTTGTTTTATTTTGTCTTTTACTCTTTGCTGCTACAGCCTTTGCTTTCAGCAGATCCATACGTGCATAAGCCTGTTTTCGTGTCTTGATGATTTGATAACGATACACGGCGCACGTAGCAAAGAAATAAACAACTGTTTGAATCCACAATGCCGTAAACTCTGGTTCGATGTCGTCAAGGGTGCCCCCCATACTGCTGATGCGTAGGAAACCGCGCACGCCAAACGTTGAAGGGAATAGCTGAGCAAAGGCTTTCCATAGGCCAGGCATGTTTGTTTCGGGCCATGAGATGCCTGTAAGGAACAATAGAGGAATAGAGGTGAAGACAACGAGTAGCATCACATTTTCGCGATATCTCACAAGACATGAGAGCGCCATTCCAAAGAAAATAACAGCCAATAGGAAAGGAATCATCAGCCCAATGAGGTCAATCGCGTGGACCATTGATGTGAAATGGAAGAAATGTGGCACACAAAGGGTGAGATAAGCTGCCATGACAGCAAACACCATAAAGTAACACATTGACTTGCCAAGTACTATTCGGAAGATGCCAACATAATGCTTACTGATGGGTATAAGTTCCTGATATCGGTTGTTCTCTCGGGCCGTTCCAGCTGCCAAACCAATACCCAATAGTAAGGTTTGTTGTAGGATAAGGATGAGTACTCCAGGGATAATGGCGTTGCCATATCCCCCTGTTGTGTTGAAGATTGGCACCTCTTCATAGTCAAGAGGCTTTGTGGTTATCTCGTCATCACGATTGGTGAAGTCGATGGAGTGACTGATTTGGATGGCAGAATTTATTTTCGAGGCCACCGCTTGTGCCGTTTGATAGATGGCTTTATAAGTCAACATCAAACTCATATCGCAATAAACACTGACGTGTGCCTGTTCACCTCTGTAGAGTTTATGAGCGAAGTTTTTCGGGAAATAGACTACTCCGTGGACGACTTGTTTAGCAACAAGGTCTTTCGCTTCATCGATACTGTTGCAGTAGTAGGCCACTTTTACCTCGGAAGCAGCATTAAAGTCACGGATGAATTCACGACTGGTTTGGCTGTGACTCAAGTCTACTATTGCCACAGGAACCTTTTTAACGACCTCATTATTGTATATCCATGAGTAGAGCAAAGGGTAGAGTAATGGAACAAGGATAAAGAATATTAGCACCCCTTCGTCTGTGATTGTGGAGCGCATCTCCTTGGCCCAGATATAACACATATCCTTAATGCCATTGCTTATCTTAGTAAATAGTCCGTTCTCCATCAGGGTATATAATCATATAATAGCATGGAACGTTTGATGTTCCACATCGTAAATATAGGCAAGATGCTAAAAAGCACGAGTGCAGAGAGGTTGAACCATGCATCCATCAGTGGGAATCCGTTAAAGATATTCATCTGATAAACCATGTAATAATGGCGTAAAGGGAAGAGTTGGGCTATCCCTTCAATGATAGGACTCATGGCAAATGCAGGGAAAGTAGCGCCACAAGCTGAGAAGCTTACTACTGACCAGAGTGAGCAAACGCTCATAGACATACGCAGACTCGGGATGAGTCCAAAGGTGAAGATACCGAAACCTTCAGCAGAAGTCACTGCAAGCAGCCCTAAAAGCAACATTGACCAGACGCCACCAGGGTGGGGGAAGTCCATCACTCCATAGATATAGAACTCGAATCCATAGAAGATGGCGAGGAAAATTATGGTTTGTGGCAGAAATTTTCCAGTTAAAGCTACCCATGTTTTGTTTTCGGCCATAGCCATCCACTCCTTGGAACGTTTGAATTTTAGCTCTGTTCCGATAGAATAAGGCGTAAGCAAAAAGACGAATAACATCAGTAATCCCGGCACCATGACTGTGGAAAGATAAACATTATAATTAGCCCATGGGTTGCCAATCATGTGTAAGTCAATGGCGATGGGCTGTAAAAATGTTCGTATTTCTCCTTCAGTCTTGCCAAAGGCACTCAGCTTTTGTTTCCCGACAGCAGCTGAACCTAAGGCACTAATCGTCTTTAAGTCACGATAAAGCAATGAGCCTGCAACCAATGTTACGTTGCTATAATAGAATGATATCTTAGGTTGTGAGGCACTCATCAAGCCACTTGTAGTACCTCGGGGGATATAAAGGAAGGCGTAAATCTTATTTTCTTGGATGGCGCGTCGTGCTTCATTTACATTATTATATGAGGCAATAACCTTTGTACTTTGAAAGGCATCGAGCTTTCGAATCATGGCTCTTGTGGTGGCTGTATTGTCTAAATCCACCACACCTACAGGCATGTCTGTAGGTACTCCGCTTTGCATCAGTGAAGTAAAAAAGTAGATAACGATTACAGGAAACAGCACCATGCAGAACCAATAGATTGGATTCTTGATGATGATGCCGCATTCTCGCACGGCAATCTTATATATATTTTGGAGTGTGTGCATTTATTTTTTTATCAGACTCATGCCTGGACGTAATCCATCTAACTTGTCAATAGGACGTGCTTTCACTTCGAAGGTCTTTAAATCATATTGACCTGTGGTCTTCGTTGCTTTCCAAACCGCATAACTTCCTTGGTCTTTGATATAGAAAACCTTCATGCGAATGTCTTTATTAAAGGCTGGAACAAAGGCTGAAAATGTATCGCCTATCTTCATTCCTTTAAGCTGGTCTTCACGAATATTGAATGCTCCCCAGATGTCTTTCATAATAGAAATACTCATGATTGGTGAGCCAAGACCGACAAGTTCGCCCACTTTTGGGTAAACATCACTCACTTCTCCTTCAACCTGTGACACCTGAACAGTTTCTTTCAACAATGAACTAACAACGTCAACTGCACTTTTTGCTGCTTGTGCATTACTTGCTGCGATGCGTTTTTCTTGTGATCTTGCTCCATTTTTTGCCATGTCATATTGGCTTTGAGCGGCTTTAACCTGCGCCTCAGATGCCTTGAATGCTGCGAAAGCTTCATCGCGTTTCTGTCCACTAATGACCCCTTCGTTATAGAGATTCTGCATGCGTGTATAAGTCTTTTTTGTGATTTCAGCAGCTGCTTTAGCCTGTTGAACGAGCTCAAATGCACCCTGAATCTGTTCCTTTCTCGCACCAGCATCGGTGAGATCTTGTAGGGCTTGGGTTGCAGCGCCAGCCGCTTGAGCTACTTTTTTCTGTGCATCTATCTCAGGAATCTCAAGGATTGCCAGAGTGTCTCCTACATGAACGAAGTCTCCTTCCTTAACGCGTAGTTCGACGATTCGGCCTGGAAGTTTACATGAAACACGATATTCTGATACCTCAACTTCACCCTGAATAGTATCATCTTCGCGTCCAAGTGTTAGGAAACCAATAAGACCTACAATGACAACGACAAGGATAAAAGCGATGATTGCAAGTAGAATGTTGTTATGTTGTGATTTTGCTGACATGATATTTTCTTTTTTTCGATATTAATAATTCAATACACCGAGTGACTTTTGGAGATTGACTTGCGCCATCTTTACTTCCACTTCAGCGTCTATTTGCTGACTCTTTGCCTGTTGCCATGCAGTCTGTGCCGCCATGACTTCAGTCGTTTCCATGACACCTTCCTTAAAGCCCACATTTGCACAACGCAGATTTTCTTCTGCACTTTTAATGTTTTTGCGTGCCATTAAGAGTCGTTTGTGTGCCTCTTTTACTTTGAATTCACTTTGTGTTATCTGTAGATTTATCTTCTCTTGTGCATCATATAACTCCATCTGAGCCATGCTGGTTGCTGCCTTGGAAGCACGTACTTTGTAGGCACCTTCAAACCAATTCCATACTGGAACTTGAACGATTACGCCGACATTCCATGTTCCTGCAAGCTTACGTTCAAAGCTATTGAAGAGGTTGGGATTGCTAACGATGTAGCCACCTGTTAGTAATATGTGCGGAAGATAAGTGGCACGAACGAGTTTTGTGGCTTGTTCACTGATATTGACAGCATTCTGAAGCAGTCGAAGTTCTGGGCGATTGGTGTTCGCCGAGGCTTTATCTGCAACAGTAGTTGACTGTTCATTGAGATTGACATTCAGTTGTTTACGATTCTCATCAGCTAAGGTGATGTCTCTATCCATTGGTAAACCACAGAGTTGGCATAGCAACATCTTTGCCAATGTGAGTCCATCTTCAACCTGAGTCAATTGCATTTCTGCTTCGTTGACTTTAACATCGACCTTTAATCCGGCTGCGCGTGTGGCTACTCCCTGTTTAATCATTTTGTTAACATCGTCATCAAGCTTCTTAACTAAGCCAAGATAGCTTTCGGCCAAGGCTTTTTTCTGTTTCAAAGAAACCACTAACCAGTAAGCTTGATCAATGCTGTAGAGTGTAGCTTGCATCTTTGCATCAGCATCATTTGCGGCTAACTGTTCGTTGATTAGTGCAATATTATTCAATGCAGTGATAGCTCCGCCCATGTAAATTGGTTGCCGAAGCATGATTGCTCCACCCCAAATATGGTGCGTGTTGGTGTCTAATGACTTCGTAATTGAACTTCCAATATCATTCCCAACAGCAGCAATCGGTGCTCCGATTTGGTTCACCATTCCGTTTATTTGCTGTGCAATAGCGGGAGTGATAAGGCCTTGTTGCACTAAACCTGTAATCATTCCGCCGAGACTTCCGCCTGCAGCAGTTGTGAAATTTGAACCTAAATTATTGAGCGCGCTCTTCTGATCTTTACTCAATAAAGAGATAGTTTCACTGAAATATTGGTATCCTCCCGCCGCATCTACTTTGGGAAGATATTTTGTTTTGGCTGCTTTTCGAATGTTCAGTGCTATCTCTTGTTTCATTTTTGAAACGTTAATCTGCTTATTATTGCGCAAAGCCAATGCACGACAACTATCAAGGCTCAATGTGTTTTGAGCCGTGACAGGCAGCATAACGCTACAAATAATTGCGAAAGAAAGTATTTTCTTCATCTACCTTACTATAGAATTGCAGTTTGTTTCAATGGATTCACTATTTAAAAGTGAAGCTTCGTGTCCCAATCATATTGCCATCTGCAAAGATACTAACATTGTAAGTACCTTCCATTAGCGCTTGGTTAACATTCCAAAATAAAGTTACAGGGGTCTCTTGTCCACCATATTCAATGGTTTTTTGCATAGAGCTTGCCAAGGATTTATTCTCATATTGGAACGTACCTCCACCGCTAAGTAGTGACCCTGTGGGTGAAGTTATCCTCACATATACAGTCTTTGTGCCATTCCCTGCAGTAACATTCTTACTGATAGTAAAGTTTAATTGCAAGGCCGTACACTTGGAAATCTTGTTTGTTGTCTTGCCATGTTTGTTCTTACCTTGTAGCGAAATACCAGTCGCATCAAGTTGAGCGGCGATGGCAACTCTCTCAGATAGGGATGCTTTTTCATTGTTGAGGCCTTCTATCTGACGTGTAGCTTCTGCATATTGTCCTTTGATTTGTGTGTTCTCCGCAGTCAGATTTTGATTTAATCTGTTGAGAGAATCGATCTCAATGACATAGCTTCTTAACACCTTTCTGACAGTAGCCAGCTCCCTTTTCAAGCGTGCAATCTCTGCAGCATCAGTGCTTTTAACGTTTCTAAGTTCGTCTAATAAACGCTGTGTTCGTTCTTGTTCTGCCGTAAGTTGAGCCACAATAGAATCATTACTGATTTGACTCTTCATCTCACTATACTGATTTGCGAACTGCTGATACTCGTTTTCCATTTCTTTTTTGTCGAGTTCTGCCAGTTCTTGCATGGCCTTATTCTCTTTCTTTTGATTGCTAAGAGTAATTGAAAGATAGGCAATGCCTGCTACAAGTAACAGTCCTATAAGGATTATTGGAATTAAAATTTTCTTATTCATATGTTATATTGTCTTTTCATTCAATTAACATCGCAAATTTAATTATTTTATCTTAATTATCAAAGTATTTCTGAGAAGCAATTGAAAGCAAGTGATTTTTTTTGCATTTTTACGAAAAAAACGAATCATATTAATTTTTTTTCTTAATTTTACGGCCGAAAACCTTAAGTAAGTGGACTAAATGTGTATAATGAAGTTTGTCAAAAAGGCATTCTATCTTTATTATGACGGCTTCAAACAGATGACATTGGGTAAGACGCTTTGGCTGATTATCCTTATCAAGTTGTTTGTAATTTTTGCTGTCTTGAAGTTGTTTTTCTTTCCTGATTTCATAGGAACAAGAGTTAAGAACGGCGATAAGGCTACGTTTGTCAATTCGCAGTTAGAACGGCGTATGCCTAAAAAAGCACGCTAACCTATATCTTGTAATTCAACTAAGTTTTAATAATAATCAATAAACAACATTATGATGCATCAACTTTTAGACGTCAGTGCGGCTACAATTGACTGGTCGCGGGCGCAATTTGCACTTACGGCCATCTACCATTGGCTGTTCGTTCCTTTGACCCTTGGACTTGCAGTGGTCATGGGAATCGTAGAAACTTGTTACTATCGTACAAGGAAAGAGTTTTGGAAAGAGGCTGCAAAGTTCTGGCAAAGACTTTTCGGAGTCAACTTCGCTATGGGCGTTGCAACGGGTATTATCCTTGAGTTTGAGTTTGGAACAAACTGGAGTAACTATTCATGGTTTGTCGGAGATATCTTCGGAGCGCCTCTCGCCATCGAAGGAATCCTTGCATTTTTCATGGAGAGTACATTTGTTGCAGTGATGTTCTTTGGCTGGAAGAAGGTCTCAGCGGGATTCCACTTAGCTTCTACTTGGCTAACAGGTATAGGCGCAACTCTATCTGCATGGTGGATATTAGTGGCCAATGCATGGATGCAATATCCTATAGGTCAGACTTTTAATCCTGACACTATGCGCTTCGAAATGAGTTCTTTCTTTGACGTAGCCCTATCTCCTTTTGCTGTCGATAAGTTCTGTCATACAGTTACATCTTCATGGATTATCGGTGCAATCTTTGTCGTTGGAGTTAGTAGTTGGTATCTATTGAAGGGCAGAGAAAAGTTGTTAGCAGTCAACAGTATTAAGATTGCGACTATCGTTGGACTATGTGCTTCTCTCTTAACTGCTTTCACTGGGGACAACTCTGCCTATCAAGTGGCACGTGTTCAGCCAATGAAACTCGCTGCAATGGAAGGGCTTTATCAAGGTGGAAAGGGGCAAAGTCTTTCGCTTGTTGCCGGTGTTCCTCTTTGTGGACAGCCTGATTATCGCAACGAACAAGAGCCACCTTATAGAATAGGTATACCCAAAGCATTGTCTTTTATGGCGACACATGACTTCAATGGTTATGTTCCGGGAGTGAACAATATCATTCAAGGTTACGTGAAAGATGATGGTAGTAAAGAGCCATCTGTAGCCGAAAAGATTAAGCGCGGACGTATGGCTATCGCAGCATTACAGCAATATCGTGCTGGAAAGAAAGACGCAACGACACGTAAAACCCTGGCAGATAATATTAAATATTTCGGCTATGGGTATGTCAAATCAGCTGATCAGATTGTGCCAAACATCCCATTAAACTTCTGGGCTTTCCGCATAATGGTAGGTCTTGGCTTTCTTTTCATCTTGTTCTTTGTTGTCTCCGGTCATGTCGGATGGCGTAAGGATATCTCACAAAGACGCTGGCGTTGGCTCCACATCTCAGCCATCGTACTTGTTCCTTTGGCTTATGTTGCCTCAGAAGCTGGTTGGATAGTGGCTGAAATGGGACGTCAACCATGGACTATTCAAGACATGCTTCCCACGTGGGTTGCCGTCAGTGATATCCATGCAAGCAGCGTAATGATAACATTCTTCCTGTTCCTTTTGCTCTTTACTACAATGCTTGCAGTAGAAATAAACATTCTTTTGAAACAAATAAAGAAGGGGATGGAGGCCCCAACAGTATGACATATACATTCTTACAGCACTATTGGTGGTTGCTGGTTTCAGTCTTAGGAGGACTCTTAGTGTTCCTAATGTTCGTGCAAGGTGCCAACTCTTTAATCTTTAGTTTGGGCCATACTCCCGAAGAACGGAGGCTTGTTGTTAATTCCACAGGACGCAAATGGGAGTTTACTTTCACCACACTTGTCACCTTTGGTGGGGCATTTTTTGCTTCGTTTCCATTGTTCTATAGTACAAGTTTTGGTGGTGCTTACTGGTTATGGATGGTCATTCTCTTTACGTTTGTGCTGCAAGCGGTGAGCTATGAGTTCCAGAATAAGTTAGGAAATCTACTCGGAACACGAACCTTTCAGTGGTTCTTAATCATCAATGGTATCGTGGGACCACTGCTTGTTGGAGGTGCTGTTGCAACGTTCTTTGATGGGAGTAACTTCATCGTTGACAAGATGAATATCACCAATTCTATGCAACCTGTCATCAGCCGTTGGGCCAATGCAAGTAACGGTCTCGATGCTTTGCTCGATCCATGGAATTTGATTCTCGGCTTGGCTGTAATGTTCTTGGCTCGTGTTTTGGGTTTATTCTATATGATTAATAATATTGATGATAAGGTCATTAATGAGCGTGCACATCGTCATCTCATTTATAACGTTGTACCTTTCCTCGTGTTATTCCTTGCTTTCCTCGTTCGAACCTTGTTGAAAGAAGGCTATGCTTATCATCCAGAAACAGGCGTTATATTTATGGAACCGATGAAATATCTGCATAATCTTATTGATATGTGGTATGTCACCTTGGTACTTCTTATCGGCGTAGTACTATTGCTTTTCGCCGTAGTTCGCACTGTGATGCGCCCTGCTTACACACGGGGTATATGGCCGGCTGGTATTGGTGTGGTGCTTGTTGTTATTTGTTTGTTGCTTTATGCAGGCTGGAACAACACCGCATATTACCCTTCAAATGCAGACTTACAAAGCAGTTTGACGATTATGAACAGCTGTAGCAGCAAGTTTACGCTTACGGCTATGTCTGTAGTTTCATTGCTTATTCCATTCGTTCTCGCTTATATCTTCTACGCATGGCGGGCTATTGACGGAAAGAAAATAGACCGCGCAGAGATTGAAAAAGACGAAGCTTATTAAAGGATTGTAATTTTCCGACTTTGTTTTTAACCTAATGCTGCAGACCATGTGATGATGGTCTGCAGCTATTTTTTTGCCAACGAAATGCCTGTTGAGGCGTTTTTGTTCTCTGAATGGTCTTCCTCTTTGATTGCTATCCTTTTTAATGAGTCCATGAAAGCAGAGGTTTGCACTTTCAAAAAGAGCCGGTTTACTTCATTATTTGACGCTTTTCATTCGGTCAAATAGATGCTTTTGTGGCGTGAAATGATAGTACTCGTAACACGTTGTAAATCAGAAAGAATCTTTAAGTGTTACGAGACCTATCTCAATCTTCCTGCGTCAGGTCTGAAATACGATCCATCAGTGCCTTTGCTTTGCTCAACAACGAAGCCTTATGTTCTTGTTTTATGATGGGTTGTTCATTCATTTTGAAGGTCATGGTGTGCGCCTCTGTGTCATCGTCTTGTATGCCAATGCCTGCCGTCTGAGGCGCTCTGTCTTCAAATTCTTCTTCGTCTACAGGCATTTCGACCGTAAAGGGTACATTCAAATCTGTTGATTCCTCTTGCTCTTTAGGCTTTTCTGCTTGTGCGATTGGTTGTGGCGTAAAGCCAAACAACTGTCGTTTATAGGGTTTGTAAAGTTTACTAATGAGCGACTCAAAGTAATTTTCGCTTTGATTCACAGCCAACTCGTCTTCTGATTCCTCCTCAAACCCCGTGGCTAAAATCGTCACTTTGGCCTCTTCTCCAAGCGAATTGTCCTTACTTACACCCCATATCACATCAATATTGGGGTCGAGGGCATCCATGAATTGGTCGATTTCATTCATCTCACTCACGAAAAGGGGATGCTCTTCACTTGTGTAAATGTTCAGCAAAATGCGTTTCGCTTTGTCTATTTCATTGCCATATAGCAAGGGCGAATCAAGGGCGTCGATGACTGCATGCTCCACTCTGTGCTCGCCATTTCCACGCCCCATTGCCATGATAGCACCGCCTCCGCCACGTAAGGTGGTTTCAACATCGCGAAAGTCAAGGTTGATGTCGCCTTCAACCGTAATCAGTTCGGAGATTGATTTCGTGGCATCGCTTAGGATTTCATCGGCTCTTTTGAATGCATCTTTTACGGTTACGTCTGTGTCATGATAGATATCGCAGATGCGTTCATTATTGATAATGAGCAAGGCATCAACGTTTTTGCGCATTGCTTCCACGCCTTGCAGGGCCTTAATAATCTTCTTTTTCTTTTCAAAATAAAACGGAATGGTTACAATGCCGATAGTCAATATGCCCATGCGCTTAGCTTCTCCTGCAATGATGGGCGCTGCTCCAGTACCAGTTCCGCCTCCCATTCCGGCAGTGATAAAGACCATTTTCGTACCATCATCAAGCAACTGGTGTATCAAGTCAATGCTGGATTGGGCTGCCTCACGGCCCACTTCTGGGTCTGAACCTGCTCCCAAACCGCTGTCACCCAATGGTAGTTTCACGCTCACGGGTGACTTTTGGAGGGACTGACTGTCGGTGTTGCAGACGGCAAAGGTCACGTTTACGATACCTTCTCGATACATATTGTTTACTGCATTGCATCCGCCTCCGCCTACACCAATAACTTTGATGATGCCTTTTGACTTATCTTCCACTGGACCGAAGTCTACTAAGGGTTGCAGTTTGTTGTTTTCTCCAAAATCTTCCATTGGCTTCTGTTGATAATAGTTGTGATGTTTATTTGTAAAGCTCAGCCAAACGTTGCATCAGATAGCGTGCACGGTCAATGTCGTTACCTACTGAAATGCGTTTTCTCTCATTGTCTTTCAGCGCAATGACCACTTGATAATCGTTGGCAACATAGGGATTTGAGCTATTGTTGAATGTGATATCATAGATATTTTCCTTGTCAATACGCTGCTTGTTGATAATGAGATAGTCTGCATATAGCAACACAGGAAGTTCTTGTCGAGTATTCGTGAGTACCGAATAGCTTAGGATTTCCACCGGTTCTCCATACTGTTCAATCATCTCATTGATATAGTTTTCTTCAATGTTCTCTTCGTTAAGCTGTTTGCTTTCGACGCATTTCTTGCCCGCAAAAAGGCATTTCCACAGAATGTAAAGGCTGATAACAGCTACTACTCCGTATAAGAAAATTTTAATCATAGGCTTTGTTTTTTGAGTATTATTATTCTTTTATAATGTTTCTATCGTATATTTGTTGTCCTCATCTCCTTAAAAGAAAGAGGATTTGGCATCTTGTTTTCTCTGCTTTTGCTATCAGTTTTCATTCCTGTTGCTTTGTTTCTATGGGCTTATTTTAATTTTTAAGCTTATAATATGTGGTTGAAAAACCTGTATTATAAGAGCCTTATATCATTCGTTTAGAATGAAAATATGCTCTAATTCCATAGATTTATGGTGTCCTTTTCTTCTTAACTTCGCGGCTATTTAAGGCGTTCCGTTCCCAAAACACATTGTCTGAATAACCTTGTATCACCTTATTCTTTGTGGCATTCATGAGTCTTTTGGCAGCCCAAAGGCAATAGTCGCGATTGAGTTCGATACCCACATAGTTGCGATTGAGTTTATAAGCCACAACAGCTGATGTGCCACTACCTAAGAAAGGGTCAAAAACCTTATCTCCAGGCTTGGTTGATGCCAAAATCAATTTAGCGTAAAGCTTCTCTGGTTTCTGTGTAGGATGGTCGGTGTTCTCGGGCATTGACCAGAAAGGAATACTGATATCATCCCAGAAATTCGATGGATAGGTGATGCGAAAGTTCCCAGACTCTGTCTGTTCCCAATCTTTTGGTTTCCCATCGACTTTGTAAGGAGCAATTACTTTTCTTTTCATCTTGACAGCTTCAACGTCAAAGTAATAGTCTTTGGGATTCTTTACAGCAAACCAAATGTCTTCCATGGCATTCTTCCAATTAGCTTTTGCACCTCTTCCTTTTTCTCTTTGCCAAGTGATTCGGTTCAATATGGTGAGTTGTTCGGATATAACTTTCTGCATAGAGAGCGAACATTGCCAGTCACCACACATGTATAGCGTTCCATTTGGGGCGAGTTTGTCACATACTTTGCCAAACCAACTCCTTAGATAGGCTTCATATGAAGTTGTGTTTAGCTTTGAAAACTTGTTTCCGTGAAAGTCTTTTGCAAGATTATAGGGTGGATCTATGATAATCAAATGAAAGTAGTCGTTGGGAATTGCATCAAGACAGTCGAACAAATCAGCATTAATCACGCTATTATCTGCAAATGATTTCTTCAAATCATCAGCGTTAATGATTGCTTTTTCTAATGTAGTAATCTCGTTTTCAGCGATTGTTAATGTCCTGTTTCGGTTTGCACGAGCTTTTTCTGTCATATTGTTTTGATGCTGTTTCTTATTTGTTTATTCAGTATTATGCTATAACCTCTTTCGTTTATATGGGTCTGTTGATAAACGATGTTTATTGGTTTCTGGCACTAATCGCATTTACTTGCCTTCGTGTTGTGGGGTAAAGTAAAGATAGGGCGCCACTGCTTGCACAAAAATACAAATAAAATCAGAGAATCAATAAGCTTCATAGGGAATATTTTCAATTAAACTATGTTTTGAGTTTTCCTAAACTTTTTTGTATCATATTTATGTTCTTCATGTCGAACGACATAACTTTTATATGCACTTTCTTTAAGATATTTATGATATTTCTAAGGTGTTTTCTGCATGATATTTCATATTTTTGCGCCATGAATAGTTTAATGGGATTGATATTCTTTGTTATTCCACTGCTCGGATGCAGTTTTGTGGGATGGCATGTGTGGATGATTTTACCTTTCGGTAATGTCTATAAAGCTGTAATTTTGGGGTTGATGATTCTGGCTTTTCTTTGCATTTTCTTCAACTTTTTTATTGGTCTTGATGGCTTACCCACTATTGTTGCACGTATATTTTACGAGATTGGTTATTCGTCTCTTTTTATATTGCTCTATCTTTTCATGCTCTTCCTCTTGGCAGATGTAGCACGTTGGATAGGGATTCTTCCTCGCGAATACCTCCATGCAAGTGGAGTGGGGAGTCTTGTGGTGCTATTGTTGATTGTAGGAATATTCACTTATGGAAACCTCCACTATTATAATAAGGTGAAAGTTCCTATTGCTTTGAAATCTTCTAAGCGGTTAAAGCAGCCAGTAAAGATGGTGATGGTGAGCGATATACATTTGGGATATCATAACACACGCACTGATTTGGCTAAGTGGGTAGATATGATTAACGCCGAAAAACCAGACTATGTGTTGATTGCTGGCGATATTGTTGACTTCAGTGTTGTGCCATTGTTGCGTGCAGATATGGCTAAAGAGTTCCGTCGTTTGCAGGCTCCTGTCTTTGCATGTCTTGGAAATCACGATTATTATGCAGGCGAACCAAATAGTGAAAAGTTCTATCGTGATGCGGGAATCAAGCTATTAAGAGATGCAACGATAGACTTAGAAAATGGTATAACGCTGATAGGGCGTGACGATAGGACTAACAAACGGCGTAAACCTTTGAAGGATTTGATGAGTGGCGTAGATAGGAATAACTATCTGATTTTGCTTGATCATCAACCCTATCACTTGGAAGATGCTGAACGAAATGGGGTGGATTTCCAGTTTAGTGGACATACACATGATGGACAAGTATGGCCAGTGAATTGGATTGAAAAAGCTATTTATGAAGATAGTTATGGCCCTTTGATGAAAGGACGCACGTTTTATTATGTGTCAAGCGGACTCGGAATTTGGGGTGGAAAGTTTCGTATAGGAACGCAGTCTGAATATTGTGTTGTTACAATAGAGTGATATTGATGCATGATTTGATTGTAAATGCTATTACTTTCGAGTGACTTTACATACCAAAATGTATTGAATCCTCTTACTCTGGAATGAAGTTTATTCTTGAAATAATCTCTTATAACGTAATGAGAAAATGCAAAACTCATCAAAAAATCTAATAAAATAGGACAAAAAGTTGGTTGTGTTTTCTCTTGAACTTGCTCCAATTTTCTCCCATTTCTCAGCGAACGTTCGACGGTTTAGATAAATTAACAAATGAGATTACTGATAATCAGGGAGTTAAGTTGCCTAAGAACTAAGAACGAGAACAAAGAACAAGAACGACGAAAAGAAAGAAAGAAAAGATCGCCGCCGTCGTCGTTTTATCGTCGAGGATGCTTTTATGGTTTTTTCTTTGCCTGATATTGCAGTGTGCTTTGTGTGGAATTGTCGCCTGAAGTCTTGCATATGGTCATGCTTTTCACCTTGTTTTGTCAAACAACGCGAAAATTTTCACAAGTTTTCAAACTTTTCTTTAAAAACATTTGGATTTGGGTTGTAAATGTATTACCTTTGCAAACGCTTTCAGGGAGAAATCGAGTTATTGATTGCTAAATTCCAGAAGCAAGGCCGGAGTCTTGCAAAAGGCTTTTGCCACC